>NZ_JCAXEC010000008.1:0-175896 GCF_059758715.1 Sphingobacterium sp. GQ94
TCACTTTCCCAGCTCATCTTGTGTGTCCGGCCATTCTTCCCTTACAGACTGAAAAACCCCAACACATCTACTACAAAGCCTCTAAGATCTTTCTAAACGAATTAGTGAAGCGCTTTGACAAAAAGATCAAGGTCAACCAATCTATGCATAAGTATAATTAAAGGAAGTTAAAACTGGTATGAATTGATTAATACTGTTTAAAAGGGGTAAGTATTGGATTGCTCTCCAACTTTTGGTCTTTTTGAAAGAAAATAATCCTAGTAGATCGATTATACTTTCATTTTTTAAAAGGGTTTTGGATATAATTAAGCCAAAACCCAAGTATCAAAACAGGCTATTTACAGTTCACTGAAGCCATATTTTTTATAGATATTTTTTGCGGTAGGACTGATCATGAAATCTAAAAAATCATTAGCGGCTTGCTGGTGGGGTGCATTTTTTAGCTTTCCGGCAATATAGGTTGCCTTAATGTTTTCTTTTTCAGCTATTTCGACTAAATCTACCGGGTGACCAATCATTTTTTGAAAGTGAACTTCAGAGTACCATACAGGAGCTGCTTGACTTTGTTTATAAAGAATTCTCATGGGGGATTGTCTATGATGAATATGTGTCAAAAAAGTAGATCCATCTTTCGTCTTCTCTTCCATAATAGTTTTTCTCAATGTCTCCCCTCCGGCTTTAATATAGGCCATTTCAATTTGCTTTCCTATGCCCTCCCATAAAGGATTTGGCATACTCACTTTTAAGTTTTTTCTAGCTAGATCTCTTAAATTTTTTACCTTATATGGATTACCCTGGGCGACCATGATGGCTAATTTATTGTAGGTATAGACCTCAGTTCTATCGAAATATTCCGACATTTCTGTTATTCGATTTTTACCTGCAGTATATACGTCAGGTTTTAAGGTTATCCGCATATTTCCGATCGTTAAGGAACCCCCTTTAATTTGGTCAGCTAATTTCCCTGGAGGTAAAGTTTCAGCAAATACCCGTTGATATTCTGGGTATTCCTTTTTAAAAGCTTTCATTAACTCATCTACAACCATAAACTGGTTCCCAGCAAAAAATACGACTAATTGTGGATCATTAATATCTCCATACAAATCCGGAACGTTGTCTATTCCGGGGATGGTAAACATAACAGTGCTTTCAGGTGGTGTGTTCCAAGGAGGATCATATTGATGATCCTGAGAAAAGGAGGCGTTTAAGGAAGTAATTAGAAAAAGTGGGATCAGTAGATTCTTGATACATTTTTGCATAATAAATAGATTTGATAGTTAGAATTATGGATGCACGATAGCCCATCCTTCGTAATGACGTAGAATTATTTCGCCATTTCCAGTCGGCACAAAAGAAATAAATGGATAAAGATCTTCTTTGTTAATTTTTCGCTCTTTTAACGTGTTCTCACATTGCGCTAATATGACTCCTCTTTCTTTAAGACCTGTTAAGGCTTCTAAATATGGACTTCCTTTCTTATAAATTTCAACTCCATCACTAAAAACAATGAGTTCTATTTCCAGCTTTCCTTTAAGTCGAGGGTCATTTAAAGCGTTTTTTATGTTTCTTAAAGCTCCATTCACTCGTTTCTGATCTGATGAATTAATAACATAGAGTGCTTTATAGTGGTCCAATTTGGCTTCGGCACCAGTGAAGGTTAACGATCTCTCCGCAGTTGATACTTGAGCGTATGTGGAGTTAGCAATAAGTGTAAATAAAATTGCCAAAGAAAAAATTTTAATTGATTTCATATATATTGATTTAGTTATTAGATGCGATTTTAGTTTTTAAAGCTTTTTCAATAGGACCGTAAGGCCCATATTTATGTTGTTGCTGATCAAAACTGTCTTGGTATGGGCCAAAGGGCACGTCTACGGGTTTCTTTGCAATGTCTTTCCAATCAGCACTTTGATCTTTATGAGGACGAGGTTGAGAGTTTACAAAGGCAGCCACATGCCAAGCCTCCTCATCACTAAGAATTGTGTTTTCAGCAGTCACACCAAAAGGCATGTTATACTTTACGAAACCGGCAAAGTTTCTTAAGCGATATAATCCCGCGCCATCATTATAGCTATCCTCACCCCACAACGGTGGATACGTGTATTCATTCCCTTTTGCATTTAAGATTCCTTGACCAGATTGACCATGACAACTCTGACAATGTTTCGCGTAAATCGTCTTTCCAATTTTTGGATCGGCCGCAATTTTGAGATAGGGTAGCTTTTTGATTCCTGAATTCTCCGGTTTAACACCAGAGGGAACCTCAGAACCGACCCATTCTATATAAGCGACGATAGCTTTCATTTCTTTACTCTCCGGTGAAAGTTTTTTACCATTCATACTCCGCTCAAAACATCCATTGATACGACCAGCAATGGATACCTTTGCATTCGATCTCGGCCTGAACTGAGGATAGGTGGAAGCGACCGCAGAGTAATTAATCCCATACGGTTTAGTACCTGCTTGGTTGTGACAGTTCTGGCAATTCATTCCATTGGCCATGATGGCGACTGATCCCTTAGGGCCTAAATAGGCAGAGGTATGCGAAACAAGCTCTTTTCCGTAACGTACCAAATCTCCTTTTTCACCAGTGGGGATTGTATTAAGATCAGGCGCTTGCCATCCGATTTTTGGTGATGGTAGATTTTGGGGTTTTTGTTCAGAATCTGGCTTGGAGGTTGTCATGCTGTTCTCTCTTAACTGGACATTAATTGATTTCTTTTCAGGGGATACCAATAGCGTAACTAGGATAATGATTACCAGAAAGAAGAAAAAGATCACCAATACCAATGTTCGTATTGATCCAAGAAGAGCATCGCGAGTTTCAATAACGGTTTTTTCCATATTGTCTAATTATTTATACGTGAACAAGAACGTTATGACCTCATTTTATGTGTAACCAGGAATAAGCGTTTGTTCGTTTTAAGGGTTTATAGTGTTGTCCAAATTTAGAATTAGACTTCTGAATATGGTCATCACAACTTGTTATCATGCATAACTATTTGTAATACTAGGGTAATAGTAGGTCGTTAGCTAATTCTTGTTTGTCAGAAGATTTTATAATATGTTTAGGGGAAAAATTGAAGAAGGTTGTACTTTTTACTAGTCCTGTAAAAAGACGTGTTAAAAAAACAATTGAAAATTGAAGGAATAATGGGGCGGCGTAAAATAAGAGCGCCAGAGGATTGGTAACGAGAAAAAAATCAGTCTTGGATCCCTTTGAAGTAAATTATTGCTTTAAGCCTCGTATTTTCACAGATTAACTTTTGGAAGTTATAAATTAGCATTTGTTCTAAAGAATTGCTTTAATAAATCGTTCAATTTTGAATTCTTGCCATGCAATTGTATAAATTGAAAAGTACGGAAAATTTCTAGGCCATTAATTTCAATAATGCTAAGTTCATTCCGTTGAAGCTCACTGGTGATGGATTGTATGGATAGGAATGCGGCACTATCTGAATATTTTAAGTATTGCTTTATGCTAATGCTGCTCTCCATTTGAATTTCAATGATGAGATCTTTGGTGTTAATTCCGGTCCCTGAAATCGCTTTAAAAACGACATCTAATGTTCCAGATCCAGCCTCTCGTAATATCAGTGGAATCTCAAGAAGTTTTTTCGGTTCGATTTCAGAAAGTTTTGAAATTTTGCTGTTCGTATTCGCGACCAATACGATCTCGTCTTTTAAGAAGTTTTCATAACAGATCTGCGGAAAGCGAGAACTTCCCTCAACAATTGCGAAATCAATTTTTTCTTCTATAATCTGTTGTGAAATAAAATTAGAATTTCCTCTAATAAAAGATACCTGAATTGCTGGAAATGTTTTTTTAAACTTCGCTAAAATTTTAGGTGCCAAAATCTGTGATAGAGTCGTGCTTGCGCCAAACCTAATGGCTCCCTCTGCTATTTTATTTAATTGATTTAGCTCATTTTCCAAATGCGCATAGATTGTAAAAATTTCCTGAGCGTATTTCAACATAACTTCTCCAGCCGGTGTTATTGAAATTGAATTTCCATTTCGTTTAAATAAGGCTGTACCCACTTGTAGTTCTAATTCACGGATGTGTTTAGTGACTGCTGGTTGGGTGATAAATAACTCTGCCGCTGCTTTTGTGAAGCTTAATCTTAGAGCAACTGTATGAAATACTTTTAATCTGAAATCAAATACCATTTACTAGAATCTTTGGTGTAATATTAGACTTTTTTCTGTAAAAAGCACAAAATCATACAGGCTATTTAATGTTGAATTAAGAGAACCTTCTGCATTTTTAGCCTAAGATATTTAGGATCAAGACAATTGCTTTACTGTTGATGTCGTTTTTTCAGGGTCATTGGTGTGGGATAAGCGCCGTATTCATTAAAGGAAGCTTGGTATTGGTAAAATTAAAGCCCTACCTGGTGAGGTAAGGCTTTAACATAAGAATAAGTAGGTTGATTAAAATTTCTTATTCTCTACATCCCACCACAACCTAGTTCCGCCATTGTCTGGTCCTCCAAGCATCCCTACCGCTTCATTAACGGCTACGCTATTGCTATTATACTCTCTTTCGGGATAAGGCATTCTTCTGATTCCAGGGATAGTTGGAATGGTATTTCCGCTGTAATTCACCACCACAGGGAATAATATAGGGTAGCCTGAGCGGCGATATTCTGCCCAAGCTTCATCTCCATCGGGAAACATAGAAATCCATTTTTGGGTAATTATACGTTCCAATTTCCGGTCCTTAGAATCAGCTTCATTCCACTGAATGGTAATGGTACTCAAATAAGGGGAGCCGGCCTTTATATCGTTTTGACCTGCTTTAATCGCTTTAGGATCAATGTATGGTGCGGGTTTGGCACTAGCATTCGCTTTATATACAGCAGACTGGGCCGCAAGGCCATACATTTCGAATGATCTGTCTATACCTGTTTCATAATTAGTTTTAGCATCTCCGGCATCGCTCCAACCCCGCAATGCGGCTTCTGCCTTTAGAAACCAGCTCTCTGATGCGACCATTAATTGCATTTTATTTGCTTGGGGCAACAATTTGGAATACCCATCATAACGGCTCTTTGCATCAATGTCAATCCCTGAACGAATTCCTTTAAATTGGTCTTTGACCACAGGGTCTGTTGCTCCCATAAAGAGCTTTTGTAATCTAGGGTCTTTATATCCAGTTAAAAATGTCTCCATACTGGCTCCCATACGGGTATCACTCCATGAGCTAGAGATGATGTTTAATGGATGATCGGTACTCAGGCTGATATAGCAATTATCTTGGGTGGATTCAAGTAATCCTCCGCTGCTTGTATTTAGCGATTTTTCACCTTCTACTTTTGCTTTGCTTGGATCTTTAAAAGCGATGCGTATCGCTAATCTCAATCTTAAGGTATTTGCATATTTTAACCACCTTTCATAGTTATTACTCGTATAGGCTAAATCTGATTTTTTCATTGCAGCAGAAACGTCTTTGCTCACATAAGTTTTTAAAATTGTAGTCGCCGTATCTAAATCTTTGAAAAAGTTATTGTATGTCTCCTGTTGAGTGTCGTAATGTATTTGGTCATTTTCATCAGGGACGTTGTATTTACTATAAATAATGGGTCCAACTTTATCCGATGTACGGTGCATCGCCGATACTTTAAGAATCTTCGCAAAAGCAAAAATGTCCTGCATTTTTTCATCTCCCCTAGTAAACTCTTCAACACGGTACAGTGGATTCATTGCTCGAATGTATCGATCTACCCATAAGGAAGAATACCATCCTGGAACCAGAGAATAGGTCAGATTGTTTGCATTTCCGACAAAAGGAGCCTGGGCCCCAAAGTAACCTCCATAAGCATCGCTAGTTAGGTTATTGGAGAGTTGATACTCGCCAACATTTTCTGATATGATGCTCCGCTGGGCTTGAGCCAAAAATGCAGCGATCAGGGCGAAATCACCCATGGCTTGTTCATCGGTTACCCCAGCAGGGTTTGTGTTTAAATCGGTGAAATCTTTGGTGCAGCTCAAGGTCAAAAATAGGCTGCAATATAATAGTCCGATTAGTTTTTTATACGGTTTCATATGTTTCGTAAATGAGGGTGATTAAAATGATACTTTAAGATTTAATCCGTAGCTTCTGGTTGCTGGTAAGGCAAAACTGTCGTACCCTTGTCCTCCTACCCCAGTAGTGGTATTTAATTCTGGATCATAAGGGGCATCATTTTTAAAGAAAAATAGATTTCTTCCAGTCAGTGAAACTGAGGCTTTTTTGATTCCTTGCCATTTAATTGGAAGACCATAACTTAATGAGATTTCTCGCATTCGGATATTGGTTGCATCATAGACCAACCCTTCGATGATTCCATCTCGATTTCCTACGGCTGAATAATAAGCTTGGGCCGGAATCAAACCTTCCCATGCTGTCCCATCTTGCTTAACAGCAGGAATATCAACCCCTCCTTTATCGCGTGCCGCAGCACTTTCTTCACTCACCCCAAACGAGTTTAGGTACCCATCGGTAATACTGATTACTTGTCCTCCAAATCGCGCATCAATTGTAAAGCTAAGACTGAATTTATCGTAATTAAAGGTGTTATTCCAACCCACAATGGATTTAGGGTTGTTATTTCCAAGATATCCTTCGGGTCCGATCTGTGGTCGTCCATTATCGTCTACCACCATCACTCCATTCTCATCTCTAAGGAAGGTACGAGCCCAGAAGTCACCAAACGAACCATTTAAGCGAAGCACATTGAAATTCCCTCCAATACTATATCGTTCACCAAGCTTTGGCGCTAATTCCAAAATTTTATTGCGATTGGCTGTAAAATTCATTGAACTATTCCATGATAATTTATCTCCTTTGAGTACATCGACGCCAAGAGCAGCTTCAATCCCTTTATTTTCTACATTTCCGGCATTAAGGAACACAGTGGTTGAAACCTGGCCAACAGGAGCTTGGTAAGAAAAGTACTGGTCTTTCGTGTTGGTTTTATATAAAGCCAAATCAAAATTGATTCGATCATCCCAAAAACGTCCTTCATAACCTATTTCATAACTTCTACTAATTTCTGGCTTTAGTGGTAATCCTTTGTATGGTCCTGACACATTTGCATTCAGTACACCGGTACTCAAAGAGTGGGTCGGGATCGTGCTGTAAATACCAACATCATTCCCAACTTCAGCCATGGTTAACCTTAATTTGCTATAGGTAATAAATGAAGGCATCTTTATCATATCTGATAAGACTGCTGATAGCCCCGCAGACCAGTAAAAATATCCTTTCTTTTCCTGTGGTGTGTTTGCAAGGGTAGACGCCCAGTCGTTTCTAGCAGTTAAATCTAGAAATATTTTATCCTTATACCCCCAGTTAGTGGAAGCAAAGACAGATTGTAATTGACGATTGGTAATGGATTCCGTTAAACTGTTTATTGGCGCATCACGATATATATTACTTAGCAGAAATTTATTGGCAATGGCTAATTTACGTTGATCTATGCTCCATGCATTAGAACGAGTATCATTTATGGAAGTACCTGCTGTGAAATTTAGGGCCAAATCTTCGGAAAGGTTTTTATTTCCAATAAACAAGAAATCTCCATAAAGTGCGGTACTTACCGTTTCATCACGCATATAGCGACCGTTATCTTCTAAAACTCCAGCAATCGTTTCCCCAGACAAAACGCCTTGGGTTCCTGCATGTACCCTGCGTTCCCAGCGATCCCATCTCTTATTTAATGTCCCCCTAGCTGCGACCGACAACCAATCATTTATGTTGTATTTCAATTGAGCTTGCCCAATGATGTTGTCTCTGATTTGATCACTCGGTGTTCGGTTAAGTACCCAGAAAGGATTTTGAGAATGATGGGTTCCAGTTAGACCGGCATCAGCGTTAATATTCCACCAATCTTGAAGATGTAGATTTCTGCTGCTTGATAAATATTCAAAAGTTCTATATTTTTCAAAATCTAATCCCTTGGGAAATAAATACGCTCCAGCAATTGGACTGAAATATAAGCCAGATGTTGGTCTATTGTGGATATCTTGTTTTGAATACATCATACTTCCATCGAAGGCCAGCTTACCTTCAAAAAAGCTTGTCGAATTGCGGAAAGTTGCAGAATGTTGCTTGAAGCTGTTGGTTGGTAATATACCATGATTATTAGTATTTCCATAGGAGAAGTAATTCTGCATTGTACTGGTCCCTCCACTGATAGAAATGGTGTTGATTAAGGTTGTCCCTGTATTGTAGAAGTCATCTATAGGGTCAGCAAAGGTTCCCTTTTCTCCCCAACTTTCCTCACTACCTGGCGCACTCTGTGCATATCTATTTTGAAACTTTGGCAGATAAAAGGCTTGGTCCGCGGTTAAGTTAGAGGATAAATCAATTTTTAAATTTCCTTCCGCGCCTTTTTTTGTGGTAATCATAATTGCCCCGTTTGCTCCCTGACTACCATATAGGGCGGATGCTGATGCCCCTTTAAGTACATTGATGCTCAAAATATCATCTGCGTTTAAGGTGCTTAAAATATCTCCACGATCTGCTCCCCCTCCAAAGGCTCCGGAAGATCCAGTCCCTCCAGTATTGGTAATGGGCAAACCATCTATTACATATAGAGGTTGGTTGCTTCTGTTCGATTTAAAACCTCTTAATACAATATTTACGGATCCACCTATTCCTGAGGAACTTCGGTTAATCTGCATCCCTGAAACTTTTCCCGTTAGGTTGTTTAGAGGATTAGCATCCTTTACTTTGGTAAGTTCTTCTCCTTTTACGGTTTGTGTAGAGTAGGTAAGGCTTTTTGATTTTCGTTGAATACCTAATGCTGTTACAACAACGTCGTCAATCCGAGCTGCCTCAGCAGTCATCGCAATAGCAATTTTCGATTCTTGGGCAGTAACAGTTTTTTGTATCGTGGCATAACCCAAATTACTGATACTCAGTGTTTGTGACTTATTTGGTGCTTCAAGTGTGAAATTACCCTCACTGTCAGAGGTTGTTGCTATTTTACTGGAATTTACACGAATTGTTGCTCCGGCTATCGGCAATTTCGTTTGATCATCGATGATCTTGCCTTTTATGGTCCGGTCTTGAGCAAAAGAGATTTGCATGGCTAAAAGCCAAAGTAAAACTAGGTGGAGTGATTTTAGCATAATTTGAATTCAATGTTTAATACGGGTTATTGTAACAGCAATGATACAATTAATAAATAGAACGACCAAATTTTCAAAATATTTCATAGGTCCTTCTGAAAGAGTAAAATAGATAGAGATAAGATTTTTTTTCGAAGTTAATGGGGAGCCAGAAAGCTTAAGGGGAAGCTGTTAATTAATCTTGGGCTGAATAATATTAAGCTATTTCGACAATTTTGATCGATAAAATCAAAAAAAATTATTTTTGAAAAAGGCAATTATCGATAAGGGTTATTAAAGAGCTACATTTCCCTATCTTCAAAAAGGATATCCTTATCAGATAGGGAAAGCTTAGGCTCCCTTTGGATTTATGAATAAATGTTTGTTCAAGATTCTTCGTAAATCGTCGGAAGCTGGAGATTCAAAAATTTCCAGATCAAAGTATTTAATTGCAGCAAACAAATGATCAAACAAGTCCGACATTGTATCTTCATAAAACGCCCATTTAGTTCCCTTTGTAAACATATAAAGTTCTAAAGGAAGTCCATGTTCAGTGGGAGCTAATTGACGAACAAGAAGAGTTAATTCTTGATGAATATTTGGATTTTGTTCTGCATAAAGTTTGATATACGCCCTAAACAAGCCAATATTTGTCATTCTTCTGCCATTGACTAAAACAGTTGGATCTATTTTATTTTTATGATTAAATTGGTCAATCTCCCTTTCTCTCATTTCTATAAATGGAGCTAAAAGTGAAATCTTTTTTAGTTCTTGTATTTCGTCCTGATTTAAGTACCGAATGGTAGAAATCTTAATTTGAATGGATCTTTTTATTCGTCTACCACCAGTTTCCTGCATTCCTCGAAAATTTTTGAAGGAATCACTCATTAACGTATGGGTAGGTATGGTCACAATGGTTTTGTCCCAGTTTCGGACCTGTACATTGTTGAGGTTTATTTGTAAGACATCTCCATCTACTCCATATTTAGACATTTCAATCCAGTCACCAACTCGTACAGAATCGTTTGCAGAAACTTGGATACTCGCTACAAAACCCAAAATAGTATCTTTGAAAACGAGCATAAGAATGGCTGATGCGGCACCCAAAGATACCAGAAATGACCATGGTGAGCTTCCAGTGATAGAAGAAATAATTAAGGTTCCAGATACAAAAATTAGGAAAATTTGGAGGACCTGAAGATAACTGTCAAGAGGTTTATCCTCAAAGGCTTTTGAGGTCCTTAAAATATCTCGGCCGGTTTTTAGCAGTCCATTCAAAAGGCTGTAAACCGCTAAAATAACCAAAACAACTAGACCTTTGCTCAGCACGGAGGTAAGAGTCGGAAAACCGATAAAAATGTTCGGGAGTAATTGCTGGGAAAAAGAGACTAACAGTAGACGACTTAAGTGTACATGTGTCTTGTTATCCAGAAGAAGATTATCCCAATTGTTTTTAGTCTTTTTGATTAAATTCGATACAATCGAGTTGAAAAAATAGCGAAGAAGCCGATCAAGGAGAATAAGTAAGATAAAAGCAACAAATAAAAGGCAAGCAGTGCTTACTGTATGAGCGGCCTGGTTGTGAATTCCACTTGATTTGGCTAGTTCTAATGTCCATTGGTAAATGGAGCTCGTCGTTTCTTGGGTACTTAAGATAAAGTTCAATAATTCCATATGAACGGACAAATCTACAAAAAACAAACGTAGAGGTCCTGATTTTCCGCGGAATTTGGCCAATATTAGGTCATATTGATGTCTTATTCATAGTAATCTGCCTGTTTATTTTGGTTTTTGAACAGATGACATATTGATTTAAGGTTTTAAGGATCTTTTCGCTACTAATGGTAAATCTAAATAGGGTAAGATTTCTCTATTTAGATTTTACCATTTGGCTTTAACCTTGGCGGGTACACTATCGATCCTTACTGTTTAAATTTAAAAGATACGCCAATATTTAGATTGGATACTCCGTACCCCAATTCTGCGAACGCTGCTACAGACTCGCTAAAAAACCAACGTCCTCCAAGAAATCCAGAAAAACCAAGGCCGCTCCCATAATTATTTACAAAGTCACTCGTATTGTTTTCTGAAGAGTATTTGGCAATATTGTATCCAAGCATCGCTCCCGCGTAAAGATTGAGTTTGGGAAGATGACTAAAACCATTGTAATGGTATGCTCCACGTGCCCCGATCACATAATAGTTCCACTTGGCGGTATAACCCATATCAGTATATTTATAGCCTGTATTTCCCAGATAACCACCCAGACTGATTACTCCTGGACCTCCCATATCCCATACGCCATGGTCAAGGCTAATACTAATTGCAGGTCTAGCTTTTCCCAGACCACCTAAGGTTGTGCCAATGCCAATACCAAGATTGGCTACAGAGCTTCCTTTTTGAAATGATTGAGCCTGAGTCATTGTGATCAAGCAGCATGTAATGAGGTAAAAAATTGTTTTTTTCATAATAGTTTTGATAAGAAGTTTCATGTTGGTCGCGAGGTGTTTTTCTCCTCGAAGCTAATTGTTAATGAATATTCTATTACATTGGTCCATCCAATTAGATAGATATCATAGTCACAAACCTACGATCTAATCGCCCCTAGTTTTAGCCCCCTAAAGGGGGTATTTATATCGTGTATAATTACAGTACATTTGTATAGATAATCGATGATTATTAACCAGGATATTCTTGAATGTTATCCAGTATAAACAATTAGTTAGCGAATGTGTAATTATGATGATTAAAGTGGTGATAGTTGATGACCATAAGATTCTAACAGAAGGTCTGCAGAGTCTGATTATGGATTCTGAATACGCAAAAGTAGTTGGAGTGGCACACAGCGCAGCGGAATGTAGGGCTTCGCTTGGATTTTGGAGGCCTGATGTCCTGTTATTAGATGTGGGCCTACCGGACATTTCTGGAGTCGATTTTTGCAAAGAAATTAAAGCGGATTTCCCTCAGATAAAAGTCCTTGCCCTGACGACTCATACCGAGTTTACAGTGGTAAAAGAAATGTTAAACAACGGAGCCTCAGGTTACCTGGTTAAAAATGCAATGGCCGCCGAGGTTCTCTCAGGAATACAGGCGGTTGCACAGGGCGAAATATTTCTTTCGCATGAAATTGATATTTTGATGAAAAAACCAGCAGTTCAAAATATTTGGTTGACCCTGAAGGAGCGTGAATTGCTTCGATTGATTTCTGAGGGACTGACTAATATCGAGATAGCAGATAAACTTTTTTTGAGTCCGGAAACCATAAAAGGGTATCGAAAAAACCTGCTATTGAAACTTGGGGCTAAGAATACAGCTTTATTAGTGAAAATAGCAATAGAACAAAAGCTTATTTAGCGTATTATTTAGGATAATCTGATAATTTCCTAATAAAGAGAAGAAAATTTCCAAAATTTTTCTGATAAAACCTTGAAGTGCATATTATAATTGCTAAAAAATAGTGATCTGCTAAAATTGGTTTGAATTTTTTAAAGTATCCTCGTAAAGACCTTTGAATATGCGAAATAATGCGTTCATTGCGTCAGAAATGACATTTATATTTTTGTTATTGGGGATGTTTTTTCCTGATGTTAACAATAAATTAACATTCGTGCTAAAATCCATCACTAAAAACCAAAAAATTTAATATGTTTGCTCCCGGATAGAATTTTTACAACCTTAAACTTATTCTAAATGACAAGTAAATCTGCTTTAATCAAGGCATTGATTATGGCTGTTTCATTGGGAAGTATCGGCACCACCTATGCAAAAGGGAATGCTATGGCTTCTTTATGGTTACAGTTAAAGGTGCAAGGCACCATCAGTGATGAAAACGGTCCAGTTGCCGGTGCATCAATTAAAATCAAAGGAACGGGAATCTCCACATTTTCGGATGAGAATGGGAATTATTCGCTTAATGACATTAAAAGTGGTTCTGTTATTGTGTTTTCCTATGTAGGTTTCAAAACGCAAGAAATTACTTATTCCAACCAAACGAGTTTAAATGTTAAACTTGAGTCAGACATGGCCGATTTGGATGAAATCGTGGTTGTTGCATATGGTACTACTAAAAAGTCTTCTTTTACAGGGTCGGCATCGGTAGTAAAAGCAGAGCAAATTCAAAAAATATCAGGTACGGGTTTTGCAGAAGCCTTACAAGGCGCTAGTGCCGGGGTTAATGTCACGAACAACGAAGGTAATCCAGGTGGAAATTCACGAATCCAAATTCGTGGAATCAGTTCAATGTCTGGATCATCAAACCCGCTGTATGTTGTAGATGGAATGCCTTATGAGGGTCAATTAAATACCATTTCTCAGAGTGATATCGAATCCATCACTGTGCTAAAAGATGCTGCAGCTTCCTCTTTATATGGCTCAAGAGCGGCAAATGGTGTTGTTGTAATTACAACAAAAAGGGGTAAATCGAATAAACCACAAATCAATTTAAGATCTTCATGGGGAACTTCCGATAATGCAGTCGCTAATCCGGTGAAAGCAGATCCATACGAACATCTTTTGAATACCTGGGAAGGGATGTATAATGATCAGTATTATAAATATGGTCTGGACAAAAATGCTGCAGGAAATTGGGCGACCGCGAATGTGCTCGGCAAGAACCTTAAAGCTATAAAAAACTCAAAGGGAGAAAATTCGTACGTTTCCCCTTTTGCACACATCAATGAAGACTATGTTTTGCATGATGGAAACGGCAACCCATATATTAACCCAAATCTAAAATTGGTATGGGATGAAAGTGATTACGATTTCTATGGCGCAGTTTTTTCAAGGAAACTACGACAAGATTATGGTGTTGATTTGAGTGGTACAGCAAATGAAGGAAGAACCAACTATTTCCTTTCCGCAGGCTATCTGGATGATAACGGTTATGCGAGCAAACAATACTTTAAAAGAAACAACTTCAGAGCAAACATTACCTCTCAGATTACTGATTGGTTACAAATAGGAGGTAATTTGTCTTATTCAAATGCTAAACAGAATTTATCTGGCGCAAGCAGAGCATTGGTGTTTACAACTACTCTACAATCACCTTGGCTCAGAAATATAGACAATACAGATTGGGAGTATTCTTTAAAGACTGGTGAGCGTATGTTCGATTACGGTTCCTATACCAACAATTTCTTTGGAATTCAAACTTTAAATAATGGCGGCGATTATTGGGATAATCCAAATGATGAGAGTTTCAACAACAATTTGAACAACATGATCTCATCTAGGTTCTTTGCTGAATTTAAGCTCCCATTTAATTTAAAATTCAAATCTTCGCTAAGTATTGACAATAACATTGACAAATTCTTTGGTTATGGATCAGCTGTGCATGATGCCTCTCAAAGAGAACCTTACGGAATTACCGTTACCACTAACGGAGGGAATGCAACAAGAACCAATGTAGATAAGAAATCGGTTACCTTTAACAACATCCTCTCGTGGGAGCAAAATTTCGGTAAGCATAATATCTCAGCTTTAGCAGGTCAGGAGGCCTACTCAATGAATCTTTATTACGATAATTCATATGGGGAAGGAATTATGCAGATTGGACAATATGAATTAGGTTCCACCACCAGAAATTGGAGTAATACATCCCATAGAGACCGTTATAATTTAATGTCATACTTGGGAAAGGTCGACTATAATTTCGATTCGAAATATTATCTTTCTGGGTCTGTTCGTCGCGATGGGTCTTCTCGCTTCCATCCGGATAACCGTTGGGGGAATTTTTATTCTGCGGGTCTTTCTTGGAAAATTAATAGTGAAGAATTCCTAAAGGATGTTAGCTGGTTAAATAATTTGTCATTCCGTACAAGTTATGGTACAACTGGAAATGATAAATTGATCACCAGAAATGGTAATGGAACATCAGGAGGTGAGATTTTATACGCTTACCAAGGTGTTTATTCTCCGGATGACTTGTATACCGTTGCCGGATTAAAACCAGCAGCTTATCCTACACCAGAACTGATCTGGGAAAAAAACAAACAGTTTAATTTGGCATTCGATTTTAGTGTTTTTAACAGAATCAATGGTACGATTGAATACTACAACCGAGCTTCTCAGGACTTATTGTTTTACAAGGATTTTCCTCTTTCTGCACAAGCAGGTAATGCAACAGGCTTAAACACCAATTTAGGAAATCTAACCAATAGCGGTTTTGAATTTACCTTAGGAGCTGATATAATTCGTAAAAAAGATTTTAATTGGAAAGCAGATTTCAATATTTCAACCTTGAAAAATGAAATCACGTATTTACCAGGGGGTGAGTTCACATACGAAAACAGGACCGCTGGATATAAAGTTGCTGAGGGAAAATCTTTATTCGAATTTTTTATGGTGAAAAATGCTGGTGTAAATCCTGAAACAGGAAATATGCAGTACTGGATACAAGATGAGAATAAGAGCGATTGGGTGAAAACAGAAGACTATAGTCTGGTAACGACTGACGATTTTCAGTACGTTGGATCAACCCTACCTAAAGCATTTGGCTCATTGACAAATAGTTTTGGGTACAAAGGAATTGATTTGTCTATCATGCTTTATTACTCAATTGGTGGGAAAATGTATGACTATGCGTACATCGAACGAACTGCTTTACGTGGCGGGGTTGGTGTGATCCAAGATTTGGTTGGTGATAGATGGAAAAATCCAGGAGATCAAGCGTTACTTCCGAAATGGTCAAATGACAATTATTCCAATACGAGAAAAGCATCTGACTTTTATGTTTTTGATAACGATTATCTAAGATTGAGAAATGTAACCCTAGGATATAATCTGCCGAAAAACGTATTGGGGAAAATAGCTTTATCAAATGTGAGAGTTTTTGTCTCAGGTGATAATTTACTAACCTTTGGAAAGGCAAAGAATAGATATTCAGATCCTGAAACCGGTCTTTCTGGAAACAACTACAACGGTAGTGCAGATACTGATAATGGTATCCAAGGGTCAAGAAGAGTGTTTACAGGTGGTTTACAAGTTTCGTTTTAATAAAGATTATGAAAAAGATATTCAAAAAAATTCAAATATTATCCCTGGCCTCAATTATTGGATTGGCCAGTAGTTGTAGTGACTTTTTGGAAACAGGGCCATCTGTTGATACCCCTGAAGAAACTGCATTATCCAATACTACAGGTTTGCAAATGATTCTAACCTCAGCCTATAGTCAGCTGTATTTTAATGCTGGCGGTAGTGACCGTGTGTATGCAGGCTTACCTGGTTTACAAATGTATGTTGATTTGGGCGCTTCAGATATCCTGTGTCATACGAATATGGGGGGAAACCAACTGGAAGCCTATGGATATGATCCAAAGAAAACCCAAGCAAATGGTAACGCTAGTTCCATCTGGTCGATGATGTATAAAATTATTAATCAGGTGAACAGTGTAATCGATAACGTTCCAAATGCGGTTGGTCCTCAAGAAGAGAAGGATGCCATTTTGGGTCAAGCGAAGGCTATTCGAGGAGTCTGCTACTTTCATCTGATACAGAATTATCAACAAACCTATGCCATTGCAAAAGATAAGCCAGGCGTTATCCTAAGACTTACCGGGGAAGATGATCAAAATCTACCACGTGCTACCGTTCAACAAACCTATGATCAAATTGTCTCAGATTTATTGGATGCAAAAGACCTGTTGTCTGCATTTGATCGCCAAGGAGAATGGTTCATTAATCAAGATGTAGTTACCGGACAATTGGCACGTGTATACTTGGTGATGAACGATTGGACCAATGCTTTGGAACAAGCTACTCAGGTGTATAACAAATATCCTCAACTGATGACAAGAGATCAGTATCGTGGGGGTTTTGATGACGTGATAAGCAAGAAATATCCTGAAATTATTTGGGCGGTAAAATACACTGATCAAAATAATTTAGGAGGTGGAACTCAGTTTAATTTTTGGTATAATCAGGACGCAAAATATGGTGAAGGATTCACAGACGGCCCAATTTATGCATTCCTTGATTTTTTTGCAGACGGGAAGTATGAGCAACTCTTTGAGAAAACAGAAGACCGTTACCAATTTTGGAAAAGAACCAATAATGCGAATGCAGAGTGGTCTAACAAATGGGCGTATGATAAATACAAACATTATGGAGATGCTAACGGTGCGGTTCAAGGCAATACACGTCCTGAAATCTCTCTTATGAGAAGTGCAGAAATGCTATTGATTATGGCTGAAGCTTCAGCTGAATTAAACAATGGTCAGGGACTGAACTATCTTACCAAACTCCAAAAAGCAAGAGGTGTTAAAAATGTAACTACTTCCAGCTCAGGAAATCTTCTTTTGGAGGCTATTTATACAGAGAGAAGAAAGGAACTTCTTTGTGAGGGTGTTACTGGACTCTATGATTTATTAAGACTTCAGAAGCCGTTGATTCGCTATCAAGAAACGCCAACCTATAAGGAGGGGCATTATACTTGGGGCGTATCTTATTTGAATGAGTATGTTGCTAATTCAGCAAATCCATACGGTACATTTGCTTCAAATGATTATAGATTGTTATGTCAAATTCCGCAATTGGAGATTGTCAATAACGAGGCATTAACGGAAGCAGATCAAAATCCATATAGCGGAACAAAATAGATTTTAAAGGTTAATTTCTGAGTCTTAATCAGACTTTTATTACGAAACAGGCCACCTTGAAATAGATTTAAGGTGGCCTGTTTTACGTTTGGAGCATGTCTTAGCTATTGCTAATTCTTACTGAATCTAAAGTTTGAAAAATAGTAAACCATATCCGCTGGTGGACTGAATGTCATGGACGGTTCTCCTCCAATGTTAATCACAATTACCCTGTTGTGTCTATCCACTAAGGAAGAAAGGTCGACTGTAATATCGGTCCATTTCTCTAAATTAGCCTCACTGATTTTGAAATCATCTGCATTGGCATTCCACAATTCCTGGCCAAAACTACTTTCTTCTTTAAAAGCCCATAAATAATTCATCACACGAGGCCAAATCCTTCTAAAAGGCGTGTACGCGCCTTCAAGACTAGATTTTGCGGGTGTGTAAACTTTAAACTTTAAATATCTGTATTCCGGAATATTAAACCGGTATTCTGTTGGTAAAGTAAATACGAAGGAGCCATTTTTATTGTCCAGAGTGGCTTTGATCGGATTGATTATGCCTGTGCCCGCTGGATAACTAGTCGCAGGGTTTACCAAAGTCATTCCCCACGCAGTTGTTTGAGCTTTCCCGTCCAAAAAGAAGTTCATAGGAATAAGGGTCTCCTCAGGAGTTGTCACCCATTCAATAATCCCATCGTGATCAAAGGGTTCAAGCAAATGGTCAATCCCCATTGAATTAGGAACATACTTTATTTTTTTAATTATACCCAATTCCAACAAATCGACCATTGTCTGGGCATTGGCATCAGAAATAGGGGATACTTTTCGAATGAATGGCATATATTCTCCTGCACCAATCGTTTTGACCACACCATTTTTATTGTAACTTAAGGTGGTTAATTCAAACAGCGTACCCCCGGTTAAATCCAATTCTTCCACATTGGGAAAATAAAACAGATCTTGCAAGGTATTGGTATGAACTGGGAATGTCAATTTTGTAAAAGAAGACACCCCATCTGAGGTGAATGTGCTAATTCCATTTGCCACCAGTATGTCCTTTTCAGCAGGATTAAATACTGTGGATCCTGTTGGGATAGCCACCGACAATGGTTTCACAATTTCTATAGAATCTAAAATGGGTACTCCACCGATTTTTGGTATGACGTTATACTTCATAGTCATCTCTAAAGGCACCCCAGACTGAAGATTAGCGGCAAAAATCCGGGGATTATCCGTTTGCATTCCGGTAATTTTCGCGCCGTCTTTATCGGTATATTCGTATTTTAGGCTTTTATAATCCATAAGAATGGACGATAGTGAAGTGGTCCAATCGAGTACTGCTGCATTTGGAGACGTTAATACCCGAGGAGAGGGAACGGTGATATTTTCGATATCCGTATTTGTATAAGGTATTACAGCTATCTCTTGTGGAACAGATTTGTTATCAAACTTATCAACAGTATACACTTTTATTCTGTACAGTTTGGGTTGATCTAGATTTTTGACATTAACCCAAGAGACCAAAGAGTCGATCACAATTTGCTGATCATCATATTCAATAATGGTCTTGATAGACTTTCCCATCGTAATTTGCTTGGAAGGAATTCGTCCAGCTTTCATCAGGTCCAATTCTACCCTTTGGTATCCAATTTTACTAACTATGGTGTCATATTTTGCCGGATATATGGTTACTTCCGAATAAGGTTCAATATTTTCATACATTCCCTTACATGAAAAGACTAACCCCAAGGCACCTATCAAAAAGAGATAGACGGCGAAGTTTTTTGATTTTTTCTTCATGATTGAAAATTAATTTCTTTTTTTACCAAATAGTGTAATCTCTGACAGACAGTTTGCATCCTCTAAGGTGTAGTTCCCATTGAAGCTTTTTACAGCCTCATACCTAAACCAACGAGTGGGTTTCGTGTATGCTGGTTCATCGGGATACATGTACGCCATATCACCCGCTTCACCCAGTTTAACAAATTCCAATTCACTTAGTCCTTGAGGAGTAGGGATCTTATTTTGAGAAACAAACTCCCAGGATTCGCTCGCGTCATCCCAGATATACATGTTATAGATACCAACATTTTCACTGCGGTAATACTGTCCTCTAGAAATATTGGCTAATCCACCAGAGTGACGCTGCACTGTTATAACGCGGCTTAATTCATAGTGCGCACCTAAGTCAATGATTATATTCCAAGGCATGTTACCATCATTTTTGCTGCCCGTACGTCCTCTACTATTGGTGTGCATAAAGTTTAAGTTATCCCCACGGTCAATGATGTCATCAACGACATATCTGGAGCGACCCTCAAGACCTTCTCCGAAAGCCATCGGAATACCACCAATTGAGTCGTTTGCTGCTGGCAACACCCAACTAGTTTTCGGGATTTTGTTGTCTTCGAACAAGGATATACTTCCTTTATCCATCGTTTCTGTTATATTCCCATAAATATCCTCTACACGGATTTTCACGGCCACCTTTTCAGTAGGAGGAAGAAATAAGTCATTTATAAAGCGACGGTCCTCGGCTAGATTTGACGAGAAAACTGAAGTAAGGGTTCTGGTTTCGCCTTCCATATTAAAAGTGAAATCGACATACACGTTGATGTTCTGTTCCAATTCATTTGTCCAGTCGACAAAGAAGGAACTGAATCCAGGTTTCACCTCAAGAGAATTCGCAACCCGGCTAAAAGCAGGCTCTAATGGCTCTACATTTACATTTAAGGGTTCTGATCGATTTCCAGCTCTATCTATCGCAAACAACTGGATCGAATGTTCTTTTGTGTCGGGAAAACCATAAACATCTAAAGAGTCAACAAAATAGGAAGATGAGAATGTATACGACTTTCCTTCAGCGTTTGTATAAATCGCCTCAATACTCAATAAATCCTCATCTTCAGGTGGGGTATAGAAAAAGCGTGCCCCGCCATAAAGTGATTTGTAACTTTTCAGGGTCACCTTCCCTGGAGGGGTGCCGTCATCACTATTCGGTTTGAATCGTTCGACCTCTTTACAGGCTGAAAACAGCACTATAATTAGTGTGATGTATATGAGTTTAAGTTTGTGTCTGGTCATAATTGTAAAATTAATTTGTCCTTTGGCTTTTTTTACCATCCTGGGTTTTGAATTAATTGTCCATTGGTGTTCATCTCGTTTAGACTAATTGGCCATAAACAATCAGTAATGGTAAACCGGCGTTCTTGTTTAACTTCTAATACGAAGAAAGAGGAACCGGTTGTTCCGGTATGTGTCCATCCCCAGACTGGTGAAGAAAAAGATGATGGTGCTTTTTTATATCTCCACATATCCCAGAAATGAATGCCTTCAAAGGCTAGCTCAATACTGCGCTCCTTCATAATAATTTCCCTTAAACCTTCTTTGGTCGTATGTTTATTGACCGTTTTTGCCAAAGTTGGATCTGACCAAACCTCTTCAACATTTGGAATGCCTGCTCTATTTCTAACTTTGTTTATTTCCGTGTAAACCGCCTGAGAAGGACCAGAGTATTCATTCAATATTTCGGCCTTCATCAGGTATAAATCAGCCATACGGATGATTGGATACGGGAATTTGATTGTTCTTTGCCAAGCTCCGGACTGCGATTCTGGATGTACAAACTTTTGGATACCGATTCCAGTTGTTAGAAAATCAGTCGTATGCTGAGAAGAATTATACCCACCATCTGAATTTCCATACATCATGGTATTAATGCGGACAGCATGTCCTCTCCAATATCCCGCTGTGATTCCTAAATTTGCATAAAAACGAGGTTCCCGGTCCATATAAAGATTGATCGTCTCGGCTCCCGGTTGCATGTATCCATTCCAGTGCGTATATTCTTCATCTAAAACACCAGGTGTCTGAATGATGTCATGTTTATGGTTAAAATCGTACGTTAAATCCTCGTCAATCGGCAATCCATTTTCTGTATAATAACGCTCTGCCATTTGATAGGTAGCGGCCATCCATTGCCAGGAGAATGATGCGGTATTAACCACTCCATCTCCATATCCTTCGGGCAGTCGAATGTTCGAAGAGTGTGCTAATTCTCCTTGATTATAGTAGTTTAAATTGGAGTTACCCCAAATTAACTCCTTATTCCAAGGATCTACAATTAACATTCTTAAATCATATAAGGTTCGCATACGTTCTTCGTTAGCAGAAAATGCATCTCTGTCAAAGATAAAGGGCTCTTTTTCAAAATGGTAAAGACCTAATCCGTTTGCCTCACAAATAGCGATAGCCTCATTAACCGCATCAAGGGCTACTTTCCATTTTTCTTTGTCTTCATTTAGTGGGAAAAATGGTTGTCCATCTTTATCCATAAAATCTCCGAAATATTCTCGGTTTCCATTAAAGAATGGACTTGCTCTAAATAACAAAACACGAGCTTTGATGGATTTTGCCACCACTTGGTCAATTTGGCCTAGGTTGTTTGAGGTGGCTCTTTCTGCTAAATCTGGGATAGCTTCATTCATCAGATTCAAGACATAGTCGAAACATTCTTCAACTTTTTTCCTAGGTAAGAACAGTTCTTCTTTGGTGGATTCCGGAGAAGCTACTTTTTCCGGAATGACAATCGGTCCATAGCGTTGTACTAAAAGAAAAGTAAAATATCCTTTTAAGAATTTTACCTGTGCTTTCCAATCTGCTTTTTCTGAATCGGTCATGTCTTTAACCTGATCAATGTTTGCTAGGAAAACTTCCGTTTGTCGAATTCCCTCATAAAGGGGTTTTCCTCCTTGAGATCCAGACCAGAACCCCAATTGAGGATTAGTTTGAGATTGTAGACCTCGCATAATGCGAATAGCCCGGAGGTTACTCTCTGTATTGTTTATATCCAGACGTCCAATCCATTCGTCTCCTAGTGTCCAGGAGGTTGTATGCGTTTGGTCGTCATTAGGTAAATAGCTGTATACTTTTGCTAAGGCATTATACGCATCTATTTTAAGGACAAATATATCCTCTAGCTTTAGCGTATTATCAGGGACTACATCCAGGAACTTTGTACAAGAACCCAACGTAACCATCATTGCGAGTAATAAAAATTTGATTGTCTTCATTTTTTGGTTCATTTAATTAATACACAAGTTGAATTCCTATGTTAAATCTTTTATTTGGTGGGTAACCTAAACCGTTTCTTCCTACCTCAGGATCCCAAAGTTTAAATGGGCTAAAAACATGTACATTTTCAGTACTGAAGTAAATACGACTTCCAGGATTTAACCCGATTCGTTTTAAGTTTTTAGGACTGTATCCGATTTCTAAAGACTTTAATCGCAGAAACGAACCATCTCTTAACCACCAAGAGGATTGCTGAACATTATTTGTAATAGGTTCAGTTGATAACCTAGGCCAAAAGGCGTGTATATTTGGGTTGGTTTCACTCCAGTAATCTTCGGCAATGATGGATAAGGCATTTCTTCTTCCGGCAAACGGTGCAATTCCATAATTCCCATTACTTGCTTGATCGGTTGCATTAATAAAGAATGAGACATTCTTGTTACCCTGTAAGAAAAATGATAGGTCAAAGCTTTTATAGCCCACCGACATCCCAAAACCATATTGGATTTCTGGTACCGTCGGGTACCCCATGGCCACACGGTCATTACTATTAACCACTCCATCACCATTGATGTCTTTGTATTTAATATCTCCGGCCATATATTCACCAAAATCTTGTATTGGGGAATTCAAAATTTCTTGTTCGTCTACAAATAGACGTTCTGCTAATAACCCCCACTGTTGGTTGATATTATTCCCTTGTCTTTTTAGGTACGTATCCGGATAATCTCTCTCATCTAACTCGTCTAATTTGTTCACAGCATAGGTGAAGTTAGCCCGTCCTGAAATCCATAAATCTGTTCCGAAAAATTTTTGATAATCGACTGAACCATCAAAACCTTGAGAACTTACTCTTCCAACATTCCCACTAACACTGGCCTCCAGACCGGCAGAAGCTGGGAAATTTTCCCTATTTAAGTAGATCTTACTACGAATATCTTTGAAGAAATCCCCTGTAAACTTTAAAGATTCATTCATGAAGTTCATCTCCACTCCTAAATTCCATTTTTCAGACTGTTCCCAGGTTATATCCGGATTTGCATACCGATTCACATTAAATCCATCGTATG
Organism: Sphingobacterium sp. GQ94; assembly: GCF_059758715.1. Taxonomy (NCBI): domain Bacteria; kingdom Pseudomonadati; phylum Bacteroidota; class Sphingobacteriia; order Sphingobacteriales; family Sphingobacteriaceae; genus Sphingobacterium; species Sphingobacterium sp. GQ94. Next base: position 23,821 of record NZ_JCAXEC010000008.1, read on the forward strand.
CATTCATGAAACTTGTCCCCCATCGATAAGCTCCACCACCTAAGGAAATGTCTGAGAGGTAGAAGAATCGACCGCTCCTCTGTGCAATTGCATCATTACCCACTAATCCCCAGGTACCTCTTATTTTTAAGGTACTAATGGCTGATTTAATTGGTTCCCAGAATTTTTCATTCGATACCATCCAACTTGCCCCAAATGAAGGGAAGAATCCATATCGTTTTTCTCCAGTAAATTTTTCGGAACCGTTATAACCATAGGCAACCTCTGCAAAGTATCTGTTATCATAATCATAGGTTAAACGTCCTGAATTACCCATATTCCTTTCAGGAAGTGTTTCATAGATTGAGCGGCTATTTCCGGCGGTTAATAGTTTTTCCTCCATCATTCCAACAGTCATTAATCCAACATTGTGGAGGCCAAACATTCTATTCCAGTTCAGGCGAGCTTCAAAATAATAATGTCCATTAGCATCTCTTCCTGGAACGACCTCTCCAAGATACGCTTGACCCGTGGTTGGATTTAAAGGATATAGGGTATAATCTCCGCTAATTTGATTATAGGTTTCTAAATCATAGAAAAAAGGATTATAGCTTCTAGTACTAGAATATTTGTTCCAGGTGCTCACAGATCCCTTCCCTTGGACCTTTAGTCCTTCAGTAATAAAACCTAGATCCTGAGAAAGGGTAGCCATGGCAATAATGCTACTTTCATTCCGATCTTCATAACCTCGAACCATCTCCGCATACGGATTTGACTTAAGTGATCCAGTCACATAGGTATTACCGAAAAGGATATGATCAGTAAATTCATTTGCAGCATCGGGCTCGTAAACCGCTGGAAAATCGACAGGGTTACTGTTCATGATCATTCGGAAGATGTTACTCGCTGATTGATATGGTCCAGTATAACGTTCAAACCTTCCTTGTATTCTGGTGTCTAAGGTTGTGGTTTTAGTTAATTTAAAAATCACATTAGAACGAATAAAAATTCGGTTGATGTCAATGTTATTATTGAAATTATTTCGTGTATCTACATTCAGCAATCCAGTTTCTTTGTCGTAACCGGTCGATACATAGTAAGTGGCAACTTGTCCACCACCTGATAAATTGATGTTTGCTTTGGTATTGGTGGTTGAAGTTTTAAATAAGGTGTTGTACCAATCCGTATTTGGAAAAATCATTGGATCTAATCCTGCCGCGGTAGATTGAATTTTTTGTTCTGAATAATAAGCCCCCAATACAGGATCTCGGGTGATACGGGCCTGATTATACAACCTCATGTAATCAATTCCGTCAACCATATCAATGATTTTAGTTGGCATCGAGGTATTCACATCTATACGTGCATTTAGCTTCACAGGTCCTTCTTTACCTGCTTTTGTGGTAATCATGATAATTCCATTTGCTCCACGAGCACCATAAAGCACCGTAGCGGAAGCGTCCTTAAGAATGGAAAAACTCTCAATGTCATCCGGTTGTAGGCGTGCTAAATTGTCTGTGGTTGATTCAAACCCATCAATTAAAATTAAAGGGGAGGTTTGATACCCAAATGTGGTAACGCCTCGTATAAAAAACTGAGCGTTATCAGCCCCAGGTTCACCAGAGGTTTGATAAGAGATCACTCCCGGAATTCTTCCTGCGAAGGAACTGGTTAAATTGGAGGATGGTATTTTCAAATCCGAAGCTTTGACTGTCGTGATTGCCCCTACGACAGAAGATTTCTTCTGCGTACCAAAGGCTACCACCGTTACCTCGTCAATGCTACTTCCGTCCTCGTACATGATAATCTCAAGAATGTTTCGTGCGTCAACGGCTTGAGTCACAGTTTTCATTCCAATAGAACTAAACGATAGGCTATCGCCAGGATTTGCGGTAATCTCAAATTCTCCATTTTCATTAGTAGCTGTGGAAGGGACTTTGTTTTTCGATACGCTTACTCCTTGGATAAGTTCGCCATTGGTTGCACTTTTTACAACCCCGGTTATTTGCTTCTGTGAGAAAGCAAGAAATGGGACAAACAGGATTAAGATGAAAAACAGTAACTTTTCTATTGGTCTTTCCATAAGAATTAGGTTAGTGTTGGTTAATTATAAAAAATTGGTTGTATTAATATTGGCTGTTGAGTAAAGGTATATATTAGTCTTTAATATTCAAATAATTTAAACATTAAATAATTATGAATTGTTGAAAAATGTTAAAGAATGGCTGATATCTTGAATTTTTTTCTTTTAAAGTTTTAATTTTTCGTTTTAAATAGTAGTAATTTGTAACCGATTTCTAATATTTAAGATATATTTGATTCTAATCTAAACTTACCTTATGTCTAAAACATTCTTAATAGGAAGCCTTTTTATATTAAGTTCCTTGAATCTCTTTGCTCAAGAAACTGATTCCAGTTTTATCTTTTCATATTTTAGAGATAATGGTCAGGACGGATTGCATTTAGCCTTTAGCAAGGATGGGCTTTTATGGGAACCACTTAACGAGGATAGATCCTTTTTAAAGCCTGAGCTTAGTCCTGATAAACTAATGAGAGATCCATGTATTATAAAAGCTGATGGAAAATACCATATGGTTTGGACTGTCAGTTGGACACAAAAAGGAATTGGCTACGCCAGTTCTGATGATTTGATCCACTGGTCCGAACAACAGTATATTCCTGTGATGGAATACGAAAAGAATACTCGCAATTCTTGGGCCCCAGAGCTTACTTACGATCCTAGAAATAAAACATTTATGATTTACTGGGCATCTACGATTACAGGAAAATTTCCTGAGACTCAGATTGAAGCCGATAATGGATATAATCACCGGATATACTACACAACCACGAAGGATTTCAAGACTTACTCCAACACTAAGCTGCTTTATGAACCAGGTTTTAATTCCATTGATGCCACCATTTTGCCTTCTGGTAACCAGTGGATGATGGTTATAAAAGACGAGACCAGGGAACCTGCTCAGAAGAATTTGAAGTTAGCCTTTTCTGACAAGTTGGTTGGACCTTATTCTCAGTCAAGTGAACCCATTACGGGAGATTACTGGGCTGAGGGGCCAACAGTAATTCACCATCAGGGGGAGTGGTACATTTATTTTGATAAATACGTTGAAAATCGTTTTGGGTTAATCAAATCCAAGGACCTTCAATCATGGACCGATGTTTCAGATCAATTAAAATTGCCTGAGGGTATCCGTCATGGTACTATTCTTAAAATATCAAATAAAGAATTAAAAAAGCTAAAGGAAGTTTCAACCAAATAATGTTAATTCCCCTTAAATATACTTAATCTACTGGTCATGATAAACATCAATAGACCAAAGAGTGAGAACAAAGCAAATGAGTAACGAAGGCTGAATAGTTCAGCGATATAGCCTATTAAGGGTGGGCCCATTAAAAAACCCAAAAATGATATGCTTGAAACCATGGCTAAGGCAACTCCTGCAGGAATGGTTTTATGTTTCCCTGTAACGCTATACACGGTTGGTACGTTGCAGGCAACGCCTAGACCAACCAACATGAATGCTAAGGTACAGACCCATATATTAGGAAATATCACCGATGAAATCATCCCCAAAAACATCATAGCACCGCTAATTTGTAAGGTTCTTTGACGCCCGAGCTTGCTGATTACCGCATCACCCAAGAAGCGACCTAAGGCCATCATGACCATAAAGGAAGCATATCCTAAGGCAACCCATTTGGACGGAGCTTTCACAACATCATTAAAATACACACCACTCCAATCAAACATCGCTCCCTCTGTTGCCATACTAAAGAAGCCAATTATTCCTAACTGAATAATTAATGCATCGGGTTTATATTTTGATTTCTGTTCTTGTTTTTCTTTCGGGAGTTCGTCGATAAGATACCGTTTATTAAGGATAATATTCGCCAGTAGAAGAACAACAATTCCAATAAAGTGAGTTGAAGTTGAGGATTGAAAATTAATCGAAAACAAACCGATCAATGCCCCCATAAAACCTGCTAAAGACCAAGCGCCATGGAAAGAGGACATTATAGGTTTCCCATAAAGGTCTTCTGCTAAAACGCCCTGTGTGTTAACAGATATGTTGCATAGATTTCCAGCGATACCATACAAAAATAAAGAGGCTCCCAGCCACCATGCATTAGTGGAAAAAGCGATCAAAATTAGGATTAAACTATAAAATATGGAAGACCATGGCAATACCTTTCTACTTCCAAACCTATTTACTAATGCAGCTGAAAGCGGCATGGTCACAAGTTGACCAATAGGTAACATCAATAAGATGGTTCCTAATTCTGCTTCAGAAAGTGCTAGTGCGGATTTAATGGTCGGAATTCTACTTGCCCAGGTTGCAAATGCAAGCCCCTGCCCGAAATAAAACAAGGCAACCGCCATACGGATGCGGTTTTTCACGGATTGTGAAGCATTAATGCTTACATCTGTTAATGATGTCATTGTCTATATATTTTATGCAAATGTAGAATATTATTTAAAACAAATCATGTACTAAGTGTAAAATTTACACACTACTAGACGTTGTGATTAATTATCTGACAGTCAATAAAATAAAAATGAGTAAAAGTAGAATTTAAATAACGTTTTTAGAGGTCAGGTTTTGTGTTCTTATAGTTCTCTCGGTTCACTAAAGTCATCCTGATCCATGAGATACTTTAAAAATAGTCAGTATTTATCACTAGATGGTTTTGATTATTTTAATCTGACTTGTATCTTTGGACACATAAAAAGACTTCGTAGCTCAGTTGGTAGAGCAACAGACTCTTAATCTGTGGGTCCTGAGTTCGAGCCTCAGCGGGGTCACTTTCTAAAAAAGCCGTTTTTACTTGCGTAAAACGGCTTTTGCGTTTCTTAGGGTGGTTTTTGTAACTTCAGCCCTACCCATTTTGAAGCCTTCAAAGCGGTGTGTTTTGCATAGTTTTTTTGTTGAACTTCACGTAAATGCGTCACAAATACGTCCCTGAATTTTACGTGTTAATGAAAAAATTATGACAACCGTAACCGCTAAAGTTTATAATTGCATTATAAACTTTGATTATGAAAAACTAAATTAGCTTTATCAATTCTTGAAAGAGAGTTGGGGATCCTTTCAAAAGTCGAAACTTTAAATATTTTGGGAGGATTGGATCCAGTACATAGCGATGTTTGGGTCGTGGGTGGTGAAACATTTGTGTGGGATTCAAACAGAGGAATGTGGACTGGTCAAATTTCCGAGGTAGTTATTACACGAAACCCAACTGGAGACGAAAGCTTGAAAACAAGGGCATGCCGCTTATGATGCTTTTTGGCAATATGTTACGAATGATGGTAATTCAGGTAATTAATAAGGTGCTATGAAATTGTTTAAAAAAATATCTTTGATTGTTTTTTGTCTCATTCTAATAATTTTTGGATATGAGCTTGTCAGGAGGCGAGTTGGTGGTTTTGCAGGGTCTTATCCATTTGCTGAATCTTGGGAAGTTAATAAGACTATGGGTGAAATTGAGGATAATCTTAAGAAATTACATGAAAAGAATCCTGATATTTTTTTAGACAAGAATAACCTAGTTATAGAGCTTGATCATACTGGTCATTGGAAATGTGTTTCTTTCTCTTATAAAGAAAGAAATGAAATTGTTAAAGTTTTATTCAGAGAATTTGATAGGTATACACGAATTTTATTAGTTAGTTTTACAGATACAAATTCAGGAGAAGTTAAGCTTATGAATAAAGATTTTAATTGGTTTGAGAACAGAAAAGAGAAAGAAATTTTCGAATCTAGAATCTTAAAGTTTTTATAACTGGGAAGTCTACCAGTATGGTCAACGAGAAATTCGTTACATCCGTTAAGCTCTATACTATAAACCGTATCACGACCTCCGATATGAGGGTACAGGACAGCAATCTTGGGGTAGGTAGAATGTAAAATATTTTGTTTATATGTAATAATGAAGATAAAAAACAATCAATAAAGGTAATTATTTTTCGAATAACGTTCTTTAACTGATGACGCGCGGAATCGGATTTCATGGAATTTCATATATTTACGTTATTAATATACCAATACACAGCCTAGAATCGCTCATAATCTGGATATAACGATAGAACTTGGATAGTATATTGGTGGTCCATCAAGAATTAAAGGCTTACTATCTACGAATTTAAATGAAAATGGTGCGAAGAATATTCTTGTATTTGTTGGTTTATTTAGCAGGTTTTTTGGTCGCTAGCTGTAACCCCAACAAATGCGCTCGCCATGCGACTGGTATTAATGGTCGATATATCAACGACACGTTCCTTCAACAGTTTCCGGATTCGGTAGCGGGAAGCATCCATGGCTATTGTTATGAAATGAACTTCATCAGCGCCGACAGTGTGATGATCAACTACGGCTTTGAGCGAGGTACGTTGGGGTATGAAAAGAGAGGAGATTGTACATTTGCACTGCTTGCAGCAACGCAAAATTACGATCTGACTTTTACGTTAAATGAGGATAGCACTATTACCCTTCACGACAGTTCCTGGGTAATGCTCGATACCTCATGGGTAGGTGCCCCGCTGAATTCGGCATTCATAAAGGTGTCGGATATAAGTGGGTCTACATGGGGTTTTCAGCAATACTTGAACGAAAAATTCATAGCAGGCAACTATTTCCTATACAAGGGCGGTCAGCCTATAAGCGAGGAAGTCGTGTTTAGTGCCGATGGAGACGTAAGCGGATTGGCTGGTTACAACACTTATACCATCTGTTTCAGCGGCGACTGTGTACAAGAAACGAAAACACCGCATAACATAATCAGCTTTGGTAGCGACGGTAACATGGAGGACAGCTATGCCTTCAAAGTAAACCATAAAAACAGTAGCATAGCCTTTTATGCACTGGGCGGTCAGCTTAAAGATTCCGATGGAGAGCCAATGAAAGGTGGAAGAAGTGTGGAAAAACTGGTATTCGAATTAAAGAGCAGAAATCACTAAAACTGCATATATGATTTAGGAATAAGAAAATATACAAAAGAGAGCTAAATATAGTTTCTGGTGGCAAAAGCTCGACAACAATTTGTAGACATAAACCAAAATCCTATACTTACAGAGGAAACAATACAAATTTTTATAAAAATTTTTACCCCTTGCAAAACTATATCATCTAAACCTAAAAAACAGGTTATATAGGATCATCCATTAAGAAAAGGATGAAGAAGGGTGGATCGCGCAAGAAAGAGCTTATAACTAGATCATCACATTTCAAATTCGATTTCTTCGGATTAGAAAAGGTATAGCTTAGTCATTGAATCGGCATCTATGGTAGAAACGATCGATTAATGCTCTTCATACACTCTCAAAGTCAGCGGTACTTCGGTATCACTTAGATTCTTCATTTGAAAATAAAGGACACAAATCTTTCCTTCTTTATTAATTAAAATTTTCTGATTCTTGCCAATTACATAAGGAGGTTCAGCCAAGATGTCCGCATCCCAAAGTCTTCTGCCCAAGGGATCAGTTTTTAATAAAAATTGATATTGACCTAAATGCCCTACGGCATCACCTGAAACATATAGATCACCTTTCTGATCGTTTGAAATGGAATAAGGGTAGGTATTTGACATGTATCCAGCGGGTATATTTCGATAATGCGTACCCCAATTCAATTGTCCATTTTCCCAATTAATTTCACAAAGCCAGAGCTCTGATGGTATGTTATGATGCATCAAAATTACTGGATTTCCATTTAATGATTTAATAGTACTATAAGGAACAGTATTGTGTGTTTTTGGTAATATGGTTTCCCAAATTAGGTTATAATCCATATCATATCGTTGAAACATAACTTTAGGATCGTACACCAAATCCTCTTTAATATAAAAACTATTTGACGAAAAAACTCCCGTTTTATTCATAGTTAACAAGGCACCTATATCATCTGAATTTACATTGTTAGTCGTATATTTGTATTCTTTTCTTGATAGCACCTCTGCATCCTCATCAATGATAAAGTCCACTAGTTTGTGATTGAGTAAACTACCAGTGCTCAATGATTGATCATATTCAGAAGTTTTAACCTTGTAAGTTCCATCAGGTAATTCTTCTGTTCCATGATATCGTTGATTTTGTGTATTACTGATGGTTTTATTCCACAGAAAATTGCCTTGCAAATCTAATTTTGTAACCGTTATGATCGATTTTAGCGGACCTACGAAATCGGAGAAAATTAGATGACCACTTTTTAACAGCACCACTGCCGTTGGGTACTTAATATTGTCGCTTACATTCAAGTTTTTTTGATGCCAGAGTACTTTACCCTCTTTATTGATTTCTAAAGCGCTTGGATATGTTGTAAATTGAGGTCCGTTATGACAGGCATACAAAATGACATATGAATTTCGGTCTGTCTCCTTCATATCAACCACATGAACAAAGTTCTGAACATCAATCGTACTCGATAAGATATTGCGTAATCCCCTGGTCACAATTTTGATTTGGTTACTGTATTCAACCTTTTCAGAAATTCTAGATTTTATAAAGGCCCTAATATATAGTGTTTTAAAATGACCCATTCTATATAAGGTATCTGTCAATTTTTGATTATTTAAAATTCGAAACTCATCATCTATAGTTGGTGATGAATTTTCAGATATGCATATTCCCCATTCTTCAGATATATCCAGTGTCCTATTGCCTAATTCAACGTCAATTATGAGGTCATCCAATCCTGTCTGTTCATAGCTTTTAATACTGAATGAGTCAACAATTGGTTTTTGTATTTCTTGGGTAATTTCTTTTTTACATGAACTAAAAAAGGATAACAAGAGTATAGAAAGAAAAATAAGTTGAGATATCTGTTTTTTTAGGATTGAACAAGGAATGGATAAAATTTTCATGAATGATAATAAATGGACGCTATATTGCTTGAACAAAGATATAATTTTGAAGGACGATTAAATACATAATGGATCAAAATATGAACTTTCGTTAAAGAATTTTTCTGTGCCCCTAAAGGTTAATACCTCTGTGTGATTTTTACTCATTTTGCAGTACGTTTCTATAAGGGCAAGACCATCCTACCATTATCGTTTAAATAATTGACTTTAATTAAATTACGCATACTTGAAATGTAACCTTTTTAGTGAAAATTAACTAAAATCTTTCAGGTATTAGAGAAATTTTGGTAACTTAAAATTGTTAATCAATTGACGTTTAAAAATTTACCCAGTAATGGGCTAACCTTCAACCTATTTCTAACTATTAGGAGCCAACTGTTGCGTATGAAACGAACAACAATCTATGCTATAAGTTGGTTATTAAGTTTAATAACATTAATTGCATGCCATGGGAGCAGTACCCCAAAAAATTCGACGGTAAAACAGACCGTTGCGAATAAAAAGGGAGATTATATACGAGAAATAGAAGGAGATGATGAGGAAGTTTCTAAGGAAACAATGGAAAGAGGAAAAGTAATGTTATCCTATTCGGACTGCTATTCCTGTCATCGCAAAGATAGAAAAGCCATTGGACCCTCCTTCAGTGATATCAATTTAAGATATCCGAGAAAGCAGGTATTCATTCGGATATTGGCTCAGCGTGTTATCTTGGGAGGCAGTGGTTCTTGGGGCTATTCCGTAATGAGCGCCCACCCGAAGCTACAGATCCAAGATGCGGAAGCAATGGTGACTTACATTCTTTCTAATGTTAGTGAATAAAAATGGATCATTGAAATAGGGGAAATAAATACCCTGAAATATGTTTAAGCCTTAAGTAACATTATGACAGCTAGTAAACCTTCCTTTCCAAAACGTAACCTACTAGTAATTTGCGTAGTTTTTAGCGTACTGGGTTTGTTGATTTCACTCTTGAGTAGATGTAATTCTTCAGCGGATAATTCACTCTCTTCGGCAAAGGGAGAGTTTGTGTTGCCTAAATATGTAGATTTCAATTATCATATCAAACCCATCCTTTCGGACAAATGTTTTGCCTGTCATGGCCCGGATAATAATACCCGTGAAAGCGGGCTACGTCTGGATACAGAGAAGGGGGCATATCAAGCATTGGTCGAAAGTCCAGACAAACACGCCATAGTGCCTGGGAAGCCCAATATTAGTGAAGCTTTTCTGAGGATCACTTCTAAAGATGAAACTATCCGGATGCCCCCGCTCGCCTCAAACTTACCCCTAAGCAATTACGACATAAATTTAATTGAACTCTGGATAAAACAGGGGGCTGAATACAAGCCTCATTGGGCTTTTACCCCACCTATTGAACCCGAAATTCCTGAACAGAATAAAATTAAATGGGGAGACAATGTTATTGATAAGTTCGTGCTTGATAAAATGGTAAAATCAGGATTTGAACCTAATCCTCAAGCGGACAAAAATAGATTGTTACGCCGGGTGAGTCTGGATTTAACAGGGCTTCCTCCCGAAGAAGAAGTTATGGAACGCTTTTTAAAAGATACATCTGATCAAGCTTATGATCGTTTAATTGACGAATTGATAGCCTCACCGGCCTATGGCGAACAGATGGCTTTACATTGGATGGACCTCGCTCGTTATGCCGATTCCTATGGATACCAAGATGATGATATAAGAACGCAATGGCCCTGGAGAGATTGGGTGATCCATGCCTTTAATGAAAACATGTCTTATGATAAATTTGTGACTTGGCAATTGGCGGGTGATTTGTTACCCAATCCGACAAAAGAACAGATTCTTGCCACCGCATTTAATCGCAACCATAAAATAACCGAAGAAGGAGGTGTTGTTGAAGAAGAATACCGTGTTGCCTATGCCTTAGATAAAACAAATACCTATGCAAAAGGAATATTGGGTATTACGATGGAGTGTGCGCAATGTCATGACCATAAATACGACCCGTTCACCCAGAAAAACTACTATGGTATGTTCGCATTCTTTAATAACTCCTTGGAGAAGGGACTCGAAGGTCTCGTGAACTCTGGTCCTTCAAAGACTCCTCGGCTTACCCTTACCCAAGAGGACATTAAAGGAATATTGAACTTTATAAACCAACCGGAGGAAAATGGAGAGGTCTCCGTTTCTGTGATGGGAGAACGTGACAGCATCAGACCTACTTATATCCTAGATCGGGGGGTGTACGATTCTCCGAAGGAACGCGTTTATCCTCAAACCCCTCAGGCAGTTCTTCCCTTTGACAGTACAAAATATGCCTCCAATAGATTGGGTCTTGCGCAGTGGACGTTCAGTGATAAAAACCCGCTGACCTCACGTGTGTTCGTCAACCAAATGTGGGCTATGGTATTTGGACGTGGACTAGTTGCCTCAGTTGCTGACTTTGGAAACCAGGGAGATCTGCCAAGCCATCCGGAGCTATTGGACTGGTTAGCATTGGATTTCCAGAAAAGCGGTTGGAATGTTAAGCGATTAATGAAGCAATTGGTTAGTTCAAAAACTTATCAGCAGTCCTCTAAAATCACCAAAAAACATTTAGAAGTAGATCCTGACAACATTTACCTTGCAAGGGCAAAACGAATACGATTGCCTGCTCAGATGATTCGGGATCAAGTGCTAGCAACAAGCGGTTTGTTAAACAGGAGCATTGGCGGACCAAGTATAAAACCTTATCAGCCCGATGGGATTTGGGAAGTGAGTAGTTCGGGACGAGGTGCACTTGCTCAATACGTTCAGGATCATGGAGAGGATCTATACCGGCGAGGGCTGTACGTGTTTTTTAAACTAACATTGCCTCCTCCCAATATGCTGATCTTTGACGCCAGTAATCGTGATGCCTGTGAGGTGCAGCGCAACCGCACCAACACGCCATTACAGGCTTTGGTAATGATGAATGATCCTGCTATTCTAGAGGCCTCGCGAGTATTCTCCTCTAAATTAATTGCCAAATTCCCCGATGTAGGTCATTCCAATTATATAAAGAAGGCCTTTAAAAGAGTGTTATGCCGAGACGCCACGGAAAATGAGCTCGAACTGCTGAATCAATATTATGTAGTGGAACTTGAACGTTTTACTAAGAAGAAAGAAGATGCAAAAGCATTTTTGACTGTTGGAGAAGCCCCAATTGACCCTAAGATTTCTAAAGAGAAATTAGCAGCTTTGATGTCTGTGGTACATGCTATCTACAATTTGGAGGAGACATTGACCAAAGGATAAGGAATACTTATCGATAAATTGATTTTTTATGAAGAAGACTGATCACAATTTTGATAAAGAAGTAAAAGAGGCGCAACTGTTCCAAAACCGTAGACAATTTCTGTCTAGCCTGAGTGTTGGGATTGGGAGCGTAGCCTTAGGATCGTTATTGATTCCTGATTTGTTTTCAGGAAAACCCGGAAGTCAGGAAGCTTTTGAAAAAGCGCTTCCCCACTTTGCTCCTAAAGCAAAGCGTGTCATCTATTTATTTCAATCTGGAGGTGTCTCCCAGCTGGAATCATTTGACTATAAGCCAAAATTGAGGGAAATGATTGGCCAGGATCTGCCTGCATCAATCAGGGGTGATCAGCGGCTGACCGGAATGACAGCAGGTCAAGCTAATTTTCCGTTGGTAGGATCGTATTTTGATTTTGCTCAGTATGGGCAAAGTAGAGCATGGGTAAGTAGTCTTTTTCCACATATGGCAAGCGTCGTTGATAACCTTTGCATTATTAGATCCATGCATACAGATGCCATCAACCATGATCCAGCGATTACTTTTTTTCAAACAGGTTCTCAACAAGGTAGCCGAGCGAGCATGGGAGCCTGGTTGAGCTATGGTTTGGGAAGTGAAAATCAGAATTTACCCGGATTCTGTGTGCTAGTCTCCAAAGGAAAAGGAAATGGACAAGGTGTATACTCGAAATTATGGACCAATGGATTTTTAGATTCAGTTCATCAAGGCGTGCAGTTCATGGGGGGGCCTGACCCGGTGCTATACTTGAACAATCCCGAAGGAACCACTAAAGCGAGTCGTAGAAAGCTCCTTGACAAACTCGCGGAACTCAATAGTCTGCAGTATGAAACTTTTGGGGATCCTGAGATAACCGCAAAGGTCCAACAATACGAAATGGCTTATAGAATGCAAACCTCAGTGCCAGAGGTGACGGACCTTTCCAAAGAACCTGACCATATCATTAAGTTATACGGCCCAGAATGTCTGGTGCCTGGAACATATGCTGCTAATTGTCTTCTGGCTCGTAAACTATCGGAAAATGGGGTTCGATTTGTACAACTCTACCATCAAGGCTGGGATCAACACGGAGGCCTACCGGCAGAAATGACTTTACAAGCAAAAGATGTCGATCAAGCTTCTGCAGCTTTGATCACTGATCTTAAACAGAGAGGCTTGCTTGATGAGACGCTGGTTATATGGGGAGGTGAATTTGGAAGAACCAACTATTGTCAAGGCGGCCTTACGGTTGACAATTATGGACGTGACCATCACCCTCGCTGCTTTAGTGTCTGGATGGCTGGGGGAGGAATAAAACCTGGAATGGTTTACGGAGAGACGGACGAACTTGGCTATAATATTGTAAAGGACCCAGTACATGTCCATGATTTTCATGCCACCATCCTGCATACTCTTGGTCTGGACCATGAAAAACTAACCTATAAACATTTGGGCAGAAGATACCGACTCACTGATGTAGCGGGTAATGTAATTAAAGATATTCTAGCTTAACAGCAGTTAAATGAGCATAAGGAATTGGCATTTCAATATACTGATAGGATTAAATAGTTTTATCATTTTCTTCACGCTGTTCGAAAACAGCATACAAATTCCTGTTTTTTTGCAGGTCATCGGCAGACTGCATCCCCTGTTGTTACATTTCCCCATTGTCCTGCTTATTATTTCCTGGCTAATGTACTTGTTCCGCATTAAGATCCGGAAGGATGTCCCTAAAATCAACTCGGTCATTGATTCATTTATGCTTATCAGTGCCTTTTTAATTTCCGTAACGGCAATTATGGGCTTGTTGCTTTCAAAGGAAGGGGGACATGACGGGAATAGTTACCTATGGCATAAATACACAGGAATAATGCTTTCTTTATTATCGCTCGGGCTCATTGGATATCTACGCTTTAATCAACCTAAAATATACCATCCCCTGTTTACAGCTGGGGTGAATCTGTCCATGGTCCTGCTTCTTTTAGTCGGCCATTTTGGAGCAAATCTCACTCACGGAGAAGATTTTCTATCTGCTCCCCTAGTCACTAAAACATCCAAAGAACTGGATATCGAAAATGCGATGGTATTTGAAGATGCGGTGATGCCCATCCTGCAGCAAAAATGTATGGGTTGCCATAACTCAAGTAAATCTAAGGGTGATTTAATACTATCAGATAGCTCCTCTATCCAAAAAGGAGGGAAAAACGGAAAATTATTTCTGGCCGGAAATCCAGCCACCAGTTTAATGATACAACGCCTGTTGTTGGATATCGAAGACCAGCACCGCATGCCACCAAAAGGTAAACCACAATTAAGCATCGATGAAATATCACTACTTAAGGCATGGATCCAGAATGGTGGTAAGTTTAATGTTCCATTGTCGGCATTCAGTGAACAGGATACCTTATTTCAGTCTGTGAAAACAGTTTATGGCTTGCAGAATTCCGAAAGCTATGATTTTGAACCAGTAGATCAGCAGCTTATTGAAAAATTAGCAACACCTTATCGGGTTATAAATCGAATAAATGCGACCTCGTCGGCCCTAAACATCAATTTTTATGGCAAAGATTTTTTTAACGATCAATCACTTCCAGAGCTAATTCCGATCGCTCAGCAGATCGTATCGATGAATTTAAGTTCTATGCCGCTAAAACTAGGTGATATCCATACCTTAAAAAAATTTACGAACCTAAGGATTCTGAATTTGAATAACACGGGTCTCTCAAATACTGATCTTGTTTTGTTGAGTGATTTGGAAAATCTGAAAAGTATTAGCCTTGTTGGAACGGAAATAAAAGGCGATGGATTGAAAAAAATTGCAAAAATGCCAAACATCCGTAAGATTTTTGTCTGGAATACGACAATAGGTTCGAAAGAATTGGAAAATATAAGAAAAGAAATTCCATCCGTTCGGATTGATGCGGGAACTAAACTAGACGATAGTCAAAAATTGGTGTTGACATTACCTAAAATCAATCCGGCAAGTAGTTTTTTCTTGAACAAATTAATGGTCTCCCTGGCTCACCCAATTTCAGGCGTACAATTGAGGTATACTCTTGATGGATCTAGCCCAGATAGCTCTAGTGCATCTATTTATCAAAACCCTTTTATGGTTGAAAAGGATGCCCTGTTACGCGTAAAAGCCGTTAAAGAGAACTGGCTTCAGAGTAATGAGGTCTCTCGAAATTTTCTTCTAGCATCATTTATTCCAGCAAGAGTGAAACTAGAGAGCAAACCAAATCATCTTTATAAAGCCAGGAGGGAGCTGAGCTTTTTCGATTTGGAAAGTGGCGGGGAGAATCATGCTGATGGCAAATGGATTGGTTTTCAGGGCAACGATCTTTCGAGCTGTCTTTTTTTTGATCACCCTGTTCAATTGAATACACTTTCCCTGAGTATCAAACAAGAATACAACCAACATATTTACCCCCCAGAATCTATTGAGCTTTGGGGAGGAGAAGACTCCGTGCATTTAAAGTTGATGGGGAGAGTTGATTTGGTTTTAGAAAAACCAGATCAAATGCAAAGAAGGAGAATCATTACGTGTCCTGTCCCGGGTGAGAAGGTTCGTGTTATTCGATTAAAAGCAAAACATTATTCAAAGATTCCCGAAGGTTTTCCTGGCAATGGCTCAACACCTTGGTTATTTGTGGATGAGATTATTTTAAAATAAAGGAGAAGCGTCAAATTTTAGGGATAGAGAGTTAAATCTATTCTTTTGTGCCTTTATTTTCCTACACAATCCCTTAATAGTTGTCCGAAGAATTTCGGCATTATCCGCTTATTTTTTGAATATCCAAATTTGGTTTTGCTGATTTAATTGAACCGGAGTGTCGTTTTGGCTCACGCCTATTACCTTGAAATTTTTATATGGATCTTTTTCATCTATTTTCGCTTCAATGGAAACCTTATCCTTCATCCCAGCTTTGAGTTCAATAAGGAATTCTGCGTGTTTTGATTGGATGAGATTGATCGTAATGAATTTTGAATTTTTGTTTACGGTAAACGATAAAGGCTTCTGTTCTCCATTCAACTGGGTGTAAATTTTTATATTTTCTGCAGGGTATAAGGGCGCATCCCCGAAAAGTAAATCTTTTCCGGTATTGTCAACGTAATTTAAATTGACAACCATTGGAATTAGGATATCTGCACAAAACGTTTTTTCATCGTCGTCTTTACAACTCACTATGGTAAAAAGTGCCGCTGCCAGAATTAATAGTTTATAATAATTTCTCATTTAATTGATTAGCTAATCGTTAGACGAGAATATCATTTGGTTTGCTACCGTATTAATTTTAATTTATTTGGTTGAGATAACAATCACTCCATTTTTAGATTTCACTCCATAAAGGGAATCCACTTCGTTATTTTTAAATATTTCTAAAGATTTGATTTTTTTAGGGTTAATTTCTTGGATGAAATTTGGATCCTTCGCGACTCCATCCACGAATACCAGAGGTAATCCAATCCTTTCCAATTCTCCATTTTTCTTTTCCCAAGATTCCCATCCACTTGGTCCTATCATGATGCGGTATCTCCTAGGGGATTTTAATTGATACTGACCGTCGGCTAATGACGACAGGATTTTTTCTTTAGCGCTCTGCATGTTAATTATTTCCTTAACCTTGGTAAGGTATTTTTCAAAACTGTCAGATTCAGAAACCGACATTTCGTGCTGATAGGCTGAAATAAAGTAACTTTTATCTTTAGCTTTATACGTGATTTCCAATGGTAAATACCCCGTTTTTTGTTTGTTATTTGATTTTATTTCTAAGAGATTAATCTGATCGATAAGCTCAAGAAATTCAGTTTTCTCTTTATTTGAAAGTGCTAACTTATGATAAGTCCCTCGTGTGGTGTCCATTCGATCAAGCATGGGACGTATTTCTTGCCACAGGAAAAGAGAATCATTGGAATACTCTATTTCAGCAATCCTTATATATTCTATATCCGAGGATTTAAGTTGACTTTGAGCTATTATTGGAATAGTAAATAGGGTAATTAAGAACAAACTTTTTATAGAAGTTGGAATGTATGGTTTCATAAAATTGGTTTTAAAGGGTTAATGATTATTTGAATCACTGCTCTCAATATATTCTTATTGCCTGAGTGATTAACCTCACTTTAGTTTTATATTCTCTAAATTTATACAATAATTTTCAAAAAAATACATAATATTTTGAGACCCAAAAAGTTATCGTATAATGGAATAGGAAAAAGGAATACAGCTATTCAAAAAGTTTATGGCAAACACTGATCTAGAAACTCTTGTTACCGAAGAACTTTGTAAGCCAGAAAACCTGAACAAGTAACAATTTCCCTGGATGCCTGAGTAGGCCGTTGATCTAACGCGAAAGCAGATTATAATTTTTTAATTAGTGCCGGTCCCGCTTCAGAAGCGGTGATCACAATGCCAGTAATAATGGGGGCATGTTGGATTATAGGCAAGTCTTCTGCCATGTAGCCATCCTAAGGTGTTCATTGGATGGCTGGGTCTATTCTTTAGCGACAATAGCTTAGTGTTTCAGCGTTCCCAAATGACGGTACGTATTGAGCATTACTCCAGTCGGTGAAGTCGCTGTGCTTATTAATTCCAGTTCCCGGGCCTTAAAGCTATCAGATAAAAGGCGTCTACCATGTCCTAATAATAAGGGATAGACAATCAGAACAACCTCATCAACGAGTCCTGCTTCCAATAATAAGGAGGTTAAAGATATACTTCCGGTCAACACCAGATCAGGTCCATCGGTTAACTTGATTTTGTGTAGCTCCTCTATGAAACCTTCCTCAAGCCCCTTTACAGGACCCCAATTCAGGCTTTCTGGCCTATGAGTGACTACGTATTTTGTTGCACCATTTATGGCGTTTGCCATCGGAAAGTCCCCAGCATTTGGCCAATATTGCAAAAACTCTTCATAGGTCTTGCGGCCAAGCAGCATGTCAAATTGTGTACCATACCTCTCAAGAAGCATAGCCATCCCCTCAGGGGTGCGAAACGGTGCCGTCCATCCACCGTATTCGTAGTTTTTGTCATGCTCAATTACACCATCAAGGGAAATGTGTTCGAAAATTCTAATCTTTCTCATTGTAAGGTTGTTTGTTTAAAATTCTCTAAATTTAAGGTAGATCTATTGCTTGCATAGGGGGGATTCCCGACAATACCAGGGGGCAATTAACCAAAGATTCACTGGAATGCAGGAATAAAAGAAGCTTGATTAATAGATACGATCCTGATAAAAAACAATTATTTAGGTATGGGCAACGTCTCGAGAAAAAAGAAGATGTTGTTGACTAAATTTAGCACTCTGAATTGAGTTCGATTAATCAGATAAAAAAATATTTTAATATTCCATCCTGAGAATTTTTGTGTCAACTAAAATAAACGAATAACTGATCGAAACTCATTTGAATACAAACATATTTCATTAATTTTAGTTTCTTTACATAGTCATACAAACTAGTAATACAAACTCGACTTAACGTTCTATCTAGCATGAATAAACTTTTCTTTTTTTTGCTTTGCCTGTTTATATTCCCTTTGGTAACCCTTGGTCAAGAAAAGGACCTTACTGCTGATGAGCTTTTTCTTCGGGCACGTCATTTGGCTTTCGAACAAAATGATTATTCGCAGGCGATTAAATTAAGCAAAGAAGCGTTGGCAAAGGCCCCTGATTATACTGATCTCAGCGTGTTTTTAGGTCGTTTGTTTACGTGGTCCAAACAAGCAGATTCCGCCAGGATGGTATTTGAAGGTTTGCAACTAAGACAGGTAAATTCTGAGGATTTCTTTTTGGCTTATGCCTCACTCGAATATTGGAACGATCAACCATCCAAAGCGATTGCCTTGATCGATAGCGGGCTGACTTTGCATCCCAGCTCACAGGACCTCTTATTGCTAAGGACCAAAGTAAATTACAGCAATAACAATTTTAAGGAAGCCGATAAATCTATCACTCAGCTGCTCAAGTTGAATCCTAGGCACACCGAAGCACGAGCTCTATCCAAAAATATTCAAGAATATTCTGCAAAGAATGCTATTGGACTTACTTATAACTTTGCGTACTTTGATAAACAATTTGAGGATAATTGGCATATTGTAGGGGTTAACTATCGCCGCATGACATCTATTGGGCCTATCATCCTTCGTGCGAATTACGCGAATAAATTTGCAGACAATGGACTGCAGCTAGAACTTGAAGCCTACCCAAGGCTTTCTAAAATGTTCTATCTATATATCGGAGCCGGGTATTCGGATAATGTAGGCATATTCCCAAAGTACCGCACTGGAGTTTCTCTGTATGCTAATTTACCAAATAGCTTTGAGGGAGAAATAGGGTATAGACAAATTTATTTTAGCAATAATATATGGATGTATACCGCATCGGTAGGTAAATACGTTCAGAATTTCTGGTTCAACTTCCGAACATATTTGACCCCTGGCCAGGAAAATATTTCTCAATCTTACACTGGTACCGTACGTTATTACACAAAAGGGGCTAATGATTATATAGGCTTACTCATAGGAAGCGGATTAAGCCCAGAGGAAAATCGTAATAACTTACTGGATAATGCACCTTATAAACTTAAAACATTCAAAGTCGGTGCGGAATATAACTTTTCCATCAACAAGACCAATTTGTTCTCACTTTCCTCTACATATTATAACCAAGAGTTTAGACCGAACCAGAAAGGTAATCAATTGGACCTTGTCTTGGGCTATACCAAAACATTTTAAGGCTTTAATGTAAGGTTGAAATAATTAGTTAGGACGCTATCCGGAAGAAGCCTCTTTTTTTGCTCAAAAAGCTTGTTCTTGCGTTTAAAGGCCTCAAAACGATGAGTAATAATGTCGTAAGTAGAGGCGTCAGTAACAGGTTCTTCGTTCAAATGCGGATCAAGCTTGTAGAGTTGGCCGTGGGAAAGGTGATAAGTCCCGTAAACAAAATCATCCAACTGGTTTTTACTTTGCATTATGGGTACTCCATTGCTTTTTGTAGAAATACCCTCTCCTAAACCTCTTCCAATCCAAGCGATGGTTTTGGGAGTCCTAATGTTGAAATTCTCGCGATAATAGGCCAATAGGGTTGGAGCGACATCGAAATGACTCACAGGATGAGAAAAGGTACGTGTTTGTTTTAAAAGAGGCGAATAGAGGATGAGAGGCACGTGGTACCGATCAATCTTATTTTGCAAGGGGATTTCAGGCATGCTGTGATCCCCCGTTATCAAAAATATGGTGTTTTTATACTCCTCTCGTTGTTTATATTCCTCGAAAAATTTTTGTAAAGCATCATCTAGATTTAGAACAGTTACCAGCTGTTTACGATTTTGAATGGCCCAATTTCTCTGTTCCTTTGTCAGATCCAATCTCAAGAGCCTTTGATCAAAGCGTTTCTCGTAATAAGAACTATTATTAATTAGAAACGGATTGTGGGTGGAGAGTGTCATCAACACATGAAAATAAGGTTGTTTATTGCCATTTTGCACCTCTAATAACTTATTCAAAACAGCTTGATCTTCGTATCCCCAACTTTCTCCATTTTCTTCGGGAAGCTTCTTGTAAGGAGGAGCAAAGGATCCTTGATCAATTAACGTATCCACTACACTATAGTCCGCATACTTCTTCATGAAATCGAAATTGGCATCCCCTCCATAGAAAAGACCAGTGGAAAAATTATTTTTCTGAAGTATATTAAATAAGTTAAAATGCGGCGTGAGAATTTTCTGCTCCAGAAAGCCATGACTACCAAACGGTAAAGAACCCAATACTGTTGGCAAGACCGAAAAGGTCCTCCCTGAGGAGCTAATGTTATTTTTCCAATAAAGTGACTCTCGTGATATTGAATCAATAAAAGGTGTAAAATTGCCAATATATCCGTCAGGCGAACTGTATGCATGGCCTAATCCCTCCACAATAATAATGACTAGATTGGGGATTTTTTCTGAGGATTGCATATATGAGCCAAGGATATCTTTAGTATTCTCGGTTCGCATAAAAGGATATTCCTGGTCACCCTCATCTGTATTGGGCTGCTTGTTCTCTAGCCAAGTCAACATGGCAGGGTTATCCTGAACATAATTAGTAATGTTTGAGTCGAAAAAATATCGCCATTTACTGCGCTGCGATTCACGTACAAATTCATCTTTTCCCTCGGGGAGAAATGTAATGAAGGAAATAAAACAAGAAATTATCCCAACCAAGGCAACAATTGCTCCTATATAGGTATGGATAAATGGCCGTCTTCCGGTCAGCCAAAAAGGTAGGCTAATCACCACTAAGAGGAGTAAAAGAAATGCTAGATTGGTTAAATTCAACATTCCGCTAGCTTTCAATATCTGCTGGATCTCTTCCATAGTATAATAGAAGACATCTGCGCCAAGTATATTACGCGTTTCTGCAAAATAGAGAAATAGAACAAATTGTGATAATACTACAAATGTGAACCAAATCTTTAGGAGTAGTTTGCTCCATGCCTGAGTGATGAACTGTAGAATCAAAAACAGCACACTAGTTCCGCCTATCAATTGAAAAGCAAAATGAAGATTGTCGAGAACCAATGGTCCTATTATATGTGCATCTGTAAGTTGAATAAACCGGCGCTCATACCACCAACATTCGGCACCTACTGCCAGGATGAAAAGGGCTAAAAAAACTAGGGAAATACTACCTAAATATTGGAGAGAACTCTGCAACTGAATGAGTATTCTTCGCCCATACGATTCTTGATTGGTTGACTGTTGAAATCCTTGGCGGGTCATCTCTCCCCATCCATGTTTTTTTCGAAAATAATCTACAATGCCCCGGATGCTAGCCCTAACCACAATAGGATGGAAATAAAAAGGTTCTAAAATCGCAGTAGCGACAAGTTTGGACAAATCTTGCTTTTTACTGTATACCTGATGATTTACCAAATCGACTAAAATAGCATAAATAGAATACAGAATACCAGAAGAAATCACCAAAGCAAATAGCGCTAAAAAGAAAGGCCAGTTGATAATTCCAAATAGGAGAAAAGTTAAGAAGACAATGTAACCAGAGAATTCGATTAGGGGTCCCAAGAACTCAAAGAAAAACCAGTAAGGAATGCTAATCAAACCTAACTTACCATACTTAGGATTGAACATTAGCTTCCTGTGTTTCCAAAGTGTCTCCATTGTTCCACGCATCCAACGGTTTCGTTGTGTCTTCAATACTGCTTTTGATTCAGGTACCTCTGTCCAACACAGGGGATCTGGAATATTGACAACTTCATAGGCTTCTCCTAGCTCTTCCATATATCGGCGCATTCGGACCACAAGTTCCATATCTTCCCCTACGGTATTTTTATCGTACCCCCCACAAGCTAGAACAATTTTTTTATCAAATGCACCAAATGCCCCAGAAATTAAGATCAATCCAGATGCTCTAGACCAGGCCATTCTTCCCAGTACAAAAGCACGAATGTATTCTAAGGACTGCATGCGTCCTAACCACGATTTTGGAAGATTAACACTGACTACCTTTCCATTTTCAATCTTACAGTTGTTGGCCAGTCGAATAACTCCGCCGCATGCGATGACTCTTTTAGCTGTTTGTTCCAGAAATGGCTTGGCTAATTTTAACAGGGCATCCTGCTCAAGGATACAGTCCACATCAATACACACGATAAAATCACCTGATGAAATATTCACTCCAACATTTAGTGCATCGGCCTTCCCTCCATTTTCTTTATCTACGACAACTAATTTTTTAAAAGCTGGATTTTTACTTTTATATACCTGGCGAATATCTTTTGTTTCCAACTCGCCCTGGACATAAAACGTAACAGGTTCCAAAGCATATGCATTTATCAGACGCTGCATGGAATCATCACGGCTGCCATCGTTAACAATAATGATTTCTAGATTGTGGTAATAGATAGACAAAAGAGACCGAACGTTGTCGACAATTGTCATACCTTCATTATAAGCTGGGGCAATCAGGCTGAATGAAGGAGCATTTGGATTGGTCGCTATTATCGTGTAATCAGTAAATGTATTATCATGCTTGTAACGTGATACCGCACCATACGCATAAAGGGCTATCCAGATATAAATGATAAAGATTGCTGTTGAGTATAAAAGAAACAGCCAAATCACAATTTCATATACAAGATGGGCAAATTCTAGCATGTCTTTTCCTGTAAAGAGTGTTTAATAATTTTTATCAATTTTATGGTTGTATCTTTATTTGCGATACGTTCGCGTAAATATTGTTGTTGTCCCAATAACACCAAAGCCTCGGCAGACAAAATTTTTAAGGCTACAGAAGGACTTTCTTCAAGTTGCTGTTGTAAAAAGGGTATGGATTGCTTGCTTTTTGATACTTTTAATGCCCGTATAATTTCAAGTTGCACTTCTTCTGATTGTTGGGGAAAAGTGTTCATCAATTGACCCACAGTCTCTGCTTTTTCCAAGGCCTGCAGCGTAAGGACAGCCTGTACGCGGATGCTGATCTCTGAATGATTTAATAGCATGAGAACGTCATCGTAAACAGGTAAAAGGCGGTACTTACGCGTAAGTCGCAATGCAAACACCACGACCGATGTGTTCTTACTCAACAACCAATCAGTAACTCGCTTAGCATGTGTCTGGGGAATTTCTTTAATTGACTGTAACAGGCGTAGTTGCTGCCAGTCAGATAAGAAATGATCGACCGTGTCTAAAAAATCAAGGCCTTCGTATCCCTTAAATCGAACCAAAGCGTATTGAGCTTCTTGATAAATTTGTTTATCTGTATGATTCAGTAAAGTCACGATTTCTGGGACAGCTTGGTCCATTCCCATAGCTGTAAGCTCTTGAATACCCCCAGCAACTAGATAAGGTTTTTTTTGCCGTATTTTTTTCCAAGCTTCATCCTGTAAATTGTAGATATGAAATAACTGGGTCACCTCGTTATGTGCTGCGCCAGAAAATTTTTGCTCTGATGCTACAAGCACACTTAAAAAGACACGACGGAACGATGGTTTTTGCAAGAATTTTGCAAATATAGTATCTGGTTGGTCAACAGCATTCCCCTCTACAATAGCCTCGGCGACTTTATGTTCAATCATTTGTGTCCATAGTTGCCGGTCATGTAAAATTTTATGCCTGTGAAAGCTATAGAACAAGACTAGAATGGCTAATAGCAAGACTAAAATCAACACAATAATAATCGCAATTATAAGCTCATGAATAGTAATCCTTTGTAACATAAACTGACCTTATTTGTTTATCAATCGTCTGATTCGCAAAAGTAACTCATTTGGACTGAAGGGTTTAACCATAAAATCAGAGGCCCCTAAATCGAACGCATCGACCACAACCTCCTCTTGTCCCATGCTGGAAAGAACGATCACCGGTAATTTTTTTCCGAAACCCTTTATGGCTGACAAAATTTCAATTCCAGAGGCAAAAGGCATCATTATATCGGTAATCACTAAATCTACTTCTAGTTCCCGAATAGTGTCAATTGCATCTTTACCGTTTCTAGTCAAAATGACTTCATGTCCTTCCTTAATCAATTTGTGTTCAATGGTTCTAAGGATTAATTCATCGTCTTCTGCTATTAAAATCACCATGTTATCGCTCGTTTAAAAGTTTTGTAATTAGTTTTAGACCTAACTCTACTTCTTCCTCAATCAAGGTTGTGTCTAAAGATTTCGGATTAATATTGTTTTCTAAATCGGAAGCTATCTTGGAAAGCTTTACTAATCCAGCTGTTGATGCCGTTCCCCGCATTTTGTGAAGAATCTGCTTCATTTGGGCTGTATTTGCCGCAAGTTTTGCCTTGTTTAAATTATCTCTTGCTTGTTTGATCTCCTGCATGACAAGCTCAAGAAAAAAACGCACAAAACTAGGGTCATCTCCCGTTTGTTCATTGAGAACATCTAAATCCAAATGATCTTTTAGTTCAAGAATATCTTCTTCTATTGGAACCTCTTGTTGTATAAATTTTTGCAAGACTGATTCTAAATCATGCTGACGAATGGGTTTTGGTAAAAAATCTGACATTCCCGCAGCCAAACATTTTTCTTTTTCTCCGGATACATTCCCCGCGGTTACACCAATGATGGGGATCTCCTTATATCCCTTTATTTCCCGGATTTGTTTTGTTGCTTCGATCCCATCCACTTGCGGCATTTGTACATCCATGAGAATGATGTCAAAAATCTGTTCCTTACAGGCTACAATCGCCTCAGCTCCATCTTTCACTTCGATAAGTTCGGCATTTGGCATAATTGAGGCCATTATTCGTGAATTTAATACCATGTTAACCGGGTTGTCATCAGCGAGTAAAACACGAAATTGCTGCCTGTAAACAAGGTCGTTACCTGATGTACTGTTTACCGAGGTCCTATCATTGCCTGTCTTGTAATATTCGACTGCCCTACGTATTGTGTGGTATAATTCCTCAGATTTAATAGGTTTAAGTAAGCAAAAAGAATGTTCTTCTTGTCTAAATGCTGAAATCACTTCGTGTTCTTCGGATGACGTGTGCAAAACGATTAAAGGCGTCTCTTGATCTTGCTTTTGGAACATTTCTTTGATCTTTTTAATGGTTTCAAGGCCCGAAAGGATAGGCATGTGGTAGTCCATCAATATCATATCAAAACGTTCTCCTCGCATTATGAGCTGCAAAGCCTCCATTCCATTCTCAGCCAAAACGGAGTCCACCTGTTTGAATGCTAACATATGTTGAAGAATCATCCGATTATTAGCATTATCATCAACAATCAATACTCTACGAAGTGGAAGTTCTTCAATTTCTTGCTCGTCTCCTAGCTCAAAAGGAACCTCTAAATCGAAAAAGAAGGTCGAACCAACACCTATTTCACTTTTTAGCCTCAACTCGCTACCCATGTATTTGAGTAAGTTATTTGAAATGGTCAATCCCAATCCCGTACCCCCATACCGCTTGCTGACAGAGCTATCTTCTTGCGTAAATGCATCAAAAATACGCTGCTGTTTGTCTATTGGAATGCCTATACCGGTGTCCCTTACAGAAAAACGTAAGCGCATAAGATCAGCTGTTGAGCTACTTAGCCGTTCTATTTTCAATTCAATCTCACCTTGCTCGGTAAATTTGACAGCGTTTCCTAATAGATTGATCAATACTTGTTTGATCCGGGCTTCGTCAATCCAGATAAAGGAAGGCAAGTCCTGTTGAATATTTAATAAAAGTTCAATATCTTTTCGTTGTGCCTGGTACAATACGACATTTGTAACTTGATTCGCCAAATCATAAACGCCAAATTTATCAATATATAACTCCAGTTTACCGGACTCTATTTTAGAAAAATCTAAGATATCATTGATGATATTCAACAGGCTGCTTCCAGATTCGTTAATGTAGTTCAGGTACTGTTTTTGAGTGTCATTCAGCGGTGTTTTCAGCAATAGATCTGAAAAGCCTATCACGCCATTCAATGGCGTTCGGATTTCATGACTCATATTCGCCAAAAATTCGGATTTCGCCTTACTCGCCATATCGGCTAGTTCCTTTGCTTTCTTTAGTTCTTCATTTCCTCGTACAGAATCGGTTATATTTTGTGTAAAGATGATAATCCCTCCAATATTGCCTTGGGCCAAATGCCATGGTCGGACCTCCCAATTAAAATGTTGAGCATCAGCCACACCTCCCGCCTGAATTACCTCGTCTACATTTTTGTAAGATTTTCCGGATAAAGCGTCTTCATAGATTTTTTTTCGTTCGGTGGGGATATCAGGAAAGATTTCAAATAGATTTTTATGAAGAAGGTCTTCATGTGTTCCTCCTTTATGAAAATCATCGAGCCACTGGTTGCTGATTGAGACGTAATTAAAATCTCGATCCAACATCGCGACAGATGCCGGTACATAGTCGACGAAAGCTTGCAGCATCGCCTCTTTTTTTGCCAATTCCAAATACAGGGTCTTACTATGGTCAATATCCTGTATAATGCCAAAAATCCGCTTACACCTCCCATTCTCCATTTCTGGAATACCTTTAACCCGTACCCAAATAGTCTCACCATTCCATTTTTTGAGTCTCAATTCCGTATAATAAGGTTTTCCTTTTTTGATGGCTCCTTCTACGATTTTCTTTAGTTTTACTTTACTGTCTTCCTCGTAAAAACTAATTGCTGTTTCGAAATTTGGTTGAAAATCTTTATCAACGCCATGAATTAATTTGGTCGAATCAGACCAATAAACTTTATCTTCTTCCAGGTTCAATTCCCAACCACCAACTTGGGCGACGGCATTTGTTTGTTCAAGAATTTGCTTCGTGTGCAGCAAATCATTCTCCAGACGTATACGATCGGTCATATTGAGGGAGGTACCTACGACATATTTTTCTCCATCCACATCCGTCTCCAGCATGTTATGGTACAACCAGTAAATGGATTCACCGTCCTTAGTTTTTAGAACCATCATTCCAGAGTCTTCCCCTCGTTCAGCTATTCGTTGTAGATAATCATCCACCAATTGTATATGATGTTCAGGCACGAGATTACGCAAGTTGAGGTTCTTAACCTCCCGGCGACTGTACTTTAAAAGCTCTCGTCCTTTTTCATTGACAGAAAGAATATTTCCCTGGAGATCATGCATACTCATTAAGCCGATTGCATTTTCAAAGAAGTTTCTGAAGCGCCTTTCCGAATTAGCCAACTTTTCCTTTTCTTGGATTTCCTTCGTAATATTTCTTCCAAAGGCAAATATTTCCTTTGTGAGGGGGTCATATTTAAAATGCCATTCAATAATGGTGGCACCTTCCTCCAGCTCCGTATAGGTTGTCAACTGCGCCTCATATTCGGTATTGGCTAATCCCTCCAAAGTTTCCTGCAAGCTTGAATCCGAATTTTTTAGCAGATTAATAAATGGGGTTTGAACTATCGAGGTGCGAGACACCTTTAATACTTCAGTGAAAGCTGGATTTACATCTTTAATTTGAAACTGCTCGTCCAATACGCAAATCATATTGTTCGTAATATGAAATATTTCGGAAAAATATCCAGCTTGAATTTTCCTTTTTTTTCCTAATAAAATCTTGGTAACCGCTCTGGCGAGCTGTTCGAGGGAATCTATTTGTTTTTGCGACAAGGATTTTGGATGAAAATCAATCACGCAAATCGTACCCAAGATATAGCCTTCATCGTCAATTAATGGAGCACCCGCATAGAAACGGATATTACCCTCCCTGATTAAAGGGTTGGAAGAGGAACGATCATCCTCAAAGGTGTCTTCAATGACCAGTACTTCTTTACTCAAAATGGTATATTGACATACCGTATTCCTACGCTCGACGGTGTCCAGATCAAGACCTACGCAACTTTGTATCCGCTGTGTATCTTCCTCCATCATGGCTATGAGCGAAGCAGGGCTGTCTGTAATCAAACAAGCTGCTTGCGCAAACACGTCAAGCTCAGGATCTTTCCCTATTCCCAGGAGTTCATATGATTTAAGCTTCTTAATACGTTCCAACTCAGAACTTGGAAGTGGGTAGTTTTCCATAAATTAGGACTACATTAAAGTGTGATTTAGTATTGTCTGTGAAGTTAATAAAAAACTTTCATCAAGTCTTATAACAAGAATAATAGAGGTTTTTGCAAGATTCTCTAGAGCATTAACAATCCTAAAATGAAAAAGTTGATATAATTCGTATTAGTAGACCGTTTACCACCTTACTGGATTTTTTAAAAAAATATCAACTGATTTAAGTTGCCGGAGGGCTTTGAATCTATCGAATAACAGCGCTATTGTGAGATAATGTCTCCTTGATCGCTTGCTGCAAATGCTCTCGCAGATACGTCTCTCAGACCTAGCTAAAAATGAGGTCAAATCAAAAGGAGTAAATGTTAGTCCTACAAATCGAAATGCTTTTTCACTGCATCAGGAAACTTTATTAAAATTAGAAATGCAACGGATAATTTTTCAACGGTAACCTGAATAGTTCTATCCGGCTCAAGGGAAGAAAAAAGTTTGACTATGAAATAGCCGTGAACAATATTCTGGATGAAAAAAAATCTCAATATATACGCTGAGCGAAGGTTTCGCTCTGAATCAAGCCTACAGATTAAGAGGTAGGACGGGCCTCTTAGAACAACCTGGAGTTTTTAAGGAACCAATATTAAAAACAAAAAAATGAGCTCGATGATTGACATTTCCCCATAGGTTTTGTTCAAACTTTAAAGAGATGACGCGCTATCGAACTCATTATAATCACAAATCTGAATTATTCAATATTTCTTGGAAAAGTAAAATTGCCACTTTTATTGATTTTAGTCATCATAGTCATCGTCATAGTCTTCATCATCATCATAGTCTTCATAGAAATCTTCAGGATGTCTGGTGATAGGGACATCGTTAATTACTCGTATATTTGCTCTACCCAAGTCAACATTGATCATGAATGATGGAATCTCAACCGAGAACAGCCAATTTCCTCTTTCCCGATATACATATCCATCCCGGTAAGGATCATAAAAAGTATTATAATCTTTGAAATAAACATGATGACGCGAATCGTAGCGATGTGCACGCGCCCAAGAAGGGATGCCGTGTTTGCGACGCTCTTTGATATATTCTTTACGTCTTTTTACGGATTCACGATAATACTCTGATTCTTTTTTATTCCTCTCACGGTAATATTCATCTGATTTCTTTTCCCTTTCACGAATGTATTCGCGACGTTTCTTATCAGCCTCCTTGCGGTGTTCCCAATATTTGTCGTCATGGCCTCGTTGCGCCTTGGCCTCAATAATCCCGGCCGAAAGTACGGTAAGACCGGTAACAATAATTAATAGTAACTTTTTCATGTCAATCATTCTATAGATCCAAAACCCTACTCTAAAATTATACCAGTTCAAATATGAACATCTATTGTTAGGACCGGCTGTCTTAAGGAAAGTTTAACGGGAATAATTTTCTTAGTATACTTTTTTAGTTTGATATAGCCTGTATTTAATAATCCCTCTGGAAAATCTGCAATTTATATCTACATTTGTTATTAATTTTTCGTTAAACTTTAAACTTTTATTGCAATGAAAAAGTTATTCTATGCCCTAGCAATTTCGGGTGTTCTATTTACTGCATGTAATAATGCGACTACTAAAGATGATCATGGACACGATCATACAGATGGTTCTCACGACCATAGCAAAGGAGAGGTTCATACTCACGCAGATGGTACCACACATGAGGGAGCTGAGCATGCTGATTCTACCAGTCAAGAGGAATTCTCTGTAAAGCAGGATTCTTCAGCAAAAGGTGACGCCGCTAATTCGTTAGAAAGTAAAGAACACAAGCACGAGGACGGAGAAACTCACGTCCACTAACTGAAATCTAATAAAAAAACATGCTAAGGATAAAATCTTGCTATCCTTAGCATGTATCTTGTCGCTTATTAGCTGTGAACAAAAGCAGGTAGATGATGGAGATGCGATAGATCATTGATTGTTAAGAGTCGTTAATGTACTTTACGAGAATAATATTGAACTCTTGGTAGAGTTTAGGTCTTTGGTCAGAAAGCAAAATTTACCGCGCATTGTACCGTTTTGGACGAAAATTCCGAACCATTATACCAATGCTCTCTTATTGTTTGCCTGCTTAGGGATTAGCGATTGAAAGCAAGCGCAGATTCATTACCCTCTCCAGGGATAGTCATGAGTTTTTGGTTTCAGAAATGAAATATATTATTTAATAGGATTATTGAACTCGTTTACAATCTATATGCTCCTACTAAATCAAAAGTCAACGCTTAGGATTAATATATTAAATTGGGCCTATTGTGAAAACAACTCTGGACTGATAACTTGCTGCAGGGACGGTCACAGATACTCCCCCCAAACGTAATTGGACGGGAATATTATTGTACCTGGCGAGCGCTAATACAGCTTGAATAGTGAATAATTCTGTGTCAAAGGTTGTGATAGGTTGATAAGTGGTGCCACCATTTATAGCGCATAGTACACAGACTGTTGAACCATTGCCCGTTCTTCTAATGGACAAATTAAAAGAATTGTGCCAGTCTGGATTTGCTTCATATCGTACTGAAACTTTACCGCTTGCTAATAATAGTGGCACTTGCACGGTGAGTAGAATTTGATCGACAGGACTTTCATAGATGCCAAGATAGTTCGATCCGGCCTCGGTAAGTTGAATAGGATTCACATTCCAGGTGGAACCAAGTACACTCAAGGTCCTTTGTCCATGCGCAGCTCCTCCAATAAGGATAACGAATAGGAGAGCAAATATTCTACGTATGGTTGTTCTTTCGAAATAAGAACCATTCATTAAAGTCTTTTTCATAAAATTGACTCAAAGAAACCCATTTCATCTTCTTGAGTGGGAGGAATGGAGTCATTATTCCTTCTTTGGTTAAAGAATTCTTTCTGATTCTTGCGTAAGAAACCGATGTCATCAAGAAATCTATCGGTTGATCTGAAAAATCTTATATATATAGGTGTTCTGCGCATTTTTTATTCACTAATAGTATAACTGATTACAATGATGGTGTTTATCGAGGTTGATAAATCTGAATAATTATTAGTTGTTAAAGTCAAGCTAAGTTGGTGACCACTACTGACGCCACTTCCAGTGAATGCACCACCAATTCCATTGATAATTATCGTTGGAGTCGTCCCCAGAATTACCTGACCACTAGGAATTCCTAGGGCTCCTCCGCCTGTTAATGTGGCATTACCTGTTAAGATCTTTATATCGACTCCTGGAATTGTTTGGTTGATCGATGCCGATATGATTCGGCTATTTCCTCCGACAGCAATAGCCGAGGTATAATTTAGCCATTTGGAAGAATTGATAGCGGGAGCAGAAATTGGTTTACCAGCCTCAGTGGGAGAGGTAAAGCTCATATTGATATTTCCTATGGGTTCGATGTCCATTAATGCTAGGCTTGGAAGAGTAATTGCAATAGTACTAGACCCCGTCGTTTGGCAAAATGCCCCTATAGGAAAAATTAGACAACACAAGAGTATAATTCGATGAATATAATTCATTCGGCACCTCCCTTATATCCGATTTCTATTGTCTGTTTTTGATGTTTGATTTCTAATTGTCTCTTTTGTACTTCGATATCTACTTCTTTGGTTTCTCCGGCTTTTAGTATCAGATCGTATGTATCGGTTAGTATTCGGAAACGTTTATCAAGATTATTTGGGTAAATTCTGATCGTCCATTTACCTGGCCTGAGGTAGGTGAAATCAAAATCTGTCCCTATGGCAGCTCTTTTTCGAAAAGTTTGAGTTCCGTTGGAAATTTCAATAATTACATAATCTACTTGATCCTTCTTGGAATGGGTTGGTTTTTTTGTATATAGTTGTACATTCTCCTTTTCAGGATCTATAAGGTTGATTTGACCAATTATTTTTGCTGCCTTAGTCATTCCAAAATTAAACATGTTTGGGTTATTTTTATCAATTTTTAATTCGATTGGAATGGGGATATCACTAATATCATTTATTGAGAGGCTTGTCCGATCTACTTCTAAGAAATAATCTCCCGGGACTACATTTTTGAAAATAAACTTACCTTGCCTATCTGTAATAGAAACATGTTGACCAAGATTTAGTTTTATGCCATCGGTTCTTTTTACACCCAAATTATTAATTTTCCCATGCAAAGCAGTATAGGAGGCAACCTTACGAATAGGTAATTTTAATTGCATCGTATAACGTAAAGATACAATGAAATCTTTGTGCCCTAACTCCCCTCGCTGGAGCATATATCTTCCCGATAATTCCAAGGAATGCGTTTGCCGGATTTTTTGTCTGAAGAGCACTTCGAATTGATTTCTATCCCTGAAATAGTCCTCAGGCATAAAATTGTTCTGATAGAAGATATTTAATGTGCTTTTTGAGGACAACGTACTCATAATTCTTGCCCCGTAATATACATTTCTCTGGTTTTTTTCTTTATACCTAGAGGTTTTAGCTAGACTTCCAAATATATTAAATGAGGTATGGTATTTATCAAATCCGAGGTTTGCGGTGTAATAATTAGAATTCCCAGAGAAACCTGTAATATGGTTGTCTGTTTTTCCGAACTGACTTTCTAAATTCAATTGAAAATCACCTATTTTTTGGTTAAGAGAGAGTCTCAAAAAGAGTTCCTCATAATTGAATTGCTTTGGTGTTAAGCGATCCTCATATCGTTGATAACCATTGTAGAGAATGATGTTTCCATTTTTGTTATACCGATAGTTTACGCCATAGTGAATGTCGGTCCTATATGGAGCAGCATACAACAGGGTATCTCGTTGAAAATTTTTAGCATCTTTATTGAAATTGGCGAAAATTTCTACCTTTTTGAAAAGGCTATATTTCACGTTACTATTAATCATTGAGGTATTGGTGTAGTACCCGGAAAACCGAGGATTGGCGACTAAATATCCAATATTGACATTCGTTTTTTTGAAATTACCGTCTCCTTGAATTCGATAAGCAACGCTTTGATCATTTCCTGAATTGCTAAAAGCAAATTCCCCTAATAAATTTATTTTATCAAGGACTCTGGTTTTAGCTATCAGATATGGAAGATGCGCATCACTTTCTAGATCATAGTTCTGAAACCTTAATTCGTTTATACCTTTTAGGGGAGATTTATACAAATAACCTACCGTAAAACTGGTATTGGGATTTAAATTATAGGTTGAATATAGGTTAAATTCGTCTTTTATATCTCGAAAGAATCTTGGTTTGTTGTAAAAGCTCCCTAAAGTTATTTTTCCCAGATCAACTCGTATCTCTGCTCCTCGTCCATATCTAGCGTATTCAGTGAGAAAAGATGAAGAATACACTTTGTCTCCTAAATGAATATAGAAATTATCTCTTTTGTAGTTGATGAAGTATTCTTCATATTGAGTGAAGGAGTTAAATTCAATTGGGTTCTTAGAGACGGCCCTGAATTCCAACTCATCATTGTTTTTTTTGCTGAGAGTTCCATTTCCATAAATTTCACCTTGAAAACCTTGCTGAGAGATGTTTTTATTACTCATTCTATAAAATGAGACAGAACCTGAAATCGGGAATCTTTGATAAATATCATCTGTGATTGGTACTACAGGAATGATAGTAACCATATTATTGGAGATGTAAGTGTGCGGTGTAGAGCCAGTCGTTTGAGCCGATAGCTCAAGATTATGCGTTTGTGTTTTTCCTATTTTAGGATCACTTTGATGACTAATAGTAATTAGTTTTTCTTCACCAGGGGCTACTGTTATGATGGGTTCCTGTTGAACAAGAGTACTTCGAGTTTTTAAGTGCAAGGTCTCATGTGTGTTCCCTTTATTTTTTAATAAAATGGTTGCGCTAATAAGCTCTCCTGCCTTGGTAAACTCCGGGCATTGTAAGGTTGTTAAGGAAATATTTTGGATATTTAAGATATTAATCGTTAGGGATTGCTTTGTTTTCTTTTGGCTGATCTGTTCCGTTAAATACAGTGCAATTGTTTTCTTACCAGCGGCTGCCTCAGGAGAAATAATCAATGGAATTATGATAATAGTATTTTCTTTGGCATTTAAGCTTACATTTTTATTTTGTAATAAGGGGATAATCCGCTCGTCGGATGTATGCACGGAAAGATCAAATGTTTTTTTTTGCGTTGAGGTATTTTCAATTATAAAAGAAACGGAGCTAGCTGTTCCAGGATTTAAACTATCCTTTTTTTCGTTCGTTTTTCCTTTTTGAATTTGCGCTTGAATCATTACCGGAAAAATTAGGAAAAGTAATAACCTGAAATACCTATTCATTTTTAAATCTCTAATTCTACTTGTAGCGCAAAAGTATTCTGATCTTGGTCTGAGGCATAGAGTACTGCTTTGTACTTGCCCGCAGGTATGCCATCGATATCTATAATGTAGGATTTGGATGTGCCAGGTAACAATCCCATGGACTGACTGTAAAGGTGGCTAATTTTTTCTCCACTTTTTATATCGTATAATTCAATGGAGACGACAGGTTTACAAAATACAAGACCTGGATTGGCCAGTGCTACCTTTAATAGTTTTTTTTGACCAGTTCTATCCACGTCAATTTGCTTGAATAGAAGTTCTGGTTTTAGATTTTCTGTGGAATAATTGGTAATGATCTGAATTGCATACCGTACAATGGATGTGATCTGAACACCTGTTCTGTTGGCATTAGGGACTATGTCTTCTATGGGCTCAACGATTATAGTACTCCAGTAGGTCCCTGCTTGGGTAATACTATCCGGCACAATAATTTCATAATTAATCTCAGTTTTTTCTTTTTCCTTCAGATTAATCAAATTATTGTTGATGTTGATCCAATTGGTATTTGATTTTTTATTGGTGGACGGTGCGGTATAAAAAATTTTGCCATCATATTGATACGTGAGGTCCTGCAAATAAAGCTTTACCGTCTCTGGACTTGATCCAGTGTTTTGGATTTCGATTTTTCCTTTGTAAACTTGACCCTTTTCGGTTTGATAGGTATGAGTCAGGCCATTAAGTATAACAATTCCAGCGCGCAAATTTTCTGCGGATATGGATAATAAAATAAATAATAAAAGATATTTGGCCATTTTCCAGTGAATTTGTAAATTTTAGATATAGCAAAAAGGGGCAGAATTACTCTTTAGGTATTTTGCCCTTTGATTATTAAGATGTTGGTTTGCGTCCTCTTAATTGTCTGAAATTGTGTAAGTAACTGTCGTTACAGTCGTTGCTGTGGCTTCTAAGTCCGCATAAAGTCCAGTAGTACTTCCTGGAGCTAATACATAGGTTAGATTGTGTCCATTTGAAGTTCCATCGCCAGTATAAGCACTGCCTATCCCTGAAATTACAGTCTGATCTGCTGTACTTAAGGTTAATTGAGCAGAAGGGGTGCCAAGTGTACCCTGTCCGAGGCCAGTGGCAGCAGCAGCAGTCAATTGAATATCCACTCCTGGGACTGCGGCCGAAAGTTTTACGGAAACATTTCGAGTTGCGTCTGTTGTAGATTTTATGGAAGAGTAATTTAACCAGAGCGAACTATTTGCAGCACCAGCCACAATTGGAAGTCCGGCCTCATTAGGAGCTGTAAAACCTAAAGTTATATTTTTGGTCGCCACAGGTTCTACGTCAAGTATTGCCACCTCGGGTATACTGATGGTAAGCGTGTGGTTGTCTGTGTTTGAGTCCTGCGCATAAGCATTCACTGTTAAGCTCAATGCAAGAACAGTGAATATTTGTTGAATATTTTTCATCTCTTTTTAATTTAATAATTAATTCAACGAAATATACACATATTTTCTCGAATAGAATGAGCAGTTTCGATAGAAGAAAAATAAATATTTCCAAATAATGAAAAAAAATATTTAAACATCTGTTTATCAATGTTTTAAAATGGCAATTCACGCTGTAATTTTTGAATTTATTTGTTGCTTTAAGAAGCGTTTGCAAGGACCTACACGTGCTTTATCAATCTATCAATTACACCAATGTATCAGCGAATACGATTCTCAAAAATTAGTGGAACAGAAAATTGGAAATATTTCTTTGTTTTGAAAGATCTAAGAATTAGTTTTGTGTTAAATCGATTTTGATTAACCATGAAATTTGGAAAGATATTTATCCTAACTATGGCCATGCTTGTTTTATCAAAGCCATTCTTTCCTATTATTTTCTATTTTGTTAATTTAGATTATATCAAAGAATATTTCTGTATTAACAAAGATCGTCCGATGCTTCACTGTGATGGGACTTGTTTTTTAGCAAAAAAAATTGCTGAGGCAAAAGAAAAACAACAGTCCGAACGCCTTCCTTTAGATAATTCTGGTAATAAAATGGTCCAAGTAGATTGGGTCTTCAAATTTAAATTCGATTTTCCTGAACCTGCAAGTCAAGACAGTGCTGTCTCAAATTACGTTTATATCGCATATTACGATATCTCACAAGATAATCCTTATCACCCTCCGCAATTCATATAATCTTCCTGTTTACAACATTTAAGCATGAGCGTTAAGATTATGGGCTTTGCCCGTGTCCGCTTTTGCCAATCTTAAACAATTGGTAGGTCATCAAATAAGTCTACCTAATTATATGTATATGCTGAATTCCAAAAGTCCTGTTGGACTAAAACATATTATATGTCTTTATCTATTATTGACATTAAGTTCTATTAAACCCGTTTTTTGCTCTTCATGGCTCGGCACAATAGGACAGGAAAAAATCACAATAAATGGCGTAGTTGAAAGTCAATCTGGTCTCCCACTATCGAATGTAACGGTTCAGGAGATGCAAACCTCTATAAGTATTCAAACGAACAATAGAGGAGAATTCTCAATAAAAATAGCTAAAAATAACACTCTGAAATTTTCATCCCTGGGGTATGAATCTAAACAAATTAGCTTCAAGCACACCCAAACAGTCAAACTTGAATTGACCGAGAAGTCAAATGAGATGGACGAGTTGGTTATCACTGCTTATGGAACCGCAAATGCGAGAAATTTCACAGGATCATTAGATCAAATAAAAGGGGATAATCTTCGTAAAACAGCATCAGCTAGTTTTGAAACCGCATTACAAGGAAATGTACCAGGTGTTAATGTGTATACAACTGGTCAGCCAGGTGCTGGATCAAATGTTCAGATTCGTGGGATAGGCTCGATTAATGGTATAAGAGAACCTCTTTATGTCTTGGACGGAGTTGTTATTAACAGCGACAATAATTCAAGAATTGGAGGCAATGGTTCGGTCAACCAAATAAACCCACTTTCCTCAATCAATTCAAATGATATTGAAAGCGTAGCTATTTTGAAAGATGCGGCGGCCGCTTCACTCTATGGTTCAAGGGCCGCTAATGGAGTGGTAATCATAACCACCAAGAAGGGATTTAATGGAAACACCGAACTTTCTGTGATGGCCAATGCAGGCCTGCTCAGTAATTTGACACAGGAAAAGACTATCAACAATCAAGAATTCAAAGATCTGTGGAAAATGGGACAAATTCACAGATATATACAAGATAACGAAGAAGCTGATTATTTAAAGGTGTATAGGGATCAGAGCTTGTATTCCAAATACGCATCTATGGCGAAAAAGGATTATGAATCGATTTATGGGACTCAAGATGCCCATTCTGATTGGCTTGACGCTATTTACCGCAATGGAAATAATCAACATTATTCTTTATCAGCCAAAGGTGGTTCCCATACAACTCAATTTTACTTATCTGGAGAATACCTTAAACAAAATGGAACAGTCATTCGATCTAGTTTGGATAGAAAATCTGGAAGATTGAACCTAGAGAACAGGGCCAAATCATGGCTCAATATGGGGGTTTCTTTATCGGTTTCTAAATCCGATCGAAATAGTGGACAATACGATTCAGAATACGTTGGAGGATTGAATCCTTTATTTATG
Organism: Sphingobacterium sp. GQ94; assembly: GCF_059758715.1. Taxonomy (NCBI): domain Bacteria; kingdom Pseudomonadati; phylum Bacteroidota; class Sphingobacteriia; order Sphingobacteriales; family Sphingobacteriaceae; genus Sphingobacterium; species Sphingobacterium sp. GQ94. The sequence continues at coordinate 62,286 of NZ_JCAXEC010000008.1, forward strand.
GCAAGGGTATTACCACAAGCAGCGCCTATATATGATAAGAATGGATATATGGGATTAGCCAATTTGCCAAATCAAATAGAGAAAAACGCCAATCCGATTGGGGTAATCAAAGTTGGTAAGTACAATAATAAAGATGTGCGGCTCAGGGGATCAGTCTATGGAGAATTTACTCTCCCATACGGGGCGAAATTAAAGTCGACCTTGGGAATTGATCATCAAAGTCTGCAAGAAATTTTATATGATAATAAGGTCTTCGGCGCCGGTGGGGGGCAATGGAATGGGGCATTGTATGTTGCTCAGGGGGAATTATCACAATATAGTTCGACTAATTTGCTTACCTATAATAAGAACATTTTAGCACATAGTTTTGATGTGCTGTTTGGCTTCGAGGCCCAAGAATCGAAGATGAAATCCATAAATAATTCTGGTTATGATATTCTGGATAGTGAGCTACTCTCCTCGAGTAGTATTGGAACATTATGGTCTTGGAATGGCCATTCAGAAAATTATTCTTTATTGTCTTACTTCAGTAGATTGAATTATGGGTTTCGAGAGAAGTATTTTCTGTCGACGAGCGTTAGAAGAGATGGTTCTTCAAGATTTGGAGAACAGGCTAAATGGGGCGATTTTTGGTCAATATCCGGAGCCTGGCTGCTCTCGGAAGAAAGTTTCCTGAAAACTAGCCTATTGAATTATTTAAAATTGAGAGTTAGTTATGGAACTAATGGAAATCAACCTCCAAACTATTACGCTTCATTAGCTTACTTCACGACAGCCGGGAAATCTTATGCTGCCGAATCCGGACTAAGCTATGGTCAGCTGGCTAATCCGGATTTATCCTGGGAACTCAGCCAAAACACAAACGTTGGCTTAGATGGACAACTGATGAATCAATTGGGTTTTACGATTGAATATTTTCATAAGAAAACGACCAATTTATTGTTGAATATACCAGTCTCCTTGACAACTGGTTTTACCAGTCAGCTGCAAAATTATGGCGAAATGGCTAACCGAGGATGGGAATTCAGTCTAAAATATAATGCGATAGTACGAAAGAATTTTTCTTGGAATATTAAGTTTAATGCGACTCATCTGAGAAATAAATTGAACAGATTGCCTGCCGATTTACTGCCAACATACTCGGCCTCAAATGGACAAAATCCAATAGCGAGTAAAGTCTCAGAGAGTTTAAATTCATTTTATTTAAGGGATTATGCTGGAGTAAATTCAACCAACGGTGCTGCAGAATATTATGTTCTAAAAGAAGGAAAGCGAACTGGTGAAAAAACTACGAATGCTGAACAAGCCGGTTTTGCTGTTTTTGGTAATGCACTTCAAAAAATTCAGGGCGGACTGTTAAATCAATTCAATTATAAAAATTTCAGTCTAGACATTTTAATCAATTATGGATTGGGTGCAAAAGCATACGACTGGACAGCTTTTAAAAGGGATGATGATGGCTTTTTACCGCAATTTACAAGTACAAAGGCACAATTGAAGCCGTGGACCCCGTTAAACCCAGACTCACAGATTCCAATTCGGGTTAACGGAAACACCAGTTTTTCCAATGATGTTTCCACTAGACATTTATATCGGGCGGATTATTTAAAAATACGCAATATGCGTCTTAATTACAGCCTCCCAGATACTAAATTCTTTCAACAGGGTATCCTGTATATTCAAGGAGATAATTTATTTCTATGGACTCAATTGGATGACTATGATCCAGAGGCTATTAATAATGGCGTCAATCTATTTCAGACTCCAACCTCGAGGAGCATAATGCTTGGCCTTCAATTTAAAATATAATCATGAACTATAAAACTATTAAAATAATACTATTGCTCTCGTATTTCTTAGTTGGATGCAATAAGGAATTCTTGAATCCTAAGCCCGATCATATTATTTCTGAGGATTTGGTAATTCATTCAATGGACAATCTAAAAGCACTCTTGACGGGCTCCTATAACGAGATTTCTAATGGTAATTATTTAGGAAGAGTACTTTATAAGCGCTCTGCAGTAAAAAGTCCTGATTTTCGTTTTGTCCAAACGGTTTTCAATCCAAGAAATTATGAACAAATAGAATATCGTTATCAGGAGAGCGCCAATAATACTGGTAGCGCCTCAGTACTATGGTTGCAATGTTATAAAGCGATTGGGAACCTAAATCTGATTCTAGCTAACATTGATCAAGTCTCAGGAGATAATGAATTGCGGAAACAGATTAAAGCAGAGACCTATGCGCTCAGAGGCATGGTGTTTTTTGATTTGGCCAGAACCTTTGCTTACCCATGGATTAAAGAGAATGGCAGATCTCAGGGAATTCCTTTAAAATTGAATCCATCAGAACAGGTGATTGAGCGAGGCAATTTAGAGCAGACCTATGCACAGATTTTATTGGATTTAAAAAAAGCAGAAGACTTGTTTTTAGAAAAGCCATTATCTCCGGAAGATTCGAAGTACATGAATAAGCTTGCCGTTCAGGCGTTAATGTCTCGTGTTTTTTTATATAAACAAGACTGGGACAAAGCCTTAGAATACGCAAAGAAAGTGATGGAGAAGATGCCCGAAGAAAAACTAATGAGCGCTGATGAATACATTTTCGCAGACTTTACTTCTGAGTCCATATTCACGCTAAAGGTCGACAATGAAAATTCTTCGGGTAGTAATGGATTGGGAGCTCAGTTTGATTTCCGTAAAGGTGGACAAGGAGACATTTTGGCAACGCAGAGTTTTAGTGAACTTTTAACTGAATATGCGGGAGACCCTCGGGCAAAATTTCTGGTAAAAGACAAGGAGGGAAATCAAGCATCTTTTGTGAAATATATCAATCGTAGCGATGGTGCAGGACTAAGTATGCATAATATTCCGGTGATTAGGTTGTCTGAAATATTTTTGATCGCCGCAGAGTCATGTGCAATGGGAGAAGCTAACCATGACCAACAAGCCCAGATGTATTTGAATAGCGTCATCAAAAGACGAACACTCAATTATCAAAAAGACAAAGCAACAGAAATTGGCACGGAGCTATTAGGGAGAATTGCTGCCGAAAGGAGAAAGGAGTTGGCCTTAGAGGGGCATGAAATATACGATTTAATCCGTACAGCAAAACCAATAATAAGATTGCAGCGGGATCATATCAATACCGGCCTAAGTCGGGATAATTTGAATTTCCCCAGTTTCTCACCAAAAACAATATATCCCATTCCAGCAGATGAAATTGCAGCTAGCGGGATGACACAAACAATTGGCTATTAATTTTATCATTATGTATTCTTTAAGCAAAAAAATTGGTTTTTTATACTTTCTAAGCATTTTGGTTTCATGCGCACCAGAACAAGAGAAGTCGACTGGACCTAGAGAATTTCCATTACCTGAACACACTTCAGCCATTCTTCCGCATTTAACTAGCGAGAACGGAATCGTATATCTTTCATGGATCGATACTGTCTCCGGGACGAATTCGATAATGCGTTATGCAAGCTACCAACACGATAAATGGACAGATGGGCAAATATTAGCAACTGGGGAAAACTGGTTCATCAATTGGGCAGATTATCCAGGTATCTCGGTCAATCAGAACAAAATCATGAGTTTTTATCTAAATAATAAAGGGTTAAATCGAATGGCCTATGATATTTATTACAACTTAGCTGGCATAAATCAGAAGGAGCAAAGCGATTATATGCTGTTAAACAAAGACCACACAGATACTGAACATGGTTTTGTGAGTATTGTTCCGGATTCTGATTCAACATTTTTTATTACTTGGTTAGATGGGAGAAACATGCTAAAAAATCAGGGGCACGACCATTCTCATACCCATTCAGGAGCGATGAATGTGCGTGTTGCTCAGGTTGATTTTGACGGAAATATTTCTAAAGAACGGATAATCGATGAAATGGCATGCACCTGTTGTCAGACTACAACGAGTATGACCGTGAATGGTCCTGTGGTGATCTACAGAGACTGTTCTGCTGATGATATTCGAGATATTGTGATCGTCCGCAAGGTCAAAGATGAATGGACTAAACCTAAACCTATACATCAGGATAATTGGTTTATTCAGGGATGTCCGGTGAATGGTCCAAAATCAGATGCAATAAAAAATTCATTAGCTGTGGCTTGGTTTACTGGCGCTAATGGCAAGTCAAAAGTCCAGGTTGTTTTTTCTAAAAATGGCGGGGAGACTTTTAATAAACCAGTTGTGGTTAGTGATTTTGAGGTTTTGGGTAGAGTAGATCTGCGATTACTTGACCAAGATAAGGCGATTGTTAGCTGGATGGAATCAAAGGGAGGAGATACTTACTTATATGCCCAGGCTGTTAACAGTTCAGGTAAAAAGGGGACCAAATTATCGGTGACAAAAATTTCTGCAAACAGGAAAACAGGATTTCCACAGATGGAAATTGTAGATGATCGGGTCTATTTTACATGGATTGATTTAAAACAGGGTAGCCCAAAATTAAGGATGGCATATTACCCTGTCGAGTATTTTTTAGAGCGGGCTCTCAAGAATTAGTTAATTTATATATTGTCAGAATACTCAATTCTCGAGAATTGAGTATTCTGTGAGTAACTAGATTGGAAAACTATATATAGAAAAGCAAATCTGATCCATCCTTTACTCGTTTAACGGGGATGAATAGGGTGATTTTTCATTCCGCTAATTATTATTTACTTTTAACTAATCAATTCGTTAACTTAAGTTTCCCTATAATCAGTTTTTATGAATTTTCTTCTTTTTTTTAAATTAAATGATGTCCTATTTAAGTTATATCCGATAATATATATTTTATGAAACTAGCTATCAAAGGCTTTTTCTTGTTTTTCTCTACTTTTTTTGTTTTGATGGTAGGAGCTCAACAAATGACCATTGATCAATGGGAAAGTGAAGCAAAAACCAATACAAGGCTTAAGCCAAAATATGGGCATATCAAAAAAACAGAGACTCAAAATAAAATGGATCAAGAATTCATTGGTAGCGTTTTAAAAAATTTCACACCTAGAGAAGCCTCAGATAAACTTATAAAAGCTGGCTTCCGCTATTTAAATACTGATTTGAAGGTAGCGATGTACCGTTTTAACCAAGCCTATCTGCTTGATTCAACCAATACAGATATCTACTGGGGATTTGGAGGGGTGTATATGACGTTGGGAGACCGCCAGAAAGCAAAAGCACAATACGAAGAAGGGCTTTCTATAAACCCAGATAATACGCACCTGTTAACCGATTATGGATCGTATTTTATGGCCCAGTATCAAAGCCTGCAAGCTAATGACAATGAACAAGCACAAGCCAACCTAGAGGCCGCAATAGGTCAATTATTAAAATCTTATAAAATAGATTCAAAGAACCAAAATACGACTTACAAACTTTCTATATGTTACTTAAATAAAGGAGATTGTCAGAATGCATGGAAGTATTATGAGGAATGTAAATCGCAAGGGGGAAATCCAATTTCGGAAAATTACACAAAGTTCCTGATGCAGAAATGTCCGAGATAGAGATGATCTATTTCCGAAAAATCGTAAATAATTACCTTTTTTAGGCCTTTCTTTGGAGGGATATGCTATATTCACTAATTGATACTAAATTATAACGTTGTTTTTTGATTGAACTCCTTTTACCGGAGCCTATTTTTTTATTTCCTAAGTGCTATTTATGTTAATTGATCAACCATCAAACCAAGCTGCTAAAAAGTCCGTTCCTAATTTAAAATTTTACCAACAATTGTATGTCCAGGTTATTTTTGCGATTGTCGTGGGAGTCGTGCTTGGTCATTATTATCCAGAAATTGGCGAGAGCATGAAGCCATTAGGTGATGGTTTTATTCAACTGATCAAGATGATTATTGCTCCGGTTATCTTTATTACGGTTTCTACAGGTATAGCCTCGATGGGAGATACTAGAAAAATAGGAAGAGTCGCCGGGAAATCTTTAGCTTATTTTATTACTTTTTCGACACTTGCTTTAATCCTTGGTTTGCTGGTCAGTAATTTAGTGCAACCTGGAAAAGGTCTACATATCGATCCGGCTACTTTGGATATTGCGAGCGTATCCGATTATATCTCTGAGGCGAAAGATACCAGTTTGAAGAAATTTGTGATGGGGATTATCCCTCAAACGTTAATTAGCCCTTTGAGCGGCACCAATATTCTTCAAGTTCTGCTCACAGCCATATTATTTGGGATAGGAATTTCCTTAACCATAGAAAAAAGTAAGCCAGTTTATGACTTTCTACAAGCATTGGCCTTCCCGATCTTTAAGATTGTTGGCTTGTTGATGAAATTAGCTCCCATTGGTGCATTTGGTGCAATCGCATTTACAATAGGTAAATATGGTATCGACTCCTTAACAAATCTGTTATTTCTTGTGGGGACTTTTTATGCTACCGCTCTGATTTTTATTTTGGTCATTTTGGGAGCTGTCGCTAGGTATAATGGATTTAGCATTTTAAAATTATTGAAATATTTAAAAGAGGAGTTATTTCTTGTTCTCGCTACAAGTTCCAGTGAATCAGCCTTACCCTCTCTGATGGATAAGATGGAACATGCTGGTTGTGCTAAACCTGTAGTTGGGTTAGTCGTTCCAACCGGCTATTCGTTTAATTTGGATGGGACGAATATATACATGACCCTAGCTGCTCTTTTTATTGCTCAGGCATGTGACATTAACTTGGGGCTAGAACAACAAGTTTTGCTTGTCCTAGTTGCTATGCTGAGTAGCAAAGGTGCTGCGGGTGTTTCAGGTGCAGGATTTATTACTTTGGCGGCGACTCTAGCGGTTGTTCCAGAAGTACCAATAGCTGGAATGACTTTGATATTGGGGGTAGATAAATTTATGTCTGAATGCCGGGCGTTAACAAACTTTATCGGAAATGCGGTTGCTACAATTGTTGTTTCAAAATGGGAGGGACAACTGGATACTGCACAATTGGATGAGGTTTTACAGGGGCAGGATTTTGAATAACTAGGTAAATAGCTATCTAGGCATGAAGAAAAATACTTCTTATCTTACACTCCATTTAATATAAAACCATTGGCCTTTTTAGTTTAAATAATTAGAGCGTTCTCTTCTCTTACGGCTCTAATCTATTTATTTTATTTGTGAATCGTTTGTATTTTTGAAGAGCATAAAAGGTAGGTTTGTCATTTTTTTTATGTTTAAAAAAATTAATTTTTGGATGTTAAAATAGATTATTTCCTTAAAAAATTAGGAAGATATCGATATATTAATATTAACTTAACAACACAATTTTATTTTTGACCTAAATTATTAATTGCCTAACCTAGCTCTCAAAATGAAACATTTAGATGATGTTGAATTATTTAAAAGGATAAAAATGGATGATCGATTAGCCTTTACCGAGCTAGTAAATCGATACACAAATGTATTATTTTTTGCCGTCAATAACCGAATCCATTGTGTTGAGGATGCAGAGGAAATTATACAAGATGTTTTCTCATCTTTTTGGTTTAAGCGTAAAAAATTACAATTTGAGGGGTCGATTTATCCCTATTTATTTAAGGCAGTAAAATACGAAACAATTGATTGGTTTATTCGTGAGCAGAGAAATCAAATTAAATTAGTAGAGGTACAAAAACATTTGTTTAGTAGTGCCTATTCGAACTCAACTGAAGATGAGTTGATAGCAAAAGAACTCGCTTTTTATCTTGAAAAAGAAGTTGATAAGATGCCTAAAACAATGAAGACTGTTTATGGCTTAAGTAGGAACGGCCGAATGTCAATAAAAGAAATTGCAACCCAGCTAGCTCTTTCAGAGCAGACCGTAAAAAATAATATTTCAATTGTACTCAATAAGTTGAAATTAAAATTAAAATAACTTTTTCTGAAATTTTTTCGGTACCTCCCTCTGTATTTTTAGGTTATACTAATATGCCCGGATATGAAAAGGATAAAACATTAAAATCATTATTAGAAAAATTTCAGCAAGGGAAGTGTACTCCAGAAGAAATCGATTTAATTAATCACTGGTTTTATGCTTTAGCAGAACATGACGATAAGGCTTTTTCAAATGCTGATCACATAGATCTTGCAAAGCGTATAAATGCTCGGCTCCAGGTGGAGTTATTTAAAAATGAAAATGAAAGAAAATCAAATTTTTTCAATTCATACTATTGGCTAATAGCTGCTGCTGCTAGTGTCATTTTTGCTTTTTTGGGATTCTTTTTTTTAAAAGAAAACCAGAATGTAAGGACAAGTCAAGAGAGCTTTGCAAAATTGGATCCGCAAACCGGTGACATTTCACCTGGAATTAATTATGCCCAACTATCTTTTGAAGATGGGACAACATTAGAAAAACCCGATAGTAATTTTACTACTTATCGTAATCGTGCGGAAGAAACATTGCTTTTAAAGGTTCCAAATGCAGCCACATATTCAGTCATTTTAGAAGATGGAACAAAAGTTTGGTTAAATTCTGGAAGCAAAATCAGCTACCCAGCGAAGTTCAGTATAAACGAGCGTAAAATAAAGTTGGATGGTGAGGCTTATTTCGAGGTTGCAGAAGAGCGGAAACGACCTTTTATCATTTTAGCCAAAGAAACTCAAATAGAAGTTTTGGGTACATCTTTCAATGTGAATGCTTATCAAAAGGAAGTTTCCACAACTCTATATGAGGGTTCAGTTAAAGTTATAGCGGGTGAAAAAACGAATGTCATTATACCTGGTCAAGAAGCTGTCTCTGATCAAAATCATATTCAAATTAAAACACCCAATTTGTTAAAAAATATAGCGTGGCAAAAAGGTGAATTTTATTTCGATGGACAAAATTTAAATGAAGTTTTTAAACAAATTCAAAGATGGTATAATGTTGAAATTCCTGAGGCCGAATCAACCGAATATTCCACTTCATTTAAGGGAAGTATTTCAAAGCAACAATCTTTATCCAGTGTTTTGAAAATTTTAAATCTTGCCACTGGACGATCCTATATTATTGAAAATCGGACGATAAAAATAAGATGATTTTTTATAAAACCTAATTATAATTATATGAGATAAAAATAAAAATAATTGCCTGAATTCGAAAAAAGGGGATGTTGACGCATCCCCCAGAATAAAAGGTGAAAATCAAATTTGAAAACAGATTCTATTACCCTTTAACAATTACAAATTTATGATTTATTTTTCTCCATTTTCGAGGCAGAGAGAAGAATTACCTCTTATAGGTCATTTTGCCTTAAAAATCTATCTATTAATGAAACTTACCTTACTATTAGTTTTCGGATTATCTCTAGGTGTATATGCCGCGACAAACGCTCAGACTGTAAACCTACGGATGTATAATGCACCATTGGAGCACGTTTTAGAAGAGATTTCAAAACAAAGTAAACTTCGACTATTTTATGATGAAAATATTGTAAAACACATCAATATTGATCATATCAACGTGACCGATGTTACAGTCCCCTCAGCACTTGAGAGTATGCTGAAAGATAAAAACTTGAACTATAAAATTATTGACAATACAATAGTCATCTCGCAAAGACAACAAAATGAGATTGTGGTGAGTGGGTATGTCCGAGATTTAAATGGCCCATTGATTGGGGTGAGTATACTTGTTGAAGGTTCCGTACACCTTCAAACAAAAACGGATAAAAATGGATACTTTTCTATTCGAATTCCAGAAAGTTCTACCATGATATTTAGGTATTTAGGTTATGGTGAGAAACAATTGAAAATAGAAAAAGAGGGTACGATAGAGGTTTTTCTAACAAGCACCTTGTCTGAGGTGGAGGAGATTGTTGTTGTTGGATATGGAACGCAGAAAAAGATAAACTTAACCGGGGCTGTTGATCAAATTGATAGCAAAAGACTCGAAACGTTTAAAACCACAAATTTAGGAGAAGCATTAGCTGGTCAGGTTGCCAATTTGAATATTGGAGTGAGTGATGGTAAACCAGGCCGGTCTGCGTCATTCAATATACGCGGGAATACCTCTATTAATGGGGGATCTCCCTTAGTCTTATTGGATGGGGTACCAATAAGTGATTTTGAATTGAACAATATTTCTCCTCAAAGTATTGAAAATATTTCAATTCTTAAGGATGCTTCCTCTGCAGCGATATATGGTGCGAGGGCTGCCTATGGAGTGATCTTAATCACTACCAAGGAGGGCAAGGAAGGGAAAGCTCAAGTTAATTACAATAACAACTTTAAATGGGGAAAAGCAACTCGAATCCCGAAAGTATACAAAGGATTAGACTATTTGGAGATCCAGGAACGTGAATTCAACGGAAATATTGGACAGACCTATTTTACGAATCCGCAAGTTCAATATCCTTATGATGTAGCCAATGATCCAACACTACCTCTATATGATTTGCAGAACATTGGTGGAAAATCGACTTTGTTATTAGGGGGGCCGGTGATCAATTATTACGAAGAATGGTTTCGAGAGTTTACTCCTGAACAAAATCATAACCTCAGTGTTCGAGGAGGATCTGATAAGTATAAATATTTTCTTTCAGGAGATTATAATAATGAACAAGGAAATTTGAAGTTTAAGCCTGAAAAAATCAACCGATTTAATGTGAGATCAAATAATAGTTTTCAAGTATCGGATTATGTGACAATTTTCAGTAAGAGTTCAGTCTCTATGCGTAGAGATGATATTCCAAATACTTTTTTGTATAATTTTAGTTCAAATCCTTGGCGCTTTATTGATAATACCAATCCGTTGCTTCCTGAAACTATTGAGGTCGATGGAGAAACAATTCCGACAGATATTGGATTTTATCGCCAGTTCATCGAGAAACAATCTGAATATAAAACCAACACAAGTAGTTTCCTGAATACTTTTGGGACAGATATTAAATTGCTGGATCAGGCACTTACTGTTCATGCGGATTTATCGTATTTGTATTATCATTGGTATAGAAATAGATGGTGGGATAATACAGGCCCATACTTATCACATTCTTTTAATAATAGAAATACGATACTATCACATTATGCCGATGCCGGACCTGCAAAAATTTATAAAAGTAATACCGAATCCGAGACCATTAATGTGAATGCTTATGCGAATTATAAAAAATCATTTAACAAGCATAATTTTGATATTACTTCTGGTTTTACATTTGAGAAATACAATAACCACTATGAAACCGTAGAACATCAAAATCCCATTCTTGGATTGGATGAACATTCCCTTAATTTAGCAACGGGCCTATTTGATGCGAGTGATGATGATGATAAATATACCAATAGAAGTATCTTTTTGAGGACAAACTATAATTTTAATGAACGGTATTTATTGGAATTAAATGGAATGCATAATCTCACCTCTAAATTCATGAAGCAAAATAGAGGTGCCTATTTTGGGTCAGCGTCAATAGGATGGAGAATTTCAGAGGAAAACTTTTTTGAACCTTTGAAAAGCGTTGTTAATAATTTGAAAATCAGGGGATCATATGGTGCTTTAGGTAATCAAAACATTGGTTCTTTTGACTATCTATCTATATTGAATATGAGTAGATCCAATTATATTTTGGATGGAGACCAATATACCTACACCGCTGTGCCAAATCCTAAATCTGAAAATTTTACTTGGGAAACTTCAAAAACTATTGACATAGGTTTAGATGCTAGTTTGTTTAATAACCGGATGGATCTTGTTTTTGACTTTTACCAAAGAAATACAAATAATATGCTTGCCCCGTTCCATTCTTTACCATCGGTTTTTGGAGCGGCCGTACCCAAAGAAAATATTGCATCATTACGAAATCGAGGCTGGGAAATTACCTTAGGTTGGCAAGATCAAATTAATGGTGTTTATCCACTTCAATATGGAATCCGATTCAACCTATCAGACTACAATTCCATTATCACTGACTACTACAATCCTACGAACTATTTGGGAGATTATTATGTTGGCCAGAATTTGGGTGAAATATGGGGATTGAATACTTTAGGTCTTTTTCAAACAGATGAACAGGCCAAGAACAGTCCATTACTTCAGACCAGTTCATATAGACAATTTGCGGGAGCCGGGACTATAGAATTCGAAGACTCCAATCATGACGATGTTATCAGTCGCGGTGATTGGACTATTGATGATCATGGTGATTATAAAATAATCGGAAATAGTACTCCACGATATCAATATGGTATAAACTTAAATTTGACTTACCGGGGGTTTGATGTAAATGCCTTTTTTAAAGGGGTAGGCAAAAGAGATATCTATCCTTCCTCTGAAACCACAAATTTCTGGAGCTCCTACAATAGAAAATACCAAGTATTACTTGAGCATGTCGTTGAAAATAGGTGGACGCCAGAAAATCCCAATGCCTATTTTCCTAAACCACAAGGGTATATTGCCTTAGGAAACAATGATTTAGGAGTTCCTCAAACAAGGTATCTACAAAATGCATCGTTTTTAAGATTGAGTAACTTGATTATAGGATACACCATTCCATCGAAGGTTTTTAACCACAAAATCAACCAAATACGCTTATATGCGGCAGGGACAAATCTTTTTGAATGGACAAAACTCCATAAGACTTTAGATCCTGAAGGATTAGCGAAAGATCCAGACGCTAATCAAGGTAGTGTTGGCATGGGTACTGCTTATCCAATACAAAGGACCTTCGCATTTGGAATTGAAATTGGTTTTTAATATTGATTACTATGAAAAATAAACTGATAATATACTGTTTGACAGTATTAATTTTTACCTCATGTGAATCCCAATTTGATGTTTTTCCAGAAACACAAGTTGCAGAATCACCTGCATTATTTAAAAATGAAGCGAGTTTGAGAACCTTCTCTGATGGATTTTACAATTACCTTAATTTTAACAGCATAAAGGATGATAAGTTTTCTGATAACATGGAACACATTACCAATCCTCCAGCGATTAGGTCTTCAAATTATACTTTACCTACAGCCTTAGGTAGTGGCGGATGGAGTTGGAGCGAATTAAGGAATTTGAATTACTTTATTCAGAATGTTAATGAACATACAGAAGATTTAGAACTCAAAAATAAAAATTTAGCATTGGCTAAGTTTTTTCGTGCCTGGTTCTATTACGATAAAGTAAAAACTTTTGGAGATGTTCCGTGGTATTCTGTAGCATTGAAAACCTCCGACGAAGATTTATTATATAAACCTCGGGATTCTAGGACGCTTGTAATGGACAGTGTTTTAAATGATTTAGATTTTGCAATTCTTCATTTGGGAGAAGAAACAAGTAAAAATAGGATAACAAGATGGACCGCGCTAGCTCTAAAGTCTAGAATTGCATTATTTGAAGGGACATATAGAAAATACCATAAATATGCGAACCTTCCTGATGCTGACAAGTTTATCACAGAAGCCAGAGACGCCGCAAAGGAACTTATTGACGGAAAAAAATACGCTTTATATACTTCAGGTAATTCTAAAACAAGTTATGCACAGATGTTTCAAGGAGCAGATGCCCCAACACGTGAAGTTATTCTAGCAAGATCATCAAGTCAGAATTTTATCTATTACACGCCCGAATTTACCTCAACTTCAAATGGTAATTATGGGGCCACACATTCCTTAATAAGTGACTATGCGATGATAGATGGGACCTCGTATTTCAAAACGAATTCTGGAAATATTGAGTCGATTCCTTATTTCCAAGAATTTCAGAATAGAGATTATAGGTTACAGCAGTCAGTTGTATTCCCGGGATATGTCAGAATCGGTACAGCGAATAAAGCTGTGAATGATTTTGCGGAAAATAGAACAGGCTATCAAGTGACTAAACGAGTTGGCCCACCTATTGAAGATCAAGGGAGTGATAGTCGAGATGTAATATTAATTCGATATGCTGAAGTCCTTTTAAACTATGCGGAAGCACAAGCATTATTAGGGGAGTTAAGCCAAGGTGATTTGGACTTAAGCTTAAACCCAATTCGGGAACGTGCTGGTATCACCCAGAAGTTAACAATTCCGCTACAAACAGATCAGTTGCAATTGAGTAGATATAAACGAACAACTGATCCCGCGGTTTTAGAAGTATGTCGTGAGAGGAGGGTAGAGTTGGCTTTTGAGGGATTCCGTAGAGACGATTTGCTCCGATGGAATGAAGGACAGCTCTTCAGAACAGATTATACAGGCATTTACATTAAAGGATTTAATCAACTCATCGATTTGGATCAGGATGGTTCTGCAGATCTGTATGTTATTAAAAGTACCGAGAATGCTCCTAGCAATAAGGTTCCAGGGGTGCAATATTTTAAACTCTCTAGTGTCAATGGTTTATCCAATGGCGAATCAGGTAGACTTGTCCCTTACACAACCCAGAAAAAGAGTTTTGAAAATTGGGAATACTTAAGCCCCATTCCACTAGAAGAGTTGACGCTTAATCCTAATCTGATCCAAAACGAAGGCTGGGATAAATTTTAATTATTATGAATAGAAAAGAAATTTTAATCTTATTATTTGCGATTTTAAGTGTTCATTTTTCTAATGGACAACAAATTCTTCAGCGCGGGTTTCTTGTCGCTTGTGGAGATGATAAGCTATTGATAATCGATCCAGCCAAATCGGATGACAGCCATACCGAGATCCTTTGGGAATGGGAAGCCATGAAAGCCAATGATATTCCCGCCGAGATTAAAAATTCCCTTAAAAGTCTGGATGAATGTAAGCCTGTCATGGAAAATAGAAAAATTCTTGTAAACTCTTCTTCCGGAGCGACGGTGTTGGTGGATATTGCAACAAAAGCAGTAGAATTTTATGCAAAAACGCCAATGGCTCATTCTGTTGATCTTCTTCCTAATAACCGGATTGCAGTAGCCAATTCTACTCATTCACAGGGAAATAGCCTGGAGATTTATGACCTCTCTCAAAATAATACAATTGTTCTAAAAGATACGTTATATTCAGGACATGGTGTGGTATGGAATCAAGAGCAAGAAATTCTGTATATCCTAGGAATGCAATTGTTAAAGGCTTATTCGCTGAAAAACTGGGACACGAAAAACCCGAGTTTATCTTTGGAAAAATCTTGGAAAATTCCAGACATTAGTGGACACGATCTATTTAAGGTTTCTGAGAATGTATTGTTAATTACAACTCATAATAACGTGTTTACTTTTGATACAAAGCATGAAAAATTTGCTGTATTCGAGCCCATGAAGGGTAAAAAAGATGTGAAATCTATTAATTATTTTCCAGAATCTAACAGTCTGATATATACGATTGCTGAAGAGAGTTGGTGGACCAATAACATTTATATCTCCAGCTCGAAAAAGACGTTAAAGCTTCCAGACTTAAAATTGTATAAAGTAAGGGTTGCTAATTAAAGAAAGGTCAAAATGATAAAACGATGGGCATTGATTTTTCAATGCCCATTCTGTTGTGAGTTGTTTATGAAATGCCTAAGATCTCTTTGTTAAAATTTTCGTCTGTTCCTGTTGCAGCAAAATCATCAAAGGCCTTTTCGGTAACTTTGATAATATGGTTTTTTATGAATTCTGCCCCCTCGGTCGCTCCATCAACACTGTTTTTAAGTGCACATTCCCATTCTAATACTGCCCATCCCTGAAAATCGTAGGCCGCTAATTTGCTAAAAATACCTTTGAAGTCAACTTGTCCATCTCCTAATGATCTGAATCGTCCGGCTCTTTCTACCCAGCCGCTATATCCTCCATACACACCTTGCTTCCCATTTGGATTAAATTCTGCATCCTTAACATGAAACATTTTTATCCGTTCATGGTAATGATCGATGTAGCTTAAGTAATCCATGCCTTGAAGTAATAAGTGTGAAGGATCATACAATAAACAAGCCCGTGGGTGATTTCCAGCAGCCTCAAGGAAACGTTCATAACTTACCCCATCATGAAGGTCTTCTCCAGGATGAACTTCATAACAAAGATCGACCCCTTGTT
The DNA here is from genome assembly GCF_059758715.1 of Sphingobacterium sp. GQ94. NCBI lineage: Bacteria > Pseudomonadati > Bacteroidota > Sphingobacteriia > Sphingobacteriales > Sphingobacteriaceae > Sphingobacterium > Sphingobacterium sp. GQ94. The sequence continues at coordinate 78,182 of NZ_JCAXEC010000008.1, forward strand.
TGTCAAATTCATTCAATATTGGGAGCCAACGATGAGCAAGTTCTTTAAATCCAGTTTCCACGACACCAGCAGGACGTTGCGGCCAAGGGTAAACCATATGCCATAATAAGGCTCCACTAAATGTCGCATGTGCGTTTAGACCAAGGTTGGAGGAAGCCTTTGCGGCAAATATCAATTGTTGAGTTGCCCACTCTGTTCTGGCTTTGGGATTGTTTCTAACGTGTTGCGGTGCAAAACCATCAAAAAGTTTATCATAAGCAGGATGAACAGCAATCAATTGACCTTGAAGATGCGTTGAGAGTTCAGTGATTTCAAGTCCGATATCCTGTAATTTTCCTTTTATTTCATCGGCGTAGGTTTTACTCTCTGCCGCTTTTTGTAAATCAAAATATGTTGGATCATTAGTTGGTATTTGTACGCCTTTATATCCTAGGGACTTAACCCATTTCCCTATGTTTTCAAGCGTATTGTAGGGTTGTTCTTCTGCCACAAATTGGGCTAGAAATATTCCCGGTCCTTTTATTGTCTTCATAAATTAATCGTTTTTTAAAGATAATAAAATTAAGATAGAGTACTCCCAAATTCTGAGGGTCTCTTTCCTGTGGTTTGTAAAAAAGTGTTTGAAAAGGCTGCAATGCTTTTATAACCCACAGCATAAGCAATTTCACTGATGCTCATCTTCTGAGTAAGAATCAGTTCAATGGACTTAATGATTCGGACAGTTTTTATATACTGGATGAAAGAACTGTGCATTTCGTTTTCAAAAAGTCGACTTAAAGTCCTAGCACCAATATTGAAGAGGCTGGCGATTTGAGTTAATCGGAGTTCTTTGGATGGGTTGTCTGTTATGTATTGAAGTATAGGTTTTAGAATATGGTGTTGAGAGATGGGCAGGTTAAGGGTGAATTTAACCGGACTCAAAATAGGTAAAAGTTGAACCAGTGAGCTTAAAAATGAATATTGCACCTCTTTTTCTTGATAAGTAGAATTCCCCGCAAATTTTAAGGATTCAATTAACAGCGGATGAGCCGGAAAAATACCCAATTCCTGGTGATGACTCATGAAGTTATCGTTTGAGATCGGGATGAAAAGGTTTCTGACCAACACATGTTGCGTTTGCTGATGGCTAAATTTGTGAGAAACATAGGGGGGTATCCAGACATAATGAAAAGAAGGGATGAAATAGGTCCTATCTTTCGTGTGTAAATAGGAAAGACCTCCCTCTATGAGAGTAAGCTGAGCTTTCTTGTGTGTGTGAAAATCAATAATTTCAGGATTCATCTGAAAGCTCAGTATATTCTGATCATCCTGATTGACAATATTTAAGAAATCGCTTACCATCTTATAAAGTTACACATTGATTAGGCTATAATAATATAATAAATGTCAATTTATATAAAAAAGGACTTTTAAAAATTCACGACCTTTGCTTTTGAAATGAATAACTCAAAAATCTGGACCAAAGACTTCATTCTATCCTGCTTAGGATGCTTCTTTTTATTTGTTAATTTTTACATGCTTCTTGCATCAATGCCGTTGGCTATTAAACAAAATATGGCGGGAAGTCCGAAAGACATGAGCTTGGTTGTATCTATCTATATTTTTGGTGTAGTTTTGTTAAGACCATTTTCAGGTATAATTTCGGATCAGATAGGTGCTCGAAAGATTACCTTAATCACGCAATTGCTTTTCGTGGTATGCACCTTTTTATATTTGGGTACCTCAGGCATTGTCCCATTGTTAATTCTTCGTTTAATTCATGGGATTTTTCATTCCCTATCTACAACTTCTCATGCTGCAATGGGAATCAATTTGGTTCCCAGTTCAAAAAAAGGAGAAGGAGTTGGGTATTATGGCTTAGCTATGAGCCTCTCGATGGTCTTGGGACCAGCTTTAGGCTTATATGTATTAAACAATCTTGGGTATAATTACTTAATAGCTGTTGCTGGTTTTTTTTCGGCAATAAGTTGGCTTTTTACACTCATGACCTCGAAACCTACGGGATTCATGGAGATTGATGATCAGAATATGAAGATAAAGAAGCGTTTTATGTTGTCTAATTTTATTGAACCTAAAGCAATACCTGTTTGTCTATCAGCATTGGTCTTCTCTTTTTCATACAGCTCTTTGATTTCATTTATGGCCGTGTATACTTCCAGTCTAGGCAAAGCCCAGGGTGCTATGTATTTCTTTATCTTTTTTGCCATTAGCATTTTAGTTACCCGTCCTATAATTGGGAAGCTATTGGATAGTAAAGGACCGAGTTTTTTGATGTTTCCCTCTTTATTAATTTTTATCGTGGGTTTAATCCTTCTAGGTACGTCTACTTCCGTGTTTCAAATTATTTTATCAAGCTTGTTTCTGGGAATTTCTTACGGGGCAATATTTCCTAGTTTTCAAACCATAGCTATCCGTCTGAGTCCTGCTGATAAAGCGGGTTCAGCAATGGCAACCTTTTTCTTATTTTACGATGCAGGGTTTGGATTAGGAGCCTTTTTGCTGGCTATGGTGGCCTCTCTAACGGGCTACGCGATGATGTATATGTTTGTTAGCTTACTGATATTGCTTGCTCTATTTTTATATTATTTTTTATATCATCGAAAACATCCGCGCGGGTTATCTACTTAAATATGTTTGGCTAATTCTGACTTATTTGCCTATTTTATTTTTTATACAGCGTTATAAGCTATCCTGATTTTTTTTATCTATTTAACACTTATTGGCATAGAGATTGGAAAGTATGAGTCAAGATATAGATTTTAAAACTAGCGATAATAGAATGAAAAAGTTAATGATATTGGGATTTATAGCACTTGGTTTTACTTCATGTAGTAAAGAAACATTGGATAGTGCTGGTCGAGATATAGCTCAAAATGTAATTAGAAGCTCCGAGTGGAATAATGTTGTCCGGGTTGAGACGGTTGGGGGTGAAGAAGTATTGCGAGACACCATTGTTGGAAGCTCTGAAGGTAATTATCTAGATTTCGACAAAGACGGATATGCATATATTTACGATGGAAAAGGCGGTACCACATCTGTAGCGTATGACATGCCTACAAGTAAGTCCATGAATTACGGTGGCGTTTCCTATCAAATTAAGGAAAACATTATTCAATCAACTATTAAATTTACATTGGAAAACACAACTGCAGGTAAAACCACAACGATCCAGTTTAAACGAAAATAAATTTTACTATATACGAAGATTAGCGCTTGCTCTAGGGTAGGCGCTTTTTTTTTGCAGTTTTAGTTGTCTTACTCAGGGCGCTAATTGTTTTTTTGTTCTATCCAGAGGGATAAATATTTGCTTGCAGCAAATTGTTTGCTCCAAAGTATCTGACCAATAAAATTACGATTTCTATGGTGAACTAATTGTGTCGAAATTTTTTTTAATTTAATTTGAAAATCCGAAATATGGTTCGCTTTTGACAGACTTGTAAGAATTTTTTCTCCTTTTTCTACTGCTTTCAACCATATTTCCTGCTGTGAATATAGTTCAATTGCCATTTGGATCGTTTCCATTGCGTCTTGAGTAATAAAACCATTCCAGTCAACATCTATCCCTATTCCTTCAGCCCCAATAGCGCTACTCACTGAAGGTGTTTTTGCATACAAAGCATCAATGAATTTCCCCTTCAAACCTGCCCCGAAAGGGATTGGTGCTAATAATACGCGATATTTGGCTATTGTTTGGATGGCATCGTCTGCTCTTCCTTTTATATAAAACCCTTCTTTGGGATTGTTCAGCTGAAAAACTTTCTGACTAGGATATGCACCATAAATGTGAAGCTCTGCTTTGGGAAGTGCTTTTCTAATCGCTGGCCATATCTTTTTTAATTCTTGTACAGTCTTCCAGTTCGGCTCGTGCAAGAAATTACCTATGAAAATAAAATTCGATCGATTTTCAAAAATTGTTTTTTGTTTTTTTGCGTATAAATCCGCTTTGACTTGGAAAGGTAAATAGATTAGAATTTCTTTGCTTATCGAAAATCGTTCTGTCAATAGCTTTTCTTCATAACTCGAAATTATGATCGAAAGATCAGAGCGTAGGATGGATGATAACTCTCTTTTAGTAAGATTATTATATAATAAATCTTCGTTGAAATCTTGGTTCCTCTTGTATGCTTCTTCTCGCGCGTGTCTAAGAAAATGAAGATCCTCTGTGTCTAATATCCGGAGGGCCTCAGGGCACTCCTCCATGACACGCCAGCTGTATTGCTCTTCAATTATAAAGCGGTCAAATAGTACAATCTCAGGATTTAGTTCTTTGATGTATAGGTTAAAAGAAGAATGGTTTAATTCAATTTGTTGTTCGATGATACCCTTCTCAACTAGAGGGAAGGAATATGGAGATTTACTCGCCGCGCAAGCAAAATGTATTTGATATCCTTGTTCTAAAAAAAAATCAATTAAATGAATCATTCGCCATCCAGCTGCTGAGGAGGTCGGTTCTGGCCATACCATCCCAATGATAAGTAATCGTTTTTCCATCCTGCAAATTAACATTTTTATTATCGTCTTAGGGGTGGATTTTATTTTCATTAGCTTTGTGTATAATTTGAAGAAAAATGTTAGGACTAAAATTACTGACCGATCCCCGCTGGGCAAATATTGCAGAGTCAAATCTTGAGGAAATTTTGACAGATCATGCCTGGTGTGAACAAAAGGCGGCTTCAAATGCAATTTCTTTAATTACACAGAATTCTGAACATGAAGATTTGGTTCATGAATTGACCGCAATTGCTATTGAGGAAATGGAGCATTTCAGAATGGTTATTGATATCATTAAAGAAAAGGGATATACTTTAGGTCGCGAGCAAAAGGATGACTATGTAGGACAATTAATGAAATTTTCCAAAAAAGACGGTTCCAGGAACATGGCCTTTATTGACCGATTACTTTTTGCAGCTATGATTGAGGCCAGAAGTTGTGAACGTTTTCGGGTCTTGTCTCGAAATATTAAAGATGAATACTTAAAGAAATTTTATCACGATCTGATGGTCTCCGAAGCCAATCATTATACGACTTTTCTAAACTTTGCTAAAAAGTACAGTGTTGATGTAGATGTGGAGAATCGTTGGAAAGAATGGTTGGATTTTGAGGGTCAATTAATCCAGTCTTACGGGAACAAGGAACAAATTCACGGGTAGTCTTTCTTATCATACATCAATTCTTATGAGTATTTTCGGAATTATCTTTGTATTGAAATAATAATTATCAAGATGATGGAATTAGGAATAGGAATGTTTGGAGATTTACAAATAGATCCTCAAACAGGTAAAATACAATCCACTCAACAAAGACTTCAAGAAATAATTGAAGAAGTCAAATTGATGGACCAGGTAGGCGTAGACTTCTTTGGAATTGGAGAACATCACCGTTCTGATTATGCCGTAGCATCCCCTCAAATTATTCTGGCAGCTGCAGCAACAGTGACCAAAAATATAAAATTAGGAAGTGCTGTTTCAGTGTTGAGCTCTTCTGATCCAGTTAAATTATATCAAGATTTTGCTACAGTAGATTTAATGTCCAATGGTCGAGCAGAAATTATGGCTGGCAGAGGATCATTTATTGAATCGTTCCCTCTTTTTGGGTATGACTTAAAGGATTATAGCAGCTTATTTGAGGAAAAGCTAGAACTTTTATTGCGAGTGAAAAGTTCAGAAACAGTTAATTGGACAGGGAAACATCGTGCAAGTTTAGTAAATCAACAGGTATATCCTAGGGCAACTCAAGGGGGATTACCCATCTGGATTGCCGTTGGGGGAACGACCGAATCGGTTATACGCGCTGGTAAATTAGGTTTACCTGTCATGTTTGCTATTATAGGTGGTTCACCTGTTAATTTCAAACCTTTATTTGAAATCTATGAGCAGACCTATCAAGATAATGGTCACGACATGAAAAACTTTCAAGTAGGTGTTCATATGCATTCCTTTTTCGGCCAGAACTCCAAGGAAATAGCAGATTGGTACTATCCTTATTACTCTGCACAAATGAATCGAATCGGTGCCTCAAGAGGATGGCCGAGTTACCAAAAAACCCAATACGATTATGGCCGTTCAAGACATGGACATCTTATCATTGGAGATGTAGAGGAATCAGTAGAGAAAATCCTTCAAATGAAAGAGAATTTTGGGTTGAGTCGTTTTTCCGCCCATATGGATGTAGGTAGTCCGGATCATTCAAAAATGATGAAAGCGATCGAAATTTACGGAGATAAAATTATTCCAAAAATTAAATTGGCCTTGAAATAGGTCAAGGTTTCACAAATCAAATAATAGAAACCGAATAAAAAATACCTCAAAATATACCATAAATACGGTATATTTTTGGGGTTTTTTAATTGGTGGTTTTTTGGTTTGGACCGAAAGTCATGAAGAAATACACCTCGGCTCAACTTAATTTTTTTGTGATGGGAATTGTTTAAAAGTCAACCATTACTATCAATAAATGCTTGCTTGGCCATTCTTTATAGGCTTACGGATAGGATTTATAGGGTTTCGAATCGGATTTTGACCAATTTTACATAGAGCTTATATTTTTTGATGTATCTTTGCATGGTGGAAAATACAATAAAATTGGTCGATATCAGGAGTTTGAGTCTAACTCAATTAAAAGAGTCCCTTGTCAACATTGGTGAACAGGGATTCCGGGCAAAGCAAATCTACGAATGGCTTTGGCAAAAATCCTGTACCGATTTTGATCAAATGAGTAACCTGAGTAAATCTTTGAGAGAACATCTGAAGAATCATTTTGTCATCCACTCAGTTCAAGTAAAAGAATCCCAAATTAGTTCCGATAAAACCATTAAGAGCACCTTTAGGCTTTATGATGGAAATGTCATCGAAGGGGTGTTAATTCCCGCTGAAGATCGCATGACGGCATGCGTTAGCTCTCAGGTTGGTTGTAGTTTGACCTGCAAATTCTGTGCAACGGGGTATATGGATCGAAAGCGCAATTTAAATGCAGACGAGATTTATGACCAAGTCGTTTTGATTGCTAAACAAGCAGAAGAAAAGTATAATCATCCACTAACTAATATTGTATACATGGGTATGGGAGAACCCTTGCTGAACTATAGCAATATGATAAAATCGGTGGAGCGTATTACTGCTGTTGACGGTTTAAACATGGCTGCGAAAAGGATAACAGTTTCCACCGCTGGTATAGCTAAGATGATCAAAAAATTAGGCGATGATGAAGTCCGTTTTAATTTAGCGTTATCTCTTCACGCAGCTAACGATAAAAAGCGAAACGAAATTATGCCAATCAATGAGCAGAACTCTTTAGCAGCACTGGCCGAGGCGTTGAAATATTTTTATGCAAAAACGAAAAACCCAATTACATTCGAGTATATTGTATTCCATCATTTTAACGATGAATTGCAGGATGCAAAGGAACTGGCTAAGTTTTGTAAGAATGTTCCATGTAAGGTAAATATCATTGAATATAACCCAATTTCACTCGCTGATTTCGTGAATGCGGATGCGGATAAAATTGAACAATTTGCTAGTTATCTCCGTTCCCAAGGAGTTATCACCAATGTTCGTCGAAGTCGAGGAAAAGACATTGATGCAGCCTGCGGTCAACTCGCCATTAAAGAAGAACAAGAAACTACCAACTAAAGCTCAAGTTACCTTGGTAGCGTAAGCTGGATTTTTTTGAAGTTTACAAGTTATTCCCGAATTGAACCGATTTAATTTTTGGCCAGAGAAATTGGTAAAAAAAATCAACGTATAATTTTTTGTCAGGAATATTGCGTCCTTGGGTTATAGAGCACTAAATAGCTAAATAAGGCCATTCCTATTCCAACATAATCTGCAAAAATATCCCACCAATCCGACCGTCTTGTGCTTGTTAAATACATTTGTGCCGCCTCAGTCATAAATGCAAAAAAGCTAACAATAATCAATACCACAAAAATGGTTTTTATTTTTGTGGCTCTTCGCTTGGTGTCAAGTACTCTTCCAAATAATATTAAAGTAGTCAACAGGTAGAATGATCCAGCATGGACCATTTTGTCGAAGCCTGGGAAATAATCTGCTGATGGTAGGTCATTTGCTGGAAGCATTAACAGGACCACCATCACGATAGCCCACAGTAACGCCCAAGAATAATTTATAATCCAATTCATTGCTTATAAAAATCGGATTTAAAACCCAGATTAAAAAACTATTTGCATTTTATTTGATTTTTGACTGTAAATTTTATCATATTTATAAAAATTTTTTACCTGAATATCAATGCTTTATGAAATTTTATTGAAAATATATAGTACTATGTATTGCAAAGTACTATAGAAAGGCCATATCTTTGTATAGTATGATAGCAGAAAACACGCAAACCCAAATGAGGAAAGGAATACTGGAATACTGTATTCTATCTATAATTTCTCGGGGAGAAATATATGCCTCAGACATCATCAGAGAATTAAAAAAAGCTGAGTTGTTAGTGGTTGAAGGTACACTCTATCCTTTGTTGACTAGGCTTAAGAATAATGGTTTGTTAAGTTATAGTTGGAAAGAGTCTACCTCAGGGCCACCAAGAAAATATTATGAAATAACTTCCCAAGGGATGGAAGTTCTTAAAAAACTGGATGTTACGTGGAAAGAGTTAGTCTTTGCCGTTCAAATATCCTTAGAAAATCGTGAAGTCTAACCTCTCTTAACTAAATAGCCATGAACAAAACAATAATTATAAATATAAACAGCATTGTATTCCACATTGAGGAAGATGCGTATGAGAATCTTCGATCTTATATGATTGAAATAAAAAAACATTTCGGCAAATCTGAGGATAGTAAAGAGATCCTTGAAGACATTGAAAATAGAATTGCTGAGATGTTTTCAGAACGAATCCAATTGGGTCGAAAAGAAGTCATCAATATTGAAGACGTTAACCAAGTTATCTCGCAAATGGGGCGTGTGAGTGATTTTGAAACCGAGATTTTGGAGGATGAAGCAAATTCGGAAACCAATGAAGCAAATCCTGAAAATTTTAATGAACCCTCTGAACCTTCTTACCAGGAAGGCATACCTTCAAACGAACCGGATTATTCTTCCTTAATCGCAAAGAAACTTATGCGGGATATGGATGATAAGGTCTTTGGTGGGGTATGTAGTGGTTTAGGACATTATTTCAATATTGAAACCAAATGGATTCGGGTTATTTTTGTGTTGTTTTTCTTATTTGGTGGATCAGGAATCCTGTTGTATTTTGTGTTATGGGCAGTAATGCCAAAAGCTCAATCTCGTGCGGATAAATTGAGTATGCGTGGTGAAAAGGCAAATTTGCAAAATTTCAAAAAATCATTTGATGAAGAGATGAAAGGCCTTCGCGAAAATTTTTCGGGAACCGGCGAGCAATTTAATCGAGGAGCTCGTTCGGTAGGTGATATTATTTTTCGCCTTTTCTCGGTCCTTGGAAAGATCTTTTTCATTTTTGTTTTAATCATAGCCGGGGCGACTTTGATTGGCGTGTTTGTGTTCTTAGTATTCAATGTTTTGAATATCATGGGGTATAAAAATGATATTTATTTTCCACCTTTAGAAGTATTAGAACCAACATCAGCATTTTTTGCAATACTAGCGGGTTCTTTGGCTGTTTTTATTCCATTTCTTGCTTTGTTTTTTGTGATGCTTCGTGTCATCTTTAAAACCAGGCCAATGAATAATTATGCGAGTATGACTTTGCTTGCTACTTGGATTGTGTCGATTGTTATGATCTTGTATTTTGTTATAAGCACTATTCAAGAGTTTAGGGAGGTCAGTACAATTAGCGTGGAAAAACAACTAGAAAACAAGGAAATATTTTTGTTTTTAGAAAATGATGTTCGCGTAATTAAAGCCTCCGACGAAGATTTTACCAAAAAGGGGTTCAACTTGAATTTGGAAAATAAAAATTTTCCTGATGTGCTGCGAAATGATATCTCCATTCGTTTTGAATCCATTGATTCCTTAAAAAAACCATATTTGCAATATAATTATGAGGCAAAAGGTAAAACGTATAATCAAGCATCCGAAAGAGCTTCAAAAATCAATTATAAGGTTAGCCAACAAGGAGAAAATATCATTTTTGATAGTCATTTTTCTGTTCAAGGCGATCAGCTTTCTAGAGAGCAAAAGGTGTCAATCGCTGCATTTTTGCCTATTGGAACCAAGGTTTTCCTAGACGAAGGACTAAGTCACAAAGTGCGTGGAATATGGGCACATGAATGTAAATCCGATCAAAATAAATATTCAGAATGGATTATGACTAAAGAAGGTCTAAAGTGTGTTCTCAAATTGGAAGAACAAAGAAAAGAAGAGGCTGAGAAGCTTCTAAAAGAACAGGAGGAAGCGAAAAAAGTAAGTGAAAAAGCAACGGAAGTTCTTGAAGAGAAATCTGAAAAAAATATTCAGGTTGATGTAACCCAAGTATAGGAATTCACGTCTTATAAAAAAATATACCTGCTGATGCTGTTAATCAGCAGGTCAATCAATTTAAATTTATTTAACTAACCAAAAAAATGGGACGAACGATCATTATGGTTGTGATATTTATTGTTGGCATCGTAAGCAATACATTCGCAACCGCTCAAGATGCCGACATCAAAGGAAAAGTAATTGACCAAAATAACCAGGCTATTGCCTCAGTTTCGGTATATCTTATGTCAACTACTGGCGATATATTAATTAAAAGTGCTGTAACCGACGAGCAGGGGAATTATCATATTATCAGTGCACCAAAGGGTAATTATTATGTCCAGGCAAGTGCAATTGGCTATAGTAAAGGAAAATCTGTGGCTTTTGAATTAACGGATAAAACATATTTGGTAGAAAATATCCAAATTAGCAGCGATAGCGAAAGTATTGAAGCTGTGACGGTGCAAGCACGCGTTCCATTGGTTCAAAATGTAAACGGTAAACTCGTGTTGAATGTTGAGAATTCAACTTTAGCCGCCGGTAATAATGCGCTTGAAGTGGTAAAACGTGCCCCTGGAGTAAGCGTTGATAAAGATGATAATCTACAGTTGATGGGTCAACAAGGAGTGAATGTTACCATTGATGGCCGTCAGACGTATATGTCTGGTGATCAATTGACTACGTTTTTAAAATCAACCGATGCAGGTCAGATCAAAAGTATTGAGGTTTCTACCAGTAGAGAGGCAAAAGATGATGCTCAAGGATCCGTTGGGACAATTAATATCGTTTTAAAGAAAAATAAAACCGAAGGATTTAATGGAGCTTTTGTGGTAAGCGCTGGACATGGCAGATATTTCCGTGGCAATAGCTCACTGAATTTAAATTACAAAAAAGGGAACACAACCTTATTTGGTTCTTATGCTTATGCTGATAATAAACGCAAAACGGATTTAAGTTTAGAAAGAATAATATCAAATGAAGGAGTAGATAATTTCTTTGATCAGAATGCTGCATTAATAGAAAAAGATAGAAATCATAATTATCGTTTCGGGATAGAACAGAAGACCTCGGAAAAGAATACCATGTTGTTGCAGTTTACTGGGAACAATGAGAATGAAATTATGGATAATATTAGCCAGTCTGATATTGGGATTGTAAATGGATCAATCGATTCCATCATGAGGTCCAATTCCCATAGTAATGAATTATTTAACCGATATTCTGCAAATTTCAATAATGAGTATAAAATTGACACCTTAGGAAGTAAGCTAACTTTAGACTTAGATTGGAGTAAGTTTAAAACTTCAACTGAGGTCAATTATCGTTATAGAACTGAAATGCCAAATGGTGAATTACTATATCCTGAGGAACTGGAGCTCAATAAAATGCCTGTGGGAATAGATATTTACGTTGGGAAGATTGATTATGTCAAACCTTTCAATAAAAGTAAAATTGAGGCGGGTGTAAAATATAGTAACGTAAAATCTGATAATAATCTCGTTTTTGAACAATTTATAGATGGCAATTGGCAAGATTATCCGGGTAGATCAAATCATTTTATTTATACCGAACAAATATCAGCAGGTTATCTAGATTTCAGTACTGCTCTAGGAAAATGGTCAGTGAAGGCCGGTCTGAGAGCTGAACATACCATTTCTGATGGACATTCCATCACAAAAGATAGTAAAGTTAAACGTGATTACTTGGATTTCTTCCCTTCAGCAAATCTAGGGCTCAATATCAGTCAAGATCATGTTTTGACTTTAGGATATGCTAAAAAAGTAACTCGACCAAATTATCGTTATTTAAATCCATTTAGGTATTACATAGATAAATTAACTTATCAAGAAGGTAACCCTTACGTTAAACCTGAATATACAGATGGTTTCACTTTAAATTATACCCTAAAACAACGGTACAATTTTACGTTAGGAACGGATATTACAAATGATGCAATGGTGGAAAGCATGGGACAAGATTCTGTCACTAAAGCTACCTGGATCACCCGGGAAAATTTGGCCCAATCTGTAACCTCTTATTTGAATATGAATATACCACACCAAATTGGAAATTTTTGGACAATGAATAACAATGTAACGGGTATTTACATGCATTTCAAAGGACCAATTGCGGGACATTATGCTGATATGGGTTCATTCTTTGTTCAGGCTAACAGTATGCATACCTTTAAACTAAGAAGTAACCTTTCGGCTGAAGTAAATTTGAATGGGAGTACCCCATTTATATACAATGTATATAAGATTGAAGGAAGATTTAATACGGATATAGGGTTAAATTATAACTTTAAAGATGAGAGGAGTTCTCTAAAATTAGCGGTGAGTGATGTTTTTCGTTCCAATAGAAATAATTTATCTACTGATTTCCAGGAGTTTAATTCGAAAATTAGGCAATACAACGATAGCCAAAGCGTTCGAATTACATTCAATTATAAGTTTGGGAATCTTAAACAGCAATTTCAAAAGAAAGAATCCAGTAATGATGAGAAGGAAAGGGCGAATTAATAAAAAAGGCTTTGTTTCAATGTTTAGTTAAGTTAAAGGTCATAGGCTCCCAACCTGTGGCCTTTTAACTTTTAAGAGTCGGAGTAATTCTATGAGTTGCATTGAAAACTTGGTTATCAATTATTTCCGCAATAATTTGGACCTGATCATTAAGGTTAAATAGTTGAGCTTATTTCCCTTTTAAGAAAAAGGGAAATAAGCCTTAGCATTATAGTAACAGATATCCTGAATTATTTTCCCAATCCATTTGGTGTCATTGGGAAGCTCTCCATTAATAACGTCTTGGGCAAATATATTGCATAATATTCGGCGAAAATATTCATGTCGGGGGAAGGATAAAAAGCTTCTGGAATCAGTCAACATCCCTACAAACTGGCTAATTAATCCAATGTTTGATAAGGTATTAATTTGGTTGGTCATCCCTTCTTTCTGATCATTAAACCACCAGGCTGAACCGAATTGCATCTTTCCGGCAATTTCTCCATCGTTAAAATTACCAATCATTGCGGCAAAAAGGTCATTATCTTTAGGGTTTAAATTGTATAATATTGTTTTTGTGAGCTTTTGTTTTTCTGCCATCCTGGCTAAAAATTTAACTAAGCTCTGTCCTTGGGAATAATCCCCAATACTATCAAAACCGGTGTCTGGACCTAAAATGCTTAGGGCCTTAGAATTGGTGTTTCTAAAGGCTCCTACATGATATTGTTGCACCCACCCCTTTTCAAAATCCCATTCGGCTAATTGAACCAATAATGCCGATTTAAAGGTGTTAATTTCCTCAATCGATAAGTCTTGATGTGATCTAACTTTTGTAAAAATATTTTTGACTTGGCTTTCGGTATACTCTTCAGCATATAGATGGCTTAATCCATGATCTGAAATGCAACACCCATTTTCGGCAAAAAAATCATGCCTGGATTTTAATGCATCTATGAAATCTTGATAATTTAGGATATCCATTTGGCTAACCTTAGCTAAGGCATCGGTATATGCATTAAAATTCTTTGTGCTTTCAGGACTCATTGCCTTGTCCGCTCTAAAGGCAGGAAACATTTTGAAGTGAGAAGGATTAGCTGCATACTGCTGATGATAAGCTAAGGAATCGATTGGATCGTCTGTCGTGCAGATCACCTCAACCTTCATTTTATTTAATAAACCATGTACAGAATAGTCTGAGTCAAGTAAATTCTCATTGGTTTTCTCATAGATTTGATCTGCATTCTGTGCATTCAAGAGATCATGGATGTTGAAATACCGTTGTAGCTCGAGGTGAGTCCAATGATATAACGGATTACGCATGGTATAAGGGACAGTCTCTGCCCATTTTTGAAATTTTTCATTATCGCTCGCTCCCCCTGTAATAAAATGCTCGGGCACACCGTTTGAGCGCATAGCACGCCATTTATAATGATCACCTTGTAACCAAATCTCAGTTATATTTTTAAACTTATAGTTCTCTGCAACTTGATTAGGTGGCAAATGATTATGGTAATCAATAATAGGAAGATCTTTTGCGAACTCGTGATATAATTGCTGTGCAAGAGGGCTCTGTAGAAGAAAATTCTCGTCTAAAAATGGTTTCATATCTCTGGGTAAAAGGGGTTTAAGTCTAAAGTTTCTCTATTTCCAAAATAAGGATTTGTTTCTAAATTAGTCAAATATTTAAAAATAAAGGTTTATATTTAAATATATTTATAATGTAAATAAAAACCTCCTAGCCATGAAAAAATCATTCTTATCCAGTTTATTTTTATTAAGTATATTTTCTTTGTTTGGTCAACAAAAGCTTACAAAACTATGGGAATCCACAGAGCAGTTGCCTGTTCCAGAATCTGTATTGTATGTTGAAGAACGTTCTGAGTTATTTGTGTCTTTAATTGATGGTGATGGAGCTGCGATGGACGGCAAAGGTGGGATAGCTGTTTTAAATTTGGATGGCAGCATTAAAAATGCAAATTGGGTGACTGGACTCAATGCGCCAAAGGGAATGGCTTTGTATAAAGATCGACTGTATGTTGCTGATATTACTCAGGTTGCCGTTATCGATACGAGAACTGGGAAAGTACTCGAGCAAATTGATGTTCCGGAATCCGTATTTTTAAATGATGTTGCGGTGGATAAAAAAGGAAAAGTTTATATCTCGGATACTAGAGAAGGGAAGATATTTGTTTTAGAGAAGAATGTTCCAACTTTATTTATGAACGATGTGCCTCAGGTAAACGGACTACGTGTAATCAATGGAAATTTGTTCGCTATGGCTGGTCCTGAGTTATGGAAAATCGATTCAAATAAACAAAAGGTCGTTTTAGCTAAAGGACTTGAGCTTGGTGGCGATGGGTTAGAGCCAACTAAGGACGGCGGGTATTTGGTGACTTGTTGGGGTGGGTTAATTTACTATATTTCAGCAAAAGGAAATGTCTCGCTTCTATTGGATGTGAGAGGTCAAATTAATACTGCAGATTTAGGTTATAATGCAAAAGACAAAATATTGTATGTTCCCACATTCCTAAAGAATAGCGTAGTCGCTTATCAAATGGATTAGAACAACGTATACTAAAGAAAAAATGCCAAAAAGAGCCATGATTATTCCCTTTTTGGCATTTTTAGTTAGTGTTAATTTAAAAGTTCCCTTAATTTATTGTTCAAGGCGTCTCCGTGTAGATTTCGCGCAATGACTCTGCCTTCCGGATCAATTAAAATATTTTGAGGAATAGCTTTTACTCCATAGGTCAGACTGGCGGAATTATTCCAGCCTTGTAGGTCTGATACATGTTTCCATGTTAACTGATCATCTGCTACAGCTTTAGCCCAGGCATCATATTCCTTGTCAAAGGAAACGCCTAAAATTTCAAAGTTCTTATCTTTAAACTCGGCATAGGTTTTAACTAGCTTCGGGTTTTCTTCTCGGCAAGGCGGACACCATGACGCCCAAAAATCAACCAGTACATATTTGCCTTTTAAATCGGATAAAGAATAAGGATTTCCTTTTAGATCTAACTGAGTAATGCTAGGTGATTTTTTACCAGGTTGTGTGTTTTTTAGGGCCTCCAAATAACGATCAAAGATCTTCCCATTGGTTGATTTTCTTACCTTTTTGTCTAAAGTTTTGAATAGAGCTTTCAATTCGTCGTATTGCGGATCGTATCCTCCAACCTTTTGTATAAGTTTAATGGAGTTTTGATCTTTTGGATTTGATTTTATCTGATTAAGTAAAGCTTCTCTAGATTGAGAAAATAACAAGCTAGGAATCAGTGCGAAGAACAAGATTAGATATTTCATGTGTGTTTATTTTTATTCAACTCCAAATTTACGGATTATCTACTAACTGCTTAGGGTTTATTTCTTAGAATTTTAGTCATTTTTTATTGACGAAGACCAAAAAAGAAAGCGTTTATGCGCATAAAATACATGTTTATGACATTAATTGAAAAAGTTTTTATTTTTTTGTGCCAGCGCCTAATAAATTGTTAAATTTGAGGCTCACTTAAGGTATTTTTCATTTTAAATGGCAAGATTAAATTTATTAGAGGAAACCCGTTTTGAGAAAGTCCCAGTTACGGTATACCCCTCTCAAGATGATGCTTCTATTCAAGTTGCTCAGCGCATAGCTACTATCATTAAAGATAAGCAGGCTAAAGGGGAAAAGGCAATTCTAGGTTTAGCTACCGGTGCAACGCCTGTTAAAGTTTACAAAGAACTAGTTCGCCTTCATAAGGAGGAAAACTTAAGTTTTCAAAATGTGGTAACCTTCAACTTGGATGAATATTATCCAATGTTGCCAACAGCAGAACAAAGCTATGTAGCTTTCATGAACAAGCATTTGTTTAGTCATGTGGATATTCCACAGCAAAACATTAATATCCCGGATGGCACACTCGCAGCTGACAAAGTTCAGGCATTCTGCGAAGGTTATGAACAAAAAATTTCTAGTTTAGGAGGTTTAGATATTCAACTTTTGGGTATTGGACGAACAGGTCATATTGGTTTCAATGAACCGGGTTCAGCTCCCAATTCAGGTACGCGTTTGGTTACCTTGGATGACCTTACAAGAAGAGATGCGTCTCGTGAGTTCGGTGGAAAAGAAAATGTACCGACCAAAGCGATTACAATGGGAGTAGGAACAATTTTCAAAGCAAAGGAAATTGTTTTAATGGCTTGGAATGAGAAAAAGGCAGAGATTGTAAAGAAAGCAGTTGAGGGAGAGATATCCTCAGAAATTCCTGCCACTTATCTACAAATGTCAGAAAATGTAGAGTTTGTATTGGATCAAGATGCTGCATCAGCACTTACTAGATTCAATCTTCCTTGGCTGGCCCATGATGTGGTATGGGAAGATAATCTAGTTAAAAAGGCAGTTGTTTGGTTGTCTCTTCATTTGGATAAAGCAATTTTAAAATTGACTGATGACGATTACAACAATTATGGTATGTCACAGTTAATTACCGAACAAGGAACGGCTTATAGTATTAATATTCGTATTTTTAATGAACTGCAACGGACCATCACTGGATGGCCAGGTGGTAAACCTGAAGTTGATGATTCCAACCGTCCAGAGCGAGCTGAACCAGCTCGTAAAAATGTGATAGTTTTCTCTCCACATCCAGATGATGATGTTATCTCAATGGGAGGAACATTTATACGTCTAGCCGATCAGGGGCATAATGTACACGTAGCATATCAAACCTCAGGTAATACGGCCGTTTGGGATGATGATGTATTACGTTATTTAGAATTTGTGCAAGATTTTGCTGTTGCGGTTAACGAGGATAATGGGGTTACCCGAAATACATATGATGATGCTCGTGAATTTTTTAAAATCAAGCAACCAAATCAAGTCGATCCTGAGATCATTAGAACCATTAAAGGTTTAATTCGTAAAGGTGAGGCAATTGCAGGAGCTCGTTTTGTTGGGGTTCCCGATGAGAATATTCATTTCCAAGCTCTACCTTTTTACGACCGAGGAAAATTCTCCAAAGAAATTGACTTCGAAGATGATATTCAACAAACCATGGAATTATTGCGAAAAGTTAAACCGCATCAGATATTTGCTGCAGGTGACTTTGCAGACCCTCATGGAACGCATAAAGTTTGTTTTGATGTAATCTTAGCTGCTGTTCTTCGCTTGCGTGAAACGGATGAGTGGACTAAAGATTGTTGGTTATGGTTGTATCGTGGTGCATGGCATGAATATCCAATTCATGAAATTGAAATGGCCGTTCCTTTATCTCCACAAGAGGTAAAACGCAAACGCTTAGCGATCTTCAAACATCAATCTCAAAAAGATCTTCCTGTTTTCCCTGGAGATGATCCAAGAGAATTTTGGGTACGTGCAGAAGATCGTACGAGTGAAACCGCTGGATTATACCATAAATTAGGTTTGGCGAACTACGAAGCAATTGAAGCTTTTGTTCGTTATAAATTCGACTAGGTTAACTGGTTAATATTCGATAGGTATGGGCCGCATCAAGATTTCAATGGTGTGGCCCATACTATTTTAATATCTTTTTGCACGCGTAATCGCCTGCTTATGAAAAAATCCGCGAAACCGATTCGAAAAATGTTGCGTGAACTTAGAAGCCAAAAAATTCAAGAAAGAAATTCGGGACGTAATGATTCGTTATTTGCGAAAATAAGACCGTATATCTTAAGGAATTGGGAATTATTCCAAAGTGCTTTTTGAATGCTGTGGTAAAATGCGTTGAGTGTTTATAACCGGTCATACTTGCTACATCAGAGACGCGATACTTCCCTTCCAGAATTAATTTTTTTGCTAATTCCATCTTCATATGGGTAATGTAGTTCATGACTGTCTTTGAATAATAGCGTTTGAAATATATTTTTAGGTACTGCTCATTTGTTCCAACGGATTTAGCAAGTTCTGAGATGGTATGGTTTTTTGAAAGATCAGCATCAATCAGATTCTTGACTTGCTGAATTTTTTCATAGTGATTTTTTTTGCCCGTAATTTCATGTCCATTGTTTTTTATGAATAGTTCCTCCAATTGATAAACGAACATGTCAAAAGAAAGAGCTTGTATTTTCATTTGGCTTAAATAATCGTTTTGTTGTTCATATTCAAACACTTGCTGAAGAGCCAATTTTGTTCTGTAATCCGTCGGCATAATTTTCACTTGGTTCGAACTTTCTTTGTTCTCAGGACTCAGAACATGATGAGGGACTTCTTGACACTCAATATAAATGATAATTATTTTATTTTGCTCAGAATCACTCTGAATCTCGAAAATTTCATTTTTTTGGATTCGTAAAAAAATACTTTCTTCCGCTTTAAATCGATGAGTTTTCTCCTTATATTGATAATAGCCTATGTTAAAATCTTTCTTCACATAAACGGTCAGATATCCGTTTTTTGAGGCCTCATAGCGAAATTGTTGTATTCCATTAATAAATGAATACGCTAAGCTAAAGTTCATTTCTAACATATTTTCTCTTGATTCTCTGGAATTCACCTCGTTTATTTCTGATTCTTTAGCTTTTATTTCTGATTGCGTCATCTTCTTATTTAGAATAATTCTACATTTGCAACGATGTTTATTTAGACTTGTTCTAAAGAATGTTGAAGTTAATATATTATTGTTAGATAATGAAACAAATTTACCTTACCAGTTTATTTTTATTAATCTCCTTAGCGCTGTTCGCTCAAACAGCTGTGATTAAGGGCAGGGTACATTTATTAGATGGAACTTCGATTGCACAGGCGACAGTTCGTATTGAAGGGTCCAATATAGCCTCTATTTCAAATGATTCAGGACTCTATGAATTGAAAGGTGTTCCTTTTGGCGCGCAAAAAATTGTGGTTACCTCGGTGGAGATTAAACCAAAAAAACTTCCTCTCTTGGTCCAAAAGGCTTTACATAATTTAGATATTCACATAGACCCAAAAGGAAATATCAGTTTGGATGAGGTTCGGGTTGTTGGCAATTCTGTGAAGAGAGAAATAGAAACCAAAGGTTTTGCTGTGAATGTTATTCAGACCAAAGAAGCTTCTTTAAGAAATATTCAAACGAACGAACTATTGGATAGAACTGTGGGCGTTCGTGTCAGACAAAGTGGTGGACTTGGTTCAGAAGTTCAATATAATTTAAACGGAATGAGTGGTCGTTCTGTTGGAATTTTTATTGACGGAATTGAAATCTCAACCTATGGTTCCTCATTTAATCTAAATTCAATCCCACCATCAATGATTGATCGGATTGAGGTCTACAAAGGTGTTTTACCGGCACATTTGACGGGTGATTTATTGGGTGGGGCAATCAATATTGTCCTTAAGAAAGGTGGTTCGAGTAATAACCTATCTGCATCCGTTTCTTATGGGTCGTTTAATACTATGCAATCCGATATCAGTGCCTTATATAGAGATGCAAAAACTGGTTTTACCACTCGTTTTTCTGGCACTTACTTAAATTCTGATAACGATTATGAAATCTGGGGAAAATTTTCAAAATATATAGAACCAAATGGGGTCGTTAAAAGAAACTTTAAAACCAAACGGTTTTTTGATGGATATCGTTCATTAACAGGTCGACTTGAATTGGGATTCACAGATGTAAAGTGGGCTGATGCATTTCTGTTAGGATATAATGTATCAGATTCTTATAAGGAAATCCAACACGGACAAACCATGGGTACGCCGTATATGGGGAGAACTTCTGATACCAAAGCTAATGTGATCAGTTTGAATTATAATAAAAGGGATTTATTGACCGAGGGCTTAAGCCTGTCTGTTAACGGTGTTTATAGTTTCCGCAATACCTTTATTCAAGATACTGTGCCATGGGCATATAATTGGGATGGAAAAATCCGAGTGGATCTGAATGGAAATCCAATTCGTAAAAGCGATGGAGCTCAACAAGGACGACCATCCTTAACAGATGTAGATCGTCAAATCGCAAATATTAGGTCCAACCTTAGTTATGATTTATTTTCGGGGCACCGCTTGTCTATAAATCATGTCCATTATTCGATTGATAGAAAAGATAAAAATCATTTGAACCCGATTGGACTCGATGGAATAAATAGTTCTAATGCGTTATCAAAAAATGTATTTTCATTTAATTATGAATCGCAGATATTAAATGATCGTTTAATTACCAATGTGTTTTATAAACTGTACCAACAATCAATCGGAAACACAAGCTATACGGGTCAAGTTGTTAACGATCAGACAACAATAATTAAAAATGAAACTAAGGATAATAGGAAAAACAGTGGTTACGGATTAGCCGCATCGTATAGAATTACACCTAGAATTATTTTGCTAGCATCTGCAGAACATGCCATCCGCATGCCGGAGGGGTCTGAAACTTTTGGAAGTCCAGAAGATAATGTCATTGCTAATCCAGGAATATCACCCGAGGTGAGTGATAACCTTAACACAGGATTGAGACTAGGAGCCTTCCAATTTGACTCCCACAAAGTATCCGCATCTGCCAATGTATTTTGGCGCAACACTAAAGATCGTATTATGGCTAGAGCAAACGATATGCTTAATAGTCAGGATATTGAATTAACTCAGTTTGTTAATCTAGGATTAGCGCAGTCATTAGGTTTTGAAGGCGAATTGTCCTATACCTATAAAGATAAACTTACCCTTAATTTCAATCTCTCTAAGTTCAATTCATTATTCAAACAAGAATTTGATCCAACATCTGGTCAAAAAATGACCTATTATAATACACAAATACCGAATGAGCCATTTTATACCATGAATGGAAATTTACATTATAGTTTAGAGGATGTTTTACAAAAATCTTCACAACTTAATTTGTTTTATACGGTAGGTTATGTGGCCCCATTCAATACCATATGGCCAGAATCAGATTGGTTCATTACTCCTAGACAGGTAGCGCAAAACTTTGGGTTAAGTTATGTATTTCCTAGCAAGAAAATTATTGCAAGTCTTGATGTTAAAAATGTATTTAATCAAGAGCTTTACGACAATTTTGGGGTCCAAAAACCTGGTCGTGGCTTCTATTTAAAACTTAATTATTCAATCAATAAAATATAAATTTCAAACACTAATTTCTGAAAGATGAAAAAAAATATATTAAAATTCGGTTTATTAGGCATGATGGCCACCACTGTAGTACTTTCAAGCTGTTCTAATCAAGATATTGCAGAACCAGGAGAACAAGATGTTGATCGTTGGATCACGGTCTCAGGGGCTTTAATGCAAGATGAAGCAGGTGATGGGGATGGTGGAACTATGGTTTACAGCCTAACACCTGAACAAGCAAAAGACCCTAATTTTTCTGTCAATGTGTTTGACAATGGAATGCATGTTAAATCTTCTCGTACCGCTAGATTACAGGCTTCCGCAGATGGCAAATATTTGTATAATATCCAATACACAGGAGATGACGGAGGGGTGTTTAATAAATTTAAAGTACATGGCGGGAAAGACTTCACCCCTGAAGGTGCTGAGGTGGAAACGGCTACCTATGTCAGCTCTGCTCCACGTTGGTTAAAGGCGGCAGAAGGTGTTGGAATAGCAGTACGTGCATCTGCTAATGATGTGGTGTTTACGGGAATTTCTCCTAATTTTGTGTATAAGGAAAGAACCGCCAAGACGGACGTCATTTCGTTAGATTTAAATGATCCAAAGATTACTAAAACGACTTCTTTTGATCTAAAATTAACTGAAGAGGAAATTGCAGCTGGTTATTACGTAAGTAGGATAGATGTACCTGTCATCAACAAAGCTGGAGACAAAGTATACATCGGGGCTGCTATTACAAAACATAACACAAGTTCCTTTACCATAGGTTCGGATGGTTTGCCAAGTTTTGAGGTTGACCGAACTGGAACCAAGAGTTGGGCGAAAACATTAGTCTTGGACTACCCGAGCTTAAGCAATCCAAAATTAATTACCTCGAGCCATACTAGAGCAAACACTAATGGCTACCGTAGTACCCAGCAATATGTTGGAACGGATGGTCACGTTTACCAATCTACCTCTGGAGCTGCGCCAGGCGATGGAGGATCAAAAATTCTCCGCATAAATTCAGCGACAAATGATTATGATGAATCTTTTGAGTTTAGTTTGGATGAGGCATTAAATTTGGTTGATACGCACATTGAAACTTGGAAATATGTGGGGGATGGAATTGGTTATGTTATTTATGCAATCGGAGGAAGTGGCAAAGGTGGATATATCGCTCGGATTGACTTGAACGCTAAAACAGCAACAAAATATGATATTCCAAATCAAGATAAATTAAATTTTCGTCAAATTCAGAATATAACAATGGATGGTGATGATATTTATATTGCTGTTGCTCCAATAGGCCAAGATGGTAATATTTATGTTTTTAATAAAAAAACAGGAGAAAAATCAGTTGGTGCCAAACTAGTGAATAAAACAGGTAATCAGTACATCGGAATTTATTAATCATAATCAATTATAGAATTAAAAATCAGGTAAATTCATTATTTACCTGATTTTTAATTCGGTACTAGATTGAAATAAGGTAAGGATGAATCAGAAGAGAAAGCAAAAAACGAACTGGGTCAAATTTCGAAAATTTTTGAATGATATCCATTTATGGGGTGGTCTGATTTCAGGGATCGTTGTATTTATTGTCTGTATTACAGGGACGATATATACCTACAATACAGAAATTAGAGCATGGGCATTGTCTGAATATTATTTTGTTAATGCCGAGGGAACAAAATTAAATCCCGATGATTTAGTTGCCTCGCTCAGACCTAAATTTCCACATGAGCTGCAGGGTATTATGATTCCAGATGCGAAAGATGCCACGACCATGCTTATGTATTCTAAAAAAGAAGACAAACCCTCAGAGGGGCAAAAGGGTTCTGAGGATTCTAAGAAGAGTTCAAACGGATCCAAAGAGGAAAAAGTCGAACAGGCAAAACCATCTCCATCACCTTCTCCTGGGGGGAGGAGAGCTCGGGCAAATCAATTGGCTGTAAATCCATATACCGGTGAGATTATTGGAGACCCTAGTGAAGTAAAAACAAAAACAGCAGAGTTTATGCAGAAGTTATTTGGTTTGCATAGATGGTTATTGCTCAATGAAATTGAGAAACCTTTAATTCAAGGAATAGAAAATAGAAAATTAGGATCTTGGATCACTGGTAGTGCTACCTTGTTGTTTCTACTCGGTGTGATTACAGGCATGGTGATCTGGTTTCCGAATAAAATAAGGACCTGGAAAGATGGATTGAAAATTAAATGGTCAGCCCGTTGGAAACGGGTGAATCACGATATTCACAATACTCTAGGCTTTTATAGTTGCATCATATTATTTCTAATGGCAGTTACAGGTCCTTTCTGGTCCTTTGATTGGTACCGTAGCGGGTGGCAAAAAACATGGGGAACTTATAAAGCTGCCGATGCACCGAAGGAAAAACAGTTGACATTAGTCTCTAAAATTTCTGGCGATAGTCAGAAGCCAATGAATATTGAACAAACCATACAAGCAATAAATAAAATTCTTCCTTATCCTGGGGACGTAACGATAAATTTTGCAAAAGATAGTTTAGGAGTGGTTAATGTAAGTAAGAATAGGACTGGATTTTTTGCTCCTTCGGCAGGTGATAAGCTGACTTTGGATCAGTATTCTGGAGAATTATTAGAAAAAGATATTTTTAGAGAAAAACCATTTAACGAAAGGGCTTCCGCTTCTATCAAAGCATTGCATATTGGTAATATTTATGGTGATTTCACGAAACTTTTATATTTTATCTCATGCTTAATTGCCACATCACTCCCCGTTACTGGAACGATGATTTGGATCAACAAAATGAAGAAAAGACCAAGAAAATAATTTTGAAAGGTTTTCAAATAATGGGGTTTTCTGTGAAGAAAGTCCCATTATCTTTTACTTTTCTTGCTCACCCCTGATTTTTCCTATAATCATTTCTAAAACAGCAACAACGACCGCAAATAGGAATGCCGGCCAAAACCCATCCACTTCAAATTTAGTACCCATAATTTTGTCAGAAAGCATAATCATCAAAACAGTGATTATAAACGATACTAACCCAAATGTTAACCAGTTCAAAGGAAAAGTGAATAAGCGTAGTAAACCACCAATAACTGCATTTACGAAGCCAATAACTAGACCGGTTAAGATTGCCCAACCGAATCCCGCGACAGTAACTCCAGGTATTACCTTTGAAGCTAATGCAATAACTAGACCTGTAGCTAATAGACTGATAATAAACCTCATAACATAATTGTTTTGTTAGACTCTATAAAGGTCAAAATTAGTGCCAATTAGGCGTTTTTAACCTTGAATTAAAAAAGGTAACAAAAATATTATTATGCTGACATAAGAAATTTTAGTATATTAACCCTACAATTTTAAACAACACAGTTATGAGAAATTTTTTGACTACCCTTTGTGCTATTTTTTTCACAACAACATTATTAGCACAGAGCAGTGATCCTATTTTAGGTAAATGGGAGAACCCCAGCGGAGAAGGTCGGATTGAGATCTACAAAAAGGCTGATAAATTTTTTGGAAAACTTTATTGGGTTAAAAATACTGGAAAGAAAGACGTGAATAATCCTGATGAAAAACTTAGAAGTCGTTCATTGCAAGGTTTAGAAATTTTAACAAATTTCAGTAAGCAAGGAAAAACGTATGAAAAGGGTGAGATTTATGATCCCAAATCTGGTAAAACCTACAGCTGTAAAATGACTTTAAAAGGGCAAGATAAACTAGATATTCGAGGATTTATTGGCTTTAGCTTATTAGGTCGTACCGAGACATGGAAAAGAATTAATTAATGGAATTATGGGCGTATGGCTCGCCCGTAACTTTTATTGAAAAGTGATGAATTTTACTGTTTAACTTGCTTTTTTAAATCTACTTAAAATTAGAGCAAACGATTTCGTGCAATTCCATCTTAAAAAACCGTTATCTTTATGGCAATAAAAAAATGAGTTATGTATAAAACCCTGAAGCCAGCTTTAGAAAAGGAGCTTGCCGCAATTAAAGAGGCAGGATTATATAAAGAGGAAAGAATTATAGTAACCCCACAAGGTGCGGATATTAAAGTCAGTACTGGACAAAACGTCGTAAATTTTTGTGCAAATAATTATTTGGGACTTTCATCACATCCCAAAGTTATTGAGGCTGCAAAAGCGGCTATTGATAAATATGGCTATGGAATGTCTTCGGTTCGTTTTATTTGTGGTACACAAGATGTTCATAAAGAGCTAGAGTCGAAAATATCAAAGTTTCTAGGAACAGAGGACACCATTTTATATGCCGCTGCTTTCGATGCCAATGGAGGAGTTTTTGAACCCCTTCTAGGAGCATCTGATGCTATTATTTCAGATGAACTGAACCATGCCTCAATAATTGACGGCGTTCGTTTGTGTAAAGCGAAACGTTTCCGCTACAAAAATGCTGATATGGAGGACTTGAAAGCACAACTTGAGGCCGCTGCGGATTGTCGCCATAAGATTATTGTAACCGATGGAGCTTTTTCAATGGATGGGTCGGTTGCTCCTTTGGATAAAATTTGTGATTTGGCTGATCAATATGGTGCGTTGGTAATGATTGATGAGTCTCATTGCACCGGATTTATAGGGAAGACAGGACGAGGGACACACGAGCTTTTCGATGTGATAGATCGGGTTGATATTATTACCGGAACCCTAGGCAAAGCATTGGGAGGTGCCTCAGGAGGATTCACTTCAGGTCGAAAAGAGATAATAGACATGTTGCGTCAACGTTCGCGTCCATATCTTTTCTCAAACACTCTAGCCCCGGCGATTGCAGGCGCATCTGTTGCTGTCCTAGACATGCTGAGTGATACAACTGAATTGCGGGATAAATTGGAGAACAATACAGCCTATTTCCGCAAGAAAATGACTGAGGCAGGATTTGATATCAAACCAGGATTCCATCCGATTGTTCCAGTTATGCTTTATGATGCTAAACTGGCCCAAGAATTCGCTTCTAAAATGCTCGAAGAAGGAATTTACGTGATTGGTTTCTATTACCCGGTGGTGCCTCAGGAGAAGGCTCGAATACGAGTACAGATTTCTGCAGGACACGAAAAAGAGCATTTAGACAAGGCAATTGCTGCCTTTAGACGAGTTGGAAAAAATTTAGGAGTTATTAAATAAGCCTTTAAACATGAATCAACCCGCTTTATTAAAAAGCTCATAAAATATTAACATTAATATGTAATAATTGAGGTGCAAAATAATTATCTTTGCACCTCTTAATTTTTATATAACACATTATTGCTCAATGCAGAATATTAGAAACATAGCGATCATCGCGCACGTAGACCACGGGAAAACTACGCTAGTGGATAAAATCTTACACTACACAAATCAGTTCAGGGATAATGAAAACACAGGGGAGTTAATCCTTGATAATAATGACTTAGAGCGTGAACGTGGTATTACGATTGTATCTAAAAACGTGTCTGTTAAGTACAAAGATACCAAAATCAACATTATTGATACGCCTGGTCACGCCGATTTCGGTGGTGAGGTAGAGCGCGTTTTAAAAATGGCCGATGGGGTTGTATTGTTGGTGGATGCTTTTGAAGGTCCGATGCCTCAAACTCGATTTGTTACTGGAAAGGCATTGGCATTAGGCATAAAACCTATTGTAGTTGTTAATAAAGTTGATAAAGAAAATTGTCGTCCTGAGGAGGTTTATGAGAGCGTTTTTGATTTGTTCTTCAATCTAGGTGCAACCGAGGACCAATTGGATTTCCCTGTACTATATGGTTCATCTAAACAAGGATGGATGTCGGATGATTGGAAAACTCCAACTACTGATTTTGTTCCATTGTTAGATGCAATCATTGCACATATTCCTGCACCAAAGGTGTCAGAAGGGACTTTGCAAATGCAGGTTACCTCTTTAGATTACTCTACTTTTGTAGGTCGAATTGCGATAGGTCGTATCCTTCGTGGATCAATCAGAGAAAACCAACCTGTTTCATTAGTGAAACGTGATGGCAAAGTCGTTAAATCGCGCGTAAAAGAACTTCAATTATTTGAAGGGCTGGGCCGAGTGAAAGTATCTGAGGTGCATGCAGGAGATATTGTTGCGGTTGTTGGTATTGAGGGGTTTGAAATTGGAGACACGATCGCTGATTTTGACAACCCAGAACAACTGGAAGTGATGCACATCGATGAGCCTACGATGAATATGTTATTCACAATTAATAATTCACCATTCTTCGGTAAAGAGGGCAAGTTTGTGACTTCTCGTCACATTTATGACCGCCTTCAGAAAGAATTGGAGAAAAATTTAGCATTACGCGTAGTTCCGACGGAATCTCCAGATGCATGGTTAGTGTATGGTCGTGGTATTCTGCATTTATCGGTATTGATCGAAACAATGCGTCGCGAAGGATACGAATTACAAGTGGGTCAACCACAAGTAATTGTTAAGGAAATCAATGGAAGTAAACACGAACCAATTGAAGAATTGGTAGTGGATGTTCCTGCTGAAGTTTCTGGTAAAGTAATTGAACTTGTGACCCAACGTAAAGGAGAGTTATTGGTTATGGAAACTAAAGGTGAAATGCAACACTTGGAATTCTCTATTCCTTCACGAGGAATTATCGGATTACGTAATAATGTATTGACGGCAACTGCAGGTGAGGCCGTTATGGCGCACCGCTTGAAAGGATTTGAACCTTGGAAAGGTCAAATTCCAGGACGTTCCGCTGGTGTTTTGATTTCTTTAGATACAGGCTCAACAACGGCTTATTCAATAGATAAGTTGCAAGATCGTGGCCGTTTCTTTGTTGATCCAGGTGTGGATATTTACGAAGGACAGATCTTAGGAGAGCATATCCGTGATAATGATTTAACAGTCAATGTTACAAAAGGAAAGCAATTAACAAACATGCGTGCATCGGGATCAGATGATAATGCTCGTATTGCTCCTGCAATCAAATTTTCTTTAGAAGAATGTATGGAATATATTCAAAGTGACGAATATATTGAGGTTACTCCTCAAAGTATGCGTCTTCGTAAGATATACCTCACGGAATCTGATCGTAAATTGAATGCTAAGAAATTCCATTAATCGGAATTTATAGTTAACATATAATCAAAGCTACCCCACCCAGGGTAGCTTTTTTGGTAGAAGTGATATTTAGTTGGCTATGGTATTCAAATAGGTCGATTTGCGGATTTCTTTTTTTGAATAAAAAGGCGGAAATTTACCGCATGGAAGAGGAATTGGAATGGCATAAAATAACAGAAAAAATCGATCAAAGTAGGAATTATGTGAAAGCCCTGCATGTTGCAGGTAAAAAACTCTGTTTAATTCGCGAAAAAGGGATTCTATCGGTTACCTCCAGTCGTTGTCCGCATGCTGGTGCTGACTTAACTAAAGCCTGGTGCGAGGATGGTAAACTAGTCTGTTCTTATCATCGTCATCGATTTGACGTACTGACGGGTAAAGGAGATGAAAATCAAGGAAATTGTCTGCGTATTTATCCTTTAAAGGAAGTCAATGGCGAATTTTATCTGGGTATTAAAAAAAGTTTATGGAATAAAATTTTTGGTTAAAATAACCTTCTAATCCATTGTAAAATCTGGAAAGTTCTTTCTGTATAAGGAAACCAAAACATTGAGGAAACTGGATGGATTTTCACATCAGCTACTGCTCTTTCATGAGAGAAGGATTTGAAACCATACCAACCCGTGGATTGCCCAATTCCAGAATGATTAACTCCCCCAAACGGTAAATTCGGATGCATCATCTGGACCATTGCATCATTTATACAAGTAGATCCCGCGCTCGTTTGCCGAATGACATGCCGATTAAAATGTTGATCCTTGCTAAAAACATATAGGGCAAGCGGTTTCTCCTTTTTATTAATAAAATCAATTGCCTGGCTGAGTTGCTCGTAATAGATAATGGGTAGAATAGGACCAAAAATTTCCTGTTCCATCAGCGGGTTAGTTAATGCTACATGACTAATTACGGTTGGTTCGATATATCTTTGGTCTGGTATCATCCTGCCCCCTGAAATGATTTGAGCACCTAATGACAGGGCATCTTTCAATGCATCTTGTAATCGATCGAATTGTTTGGTATTAATTATTCGAGCATAATCCGGAGAATTTAAAGGGTCTTTGCCAAACGCATTTTCTAGTTCTTGTTTAAAGAGCTGTTCAATTTCATTCCTTTGGTGTTTATGGACGAGTAAATAATCGGGAGCGATACAAGTTTGACCGGCATTTATAAATTTTGCCCAAATTAGATTTTTAACAACTTTTTTTAGATTTATATTTCGGTCCAGAACGGCAGGGGATTTACCTCCCAATTCCAGAGTTAAATCGCTAAGGTTCTTACTAGCAGCGGCCATAACCTTTTTTCCAACCTCAGAGGATCCTGTGAAGTGAATATGATCGAATTTTAAGGTAAGTAAGTGAGTAGATTCCTGGATAGCACCTTCAACTACAGCAACATGTTCTGGTAAAAATATTTTTTGAATGATTTTTTTGATAACCAAATTGGTGTTTGGAGAGTATTCCGATAACTTTAGTATGGCTGTGTTTCCCGCCGCAAGGCAACTTGCTAGGTGTATTATGGGTAATTGAAAGGGGTAATTCCATGGGCTGATTATTAGCACGTTTCCTTTCGGTTCATAATGTAAATAAGCCTGTACATTTGCTAATAACAAGCTTCTACCTACAGGATGATCCCTCATCCAGTTCGTCAGATTTCGTATGATTTGCTTGAGACAAAGTTCCACAGCTAGAATTTCAGTAATTGTAGATTCGATCGCGGATTTATGAAAATCATCATACAATGCTCTTTGGATTGCATTCTCTTCATTTTTAATTTCTTCCAACAAGGCTTTAAGAAGGGAAATTCTTTTTTGGGCATTCGTGAACTTCGCTGTCGATTTGTAGTTCACCTGATTATGGTAAAGTACCTCTATTTCTTGGAGGGTTGTATAGCGTTGTTGAGAGAACATTAACAGAATATTGAACTGTGAGTGAAATTTAAAAATTATTTACTGAAAGGTGCCAGCTTATTTGGAGCAAACTCATGTATCAATGACCTTGCTAAAATCCTGTTAGGATCAATCATTGTTAGTCCATAATATGACTTCTCAGCTAGGGCTAAAGGTAACTCTGTACATCCAAGAATTATAACGTCTGCACCCTGCGTTTTTAATTCTTGGATTGCCTTCAATAAAATATCATGTGAACGGTTTGTCACGGGCGAGGAAAACGCTTTTATACCATAGTTTTCATCATATATTGCTTCATGAACTTTACTTTGTAAATCTTCATCTGGTTCGATACAAGTTAGCCCAAAAGATTCAATTACGTTTTTATATAGCCCCGTATTTTTCGTTCCTGTTGTGGAGAGAACTCCGACTTTTGCTGAAGGAAAATTTTCCAAAACAAATTTTACTGTCTGATCAACCATGTGCAACAGTTTAATTTTTGAATCCGCTTTTTGGAGTTCCTGTTTAATACAGTCGAATATTTGAGGGGCATGAGCAGTATTGCAAGGAATACCGACAATAGTAACACCCGATTTTTCCAATTCCAACGCAATCTGAGCAATTTCAATTCCGGGATTACTCGGAACTTTGCCAAGTAAATAAGCGGTCCGATCAACTATTCGATGCGCTTGAGATGATAACAATAATGGGACATGATCCTGATCCCTATTTGCAACTGTCTCTTCTATTATTTTCTTTACAATGTCTAACCCTGCTAAAGGTCCAACACCACCAACTATTCCAATCATATCGAAAATTTTTTAATCAGTCTAACTCTCCCTGGCTCCACAAGTAAGACCAGAATGTCTGATTATTATTCAAAAATAAAGCCAACATATCAGGAATTGCATTGAAACCTTCGTCGGAATTGGTAAAAAAGACTAGATATTCTCTAGAGGCAGGATAGGCTATAAACATACTTCTGAAACCAGGGTTTGAGCCGGTATGCCAATAGGCTGTTCCTAATTCATTGAGCTGCATCCGCATCCCTAAAGTAACTGGAACATACTTATCAAGACGTGAATCCTCATCTGATTTTTTAGCTAATCCACTTTTTTTTAATGCTAAACGATGGGTGCTTGGTTTTAGGTTGAATCCTTCGAAAATGAATTTTGAAATAAACGTTCCATAATCTTCTGCTGTCGTATAAAGCGTGTAGGCTGCATTCGTGTTTAAATACTTGGCAAGTCGTGCTGATTTACCTTGAGCTTTGTGTCCCCAGGCAGCATTAGTTTCTAGCCTGTTATCCCATCGAATTTCAGAATTATTCATGTTCATTGGAAGAAATACTTCTGTTTCAACAAGTTCTTGAAATGTCTTGCCCGTAATGTGCTCCATTGTTTCTTGAAGAAAATAAAAACCTTCTCCGGAATACATGTAATCAGTGCCCGGTTTAAATTGCATCGTTAAGGCAGTTTTGCGCCACTCTGAACTCGGTACGTCTCCTTGCCAATTCATGAGTCCAGACTGGTGAGAAAGGACCGTACGAGCGGTTATTTTTTCCTTTTCAGGATGATCCTTAAGACGATCGTATTGATAATAATTCCAAAGTGGTGAGTCCAATTGTATGATTTCTTTGTCCAGCAATCTAAAAAAAAGATAAGCAGTGACCACCTTGGTTAATGAGGCTGCCTGGAATACCGTATTCTTATCAATCGAATCTACGGTTCCAGTTTGGATTAATCCATAGTTTACAGCCTTGCTTTCGCCATTTTTGTAGTGTAATACTTGAATGGCTGGAATGGAATATCTTTTCGCGATTTCTTTTATTTTTTCAGTGTAGGTCTGCGCAATAGATTGATTCAGGACAAAAGTAGATAGGACAAATAATATAATCAAAATTGGTTTAGTTTCCGATCGCTTTTGGTAGTTTATCATGATTTAATACATTGTATTTTTTGAGAATTTGCATGGTTTCTTGAATGGGTATTGCTTTAACTTCTCGTCCGTTAATTCCTTTCATATCCTGCGCCATAAACATCGAATTCAGTATCGCCTCTTGCGTTGCCTCCCATACAGCTAAAAATAAAGGAGACATAAAATCATTTCCTAGTTCTTGAATTTTATGTTGATTTTGATTGCTGTTATAAGGAATCCGATTTCCCTGAAACGTAGAAAATGCAATTGAATAATCTCCGCTACCATTGGAAGAAAATGATCCTACATTCCCAAAAGCTAAGTAAGATCTTTTGGCCAACCGCTCCAGATTCCGACTTGATAATGGCGCATCTGTGGCAATGATAATCATGCACGAGCCGTCAATCTTATGGTTTTCTTTTGGCTCTTGCATATAATAATTTTCTAATTCACGTCCAACTGGAGCGCCGTTGATTTCCAGTATTCCGCCAAAGTTGGTTTGAACGAGTACACCAACGGTATACCCACCTCTTGAATCTGGTAGTTTACGTGATGATGTTCCTATTCCTCCTTTGAAACCTAAACACTCTGTTCCGGTTCCAGCTCCAACATTTCCTTCTTCAACATGTCCGGATTTTGCATTTTTAATGGCCTGGTGAACATGAGTCGATTGAACATGTCTACCTCTAATATCATTTAAACCGCCATCGTTTGTCTCTCCAACAACTGTGTTGATGGATCGTACTTTTTCATTACCAGGTAAGGAGAGCATATAATCAATCAAACCATCAGCTACTTTTGGTGCATTTAAGGTATTGGTTAGTAAAATGGGGGATTCTATGTTTCCAAGTTCTACTATTTGTGATATGCCCAACATTTTGCCAAACCCGTTCCCAACATAAACTGCCGCTGGTACTTTTTCTTGAAAGAGGTTGCCTTGGTGAGGAAGGATTGCGGTGACCCCGGTACGGATGTTGTCTGCTTTATTCAGCGTGGTATGACCGACGCTCACGCCGGCTACATCAGTGATTGTATTGAGGTGACCTGTAGGGAGGATGCCTATTTGAATGCCAAAATCTCTTATTCGGCCTCTTTGTTGCTGGCTCAAAGCATTCCCTATTGATGTGCACAGTATCAAGGCAATTAAAAGGTGTCGTTTATTCATTGAATTTAGATCTACGTTGAACAAGTATACTGAATTCTTTAATAAAGCATCTTATCGCTGATCAAATTCTTGCTGTAAACCATTCATTCTTCGCTGAATTGAAGCTTCGATTCGATAATCCTCAATTTTATCAATGGCAGTTTTTTCCACATTCACATTTGTCTCAGAGTCATAGTTATGAATTTCCTTTTGATGTTTTAAAGCATTATCATAGGGATCACGGCTACTCATCAATTTTACTAAAACAGGTAGACATTCAAAGAATATAAACAGTAAGGCTATGAATATGACCGCATTTTCAGTAGATTGGTTGATTGTACCATCGGGTTTTTTGTGCAGGTTACTCAAGGCTGCATTCCGGTCCGCAAACCCTGCTACATTCACCGCGCTATCAAGTGTTTTATCTGAAAGAATACGCTGGTCCATAAGACCCTCGGCTAACTTCCTGTTCAAAAGTGTAGCTTCTTTGCGTTGGATGTTGGCGCGCAAACTATCCAATAAAGTTTGTTGTTTTACTAATTCGCCCTCTTTCATTTTTGCATACGGGCCATAGCCCATAACTCCAGAAGTTTCATCCGTTTTTTTTCCAAAAATTTCATGATTTAACTTCTGTCTAGCCGATTTTATATTCGCATCTATAGAATCAGATTGGCTCTTAATTGCGTTTAATTGGTTGAATTCACTTTGGTATTTGTTTTGGAATGTTTTATTCAACGTGTCAATTTTAGCATTTTGTTGGACTAAATACTCCGCTCGTAAATATTCACGTATTTCTTTATCAAATATTTTAAGTTCTAAAGGTCTTGAAATAATCAAACCAATTAAAATGGCAAGTAAAATTCGAGGAATGGCTTGAAAAATTTGCATCCACACTGTTCGGCTTTTATCAATGCTTAAAACAATATAGCGGTCTAGATTAAAAATGGCAATACCCCATGTTAGCCCGAAAATTAAAGCGTAGAAAAATGCGAAATCGCTGCCGCTGAAAACAAAATATAATGCATATCCACCAGCTAATGCCGCAAATAAACCAGTAAAAAATATTGTCGCTCCAATACTTACGTATTTGTTATGTTCCTGTGGATATTTGTCTAATGTCTCTTTATGGACACCGGCACACCACCAAAAAAAGTCTTTCATAGTGAATCTTTGTTAATTAGACGGTTGAATTTTTGTTTTGTTACACCTAAGTTCATAAAAAGAATTGATTATTCTTATTTGTTTCTCACCGAACAAGGATTGCTTATCTATTTAAATTATCTTTACCTTTGCACAAAATTTGAAACAAACTAAAGTATAATGAATAAAAACAAGTTTTTACCCTATTGCGTTGTTGTTGCCACGATGTTAGTGGGGTGTAATAACGAAGTGAAAAAGACCTTACAAGCGGACAGCTCCAACCCTTTATTACAAGATTACGCAACTAATTTTGACGTTCCTCCTTTTGACCTGATTAAAGATGAGCACTTTAGGCCAGCTTTTAAAGCCGCTTTGGAAGAGAATGTTTTGGAAATAGATTCTATTTTGGATAATTCTGGAGAAGCTAATTTTGAGAATACCATTTTAGCTTTGGAAAATGCTGGACAATTGTTGCAACGAGTTAGTTCTGTATTTTACAATTTAAATAGTGCTAACACAAACGATACTATACAGGCTATTGCAAAGGATCTAGCACCTGTTCTCTCGGCACATAGAGACGAAATCTCATTAAATCCAGAGTTATTTAAAAGAGTAAAAAAAGTTTTTGACCAAAAGTCAACTTTGGGCTTAGAAGCTGAAGACCAGAAATTATTAGATGAAACATATAAAGGGTTCGTTCGAGCAGGTGCTAATCTTTCCGAACAGGATAAAGAGAAATTGAAGAAAATAAATTCAGAACTTTCTGTACTTACTACTCAATTTGGCCAAAACTTGTTAGCCGAATCCAATGCATACCAATTGTGGGTTGATAAGGAAGAGGACTTAGCAGGACTCCCAGAAGAATTAAAAACAGCAGCGGCCTCAGCAGCAACAGCAAAACAACAAGAAGGCAAGTGGTTATTTACGCTACAGAATTCCTCCATTATGCCATTTCTTCAATATGCAGATAATCGCGAATTGCGTAAGGAAATTTGGACTGCTTATCAAATGCGAGGTAATAATGGGAATGATAATGATAACAATAAAATCTTAATTGATATTGCAAATTTCCGTTTGCAGAAAGCTAAATTATTGGGATATAGTTCACATGCCGCCTATGTATTAGAAGAGTCAATGGCAGAAAATCCAAAAAATGTAAATGCTTTATTAAATAAACTTTGGGAACCCGCTATTGCAAAAGCGAAACAAGAGACTCAGGATATTCAAAAGGAAATCAAATTGGCAAATGGAAATTTTCAAGTAGCTCCATACGATTGGCGCTATTATCAAGAAAAGATTCGTCAGAAAAGATTTGACTTGAACCAGGAGGATATAAAACCTTATTTCAGTTTGGAGGCAGTTAGAGAAGGTGCATTCTCAACAGCAAATAAACTTTGGGGCATTTCTTTTGTTGCCTTAAATAATGTAGCAATCTACCATCCAGAGGTACAGGTGTATGAAGTAAAAGATAAAGATGGTTCTCATCTTGGAGTACTATACGCTGATTTTTTTCCACGTGAATCAAAGCGTTCAGGCGCATGGATGACTTCTTATCGCTCTCAGGGTAGAAAAGATGGGAAACGTGTCGCTCCTGTTATATCAATCGTATGCAACTTCACAAAACCTGTCGGAGACAATCCCGCGTTATTAACTTTTGATGAGGCTTCAACACTATTTCATGAGTTTGGCCATGCATTACATGGTTTATTCTCGAATGTAAAATATAGAAGTTTAGCTGGAACCTCTGTTCCGCGAGATTTTGTAGAGCTTCCTTCCCAGATTATGGAAAACTGGGCGTCAGATCCAGAAGTATTAAAATCTTATGCTAAACATTTCCAGACAAAAGAAGCAATTCCTGATGCATTGATTGAAAAATTGCAGAATGCTGGAACTTTTGATCAAGGGTTTGCTACCGTAGAATACTTGGCAGCCTCAATTTTAGATATGGGCTATCATAGTGCAACTACCCCAATTCAAGGGAAAGCAAATGACTTCGAAAAGGTAGCAATGACGAAAATTGGACTATTAGACGCAATTATTCCTAGGTATAAGAGCAACTATTTCCAACATATTTTCTCTGGTGGTTATTCCGCTGGTTATTACAGCTACATCTGGTCTGAAGTATTGGATTCTGATGCATTTGCGGCCTTTAAAGAGCGTGGTTTATATGACCAGGCAACAGCCGCGGCTTTTCGTTCTAATATCTTAGAGCGTGGAGGAACAGGTAATCCTGCTGATATGTATCGTAAATTTAGAGGTGCTGATCCAGACCCTATTCATTTGATGAAGAAAAGGGGATTGAACTAGTCCTAGATTAAAAAGATAAATGGGGGCAAAATATTTTTGCCCCCATTTATTATATGTACCCACTTTGGCTGTTCTTCAACTGGATCGACCTAGTTTGCTCCTGTGTGATGAAACAGAAAAATCTTCGCAGTATTTCCGAAGAATAATTTCTCCGTTTATCTTAGTTAATTCCCGTAGAATTAAACTGCAGATCATATAGCTTTTTATAGTGACCGTCCTTAATTAGAAGCTCACGGTGACTACCAGTTTCTTTAATCTCTCCTTGATCTAATACAATAATTTGATCCGCCTTTTGAATAGTTGATAGACGATGAGCGATGATAATTGAACTTCGTCCATCCATAAGATTGTCAATTGCATCTTGAATAAGTAATTCTGTTTCTGTGTCGATTGAAGAGGTGGCCTCGTCCAGTATTAGAATCTTAGGGTCGTGAACCAAAGCCCTGATGAACGAGATCAATTGAGCCTGGCCTGTCGAAAGAGTTGCCCCTCGTTCTTGTACTTGATAATTAAATCCTCCAGGTAAACGCTGAATAAAGGGATAAGCCCCCACTTTTTTTGTGGCATCAATAACCTTATCCAATGGAATTTCCTGATTATTTAAATTGATGTTGTTCAAAATACTATCTGAGAATAAAAATACATCTTGCATCACTGTTGAAATCGTACTTCTCAAAAAATTCAAGTCGTATTCTCTGAGGTTACGGCCATCTAAAAGAATTTCACCTCTCTGTATTTCATAAAAACGACTTAAAATATTAATTATTGAGGACTTACCTGCTCCTGTTGCACCCACTAACGCTAAAGATTCTCCAGGTTTCACGTGAAAGGAGATGTCTTTTAATACCCATTTTTCGTCATTGTAAGCAAACCAAACATTTTTAAACTGAATTTCGCCATGAATTAATTCTGGTTTATATTCTCCATTGTTCGGGGTAAATTCGTCGGTATCTAAAACCTCGAATATACGTTCAGCGGAGACCATTCCCATTTGCAGGGTATTAAACTTATCTATCAATTCACGGATTGGCCTAAAAATCATGTTAATATACATGATGAATGCAACCACTACTCCGGGGGATATTGTATCCGATAAAATTTGCTTTGAGCCATACCAAACTAACAGTCCAATGGCTATGGCAACGATAATTTCTAAGACAGGGAAGAAAATTGAAAAATACCAGTTTGCCCTTATATGTGCATTTCTATGCTCAGCATTAATATTTTTGAATTTGTTCATTTCCTGGACTTCTCTTGCGAAGTATTGGATTACATTCATTCCGGTGATGTGTTCCTGTAAGAATGTATTTAAATTGGAAACCCAAAGACGAACGCTTTGAAAAGCGGATTTCATCGCCTCCTTGAAGATATACGTTGCAGCAAGCATTAATGGCATTGGAACCAAGACCACTAATGTCAATTTCCAATCTGTATAAAACATGACCCCAAGAATGACGACCAGTTGCAATAAATCACCTATGATTTGAATTAATCCTTCAGAAAAAATATTTGCGATGGTTTCCAAATCGGAAATAGTTCGCGTAATCAGCCTTCCAATTGGAGTGTTATCAAAATATTTCAACCTTAAATTGCTGATGTGGTTAAAAACCTGAATTCGAATATCCCGAATCACAGATTGACCAAGGGTATTGGTCATCAAGGTATGGAAATACCGAATAAAGGTCTGGGCAAACAAAAGGATTAGCATTAGGATTAACATCATGGTTAATCCTTCTTCCTCACCAGAGAAAATATAATTATCTAATGTGTATTCTATTAATAAGGGTAGAGCAGGAGCAACCGCAGCCAGTAATACTGTAAGTATGACTGACTGCCAAAATATACCTCGATATGGACGAATATAATGAGATAATCTTCCTAATAATTTACTGTCGTAGGCAGTGCCAGAAATTTTTTGTTTTTCCAATCTTAAATTAATTATCGATGTAAGGATATAAAATTTTTGTTAGATATAAACCGCAGGCAGGTACTGAACTACCAGCCATCGATCGATTTTGACTTTTTATGACATCACGCAGATAAGTCTCAGGATTTTTATTAAAACCAATCTCTAAAAGCGTTCCCACGATGGCTCTCACCATATTTCTTAAAAAACGATCCGCTGTAATATGAAAAATTAGACGGTCTTTATTCCAAACCCATTCGGCTCTGCTGATCTGACATATATTCGTAAATACTTGGGTATTAGACTTGCTAAAACAAGAGAAATCTTGTTTCCCGAGTAAGTCTTTAGCCGCTCTATTCATTTTATCGACATCTGGAGTATCGCGTAAATGCCAGGAGAAATTTTGAACAAAGGGATCCTTAATGAAATGAATATGGTATTCGTAACTACGTAGAACTGCATCAAACCTAGCATGCGCTTGTGGATGTACTTTGATTAATCTTTTAGCAGCAATATCGAATGGTAAAAGGGCATTTAGGGAGTGTAGAAAGCGATCTGTGTTTTCAAGAATTTCTGCCGCAGAGCTGAATTGAACGAAAAGTTGCTTTGCATGCACACCGGCATCTGTTCTGCCAGCACCTATGGTTTCTACACTTTCTCGAACCAGGGTTGCTAATGACTGGTTAAGTCTTTGTTGAACGGAGGTTGCATTGTTCTGAATTTGCCATCCGTGATATGCAGTTCCATTATAGGAAATCTCAATGAAATATTTATTAATCTTTTCTTCCACTAGACAAAGATAATAGTTAGAGTTTAGTAATTCTTATAACGAATGTTTACTTTGTGTAGATTTAAAAAAAAACAATTTTGTCTTTTAACTTTACACGAGTAGAATGAGGCGATTGATTCGAAAGAGAAACTAAATTCAATTTAAGTTGTTTGTATTATATTTGTGAAAATAATTAATTTTTTTGAAATATGATTCAGCGCATACAATCCCTTTGGTTATTTCTTTCAAGTCTTACCTTGTTTGCTTTATTCCTATTCCCTTATGTAGGTTTTATTGACTTGGTTGGTTTAGGAAAAAACATTTATGTTAATGGTATTTATTCCTCGGTTAACAATGTAGCCACAAAGGAATCAAGCTTTCTTCTGATGACTATAGCCACTGTATTGCTGGGTCTGTTTCCATTTTTCATTCTGTTTAAATTCAAGAATAGAAAATTACAATTGATGTTGATTTTCATACAGGTAATTCTAATCTGTTTGTTTGCTATTTGGATGTTTATACAGGCTACCAACATCTTGAGCTTAATCAATCAGCATATTGGTGCGGATAATATTGGGGTTGGTTTTTTCTTGCTTCCAATTTCAATTTTATTCCTAGCCTTTGCTATTCGTGGAATAAGAAATGATGAAAAATTAATTAAATCAGCAAACAGATTAAGGTAAAATGAAACAAAATATTTTGATTCTGTTGGTGTTTTCGGCTATTCTGTTATTTCCAAAATTTAGCAGTGGACAAACCGATACAGATTCTACTTTAAACATTGTAGATGATATTCAATTTGATCTGAAATCAGTCAGTGACTCAAACGATACGCTGACCATCAGGCTTTTTGTAATCTCTTATGATAAGCATCCTCGCGAGTTCAGGCTCAATGTGTTTGGTAGCGTACTGCAAGACAGTTTAAATAATTCTCATATGTTCACCTCGATTCAGATGGGGAGAGTGATTATTGAACTACAGAGTAAGCAAAATTATTTGAATTACCTTTTGTATCAGGATAAACCAGTTGCTATCACATTAAAAATAAATCCTTTGAATGGTCAGAAAATTCGACCCAAAGGTGTGAAATTGGTGTTCTCTTCTCTGAAAGAAGAGGGGCAGTTCCTGGAGGCCAAACTTGACCTGGAAACTCAAAACCAGGAATTAGACGATTGATTAAATAAAAAACGGTTTATCCAAGTCTGGATAAACCGCTACATACTTGTGTATTTTATTACCTGGAGTATCGGAATTGTTGTTTGTCCATCATACCCATTTGAGTTTTCATCATTTTGATCTGCTCTTCAAGAAGTTTATTTTTATCAGCTTTCTTCGCTTCAGCTAAGTATTTTTCTGCTTCTCTTTTGTTTCGTTTTGCCATGGCTATTCCGGCTAGGCTTAGCTTTGCTAAAGCAACGTTATGGTCCATATGAAGCCCCATGCTCAATGCTTTTTTAAAGAATTTCTCAGATTGAAGGGGAGCACGTTGCGATTCGATCAATCCCAACAACATGTGGTAATATCCATGCTGTGCGGAAACTAATTCAGTTTCGTAATTTTTTATTTTCTTCAACCATTGTTCAGCTTTGTCCATACGTTCCTTACGTAAGAACCATTGAGCAATAAGCATCTTTTCATTGAAAAATACGGTGACCCAGGCTAAAATGGTGATCAGTATGGCCAAGATTCCCCATCCCCAGAAACCGAACCAAAATAAGGCTACGGTCCCCAATACCAATACACTACAAATTATTATACGGACTAAATTTGACATAATTATTCTTAATACTGTAAGTTTGCAAATATCCGTTAAATTGGTGTGTTATACAACTTGATTTGGGTAAAATAGTGTAAAATTTTAATCAAAAAGTTATGATTAATCAAATTGATCCTTCTTGGAATGTTATACTTGCTCCTCTTTTTGAAGATCAACGAATGAAAAATCTTTCGAAATTCTTGGATCAAGAACGTACTCTATACCAAGTTTATCCAAGAAACGATGAAGTTTTCAATGCGTTTAAGCTTACTCCTTTGAATCAGCTAAAAGTGGTTATTCTTGGACAAGATCCATACCATGATCAGGGACAAGCCCATGGTCTCGCTTTCTCAGTTCCAAAGGGGATTGTCACACCTCCTAGTTTGCGAAATATTTTTAAAGAGTTGCAAAATGATATCCCGGGATTCCGCATACCTAACCATGGTGATTTAACCAGTTGGGCTCAACAAGGGGTTTTACTGTTAAACGCCAGCTTGACCGTGAGAGCACACCAGGCTGGTTCTCATCAAAGAAAGGGATGGGAAGAATTTACAGATGCAGTTATTCAGGGTATATCTGAGAATTGCGAACACATAGTTTTTCTTTTATGGGGTAATTATGCCATTAAAAAAACTAAACTAATTGATGCTCATAAACACTTGTTATTAACCTCCGCTCATCCGTCTCCACTCTCAGTTTACCGAGGCTTTTTTGGATGTTCACATTTTTCCAAAACAAATTTGTATTTGGATTCTTTTAACAAACAAACAATAAATTGGTCGATCTAGGTTAAGCGTATCTTTCCATTAGATTTTTGTGTATATACCCTTCTTTGGAGAGATTTTGAATATGTTTAATGTGAATTTTTTGACCAAATTGGATAATATGAGTAGCAAGCTGATGACTGTCGTATGTTATCTCCCAAGGTTGATTAAAATCAATTTCGAATACAGGCTCCCCTAGGACAATATATTCTAAGACACCTTTACTGGTATATCTGCTAATTTCGATTTGTGCATCTTTACTTGGATTCAAAAAATACCATGCTCCGGCACAAACTCCTCCTAGGTACTTGGCCTCTCGTGGTATATTGATTGGCTTTGAGTCATATTTAACAGCACCAATAATGCTGTCATCTGGTAATAAGTTAGCTTTTGAGCTTACGGTATTGTATCCAATTTGTTTCAACAGAAACAAGAATGATTTCCAGCGGCTCATGTAAAATGTTTTTATTCCCTGTTCTGGGGAATAACTTGAAACCATGCGGTTATTATTTGCATTAATCACATTGCTGATGGGACTAGCTTTAATGGTTTCTGGAAGATTAATTCCATGCCAAAAGTGATATTTTTTGGAT
This sequence comes from Sphingobacterium sp. GQ94, assembly GCF_059758715.1. Classification (NCBI taxonomy): domain Bacteria; kingdom Pseudomonadati; phylum Bacteroidota; class Sphingobacteriia; order Sphingobacteriales; family Sphingobacteriaceae; genus Sphingobacterium; species Sphingobacterium sp. GQ94. The sequence goes on from NZ_JCAXEC010000008.1 coordinate 121,352, forward strand.
GACTTCATCAACATTCTAGTTATAAAACGAGAACAATTGTTATTCCCTTTCGCTACAGCTCCATAAGGATAGGTTCCTTGGATAACACATTGATCTCCGTAGTCTTTTGCCAATTTGAAGTCGATGTTTTCGGCTATACTGAAGAATAATCTACCAGAGCCATACATTGCAGATTTTAGTTCTTCAAAGTTTTCAATAATTTGTTGGAGGTTTTGTATCTTGTTTTCTTTAATTTCCGCCTTCATGTCAATTCGCAATAAGGGATCAGAATCTTTTGATCTAGCTCTGCCATATCCTCTAGGTGTGATGTAGCGTCCAAAATCATAAAAAAGCATTTCACCGTTCTGATGGTTGATTATTACAATACCTGTATGCCCTATTTTGAAGTTAAGGTTTTTTACAATCCCTATTTTCTTGAAAAACATCATCCATTTTTCATCTCCACGTATTGTAGCCTCAGGCCAAGTTAAAATAATAGCAGAGTCGTTATGCGACATAAATTATTTAGTATTCTAATGGTACAATTGGTTCTTTTTTGCTTGTAGACATAATCATCATTGTTTGGAAAGTCTTGACAAAAGGAATTTTTGCAATTTTCTCCATTATAACAGCCTCGTAAGCTTTAATATCTTTAACGTATACTTTCAACATAAAATCGCAGTTACCAGTTACATGGTGACATTCGGTGACCTCAGGAATAGCACGGACGGCCTCTACGAATTCCGGAATGGCATTGTGGGTGTGAAAATCGAGCGAAATCTGAATAAATGACTTGATTCCTAAGCCTAATTTTTCCTCATCTACAAATGCATGGTAACTTTTTATAAATCCTGAATTTTCTAATTTTCTAACGCGTTCTAAGGTTGGCGCAGGAGAAAGACCAATATTTGTTGCTAATTGTAGGTTTGTTATCCGACCATTTTCTTGCAGGAGTTTTAAAATTTTTAAATCTGTTTTATCTGGTTGATACGACATAGGTTTTCAATAAAATTAAAGAATCATAAATATACGAAATTTTATTTGGCAAAATGCAATAAGATTTCACACTTAATTGTTGAACTAAATTATAATAAAAACTTATACCATCTGTAGTAATATATTGTTTTTGCTTATACATATCATGTTATTGTCATTTTATATTTGGTCTAAATAGCCTAAATTGGGTCGAAAATGACTTTTGTGGGTTTTTATTATCAATAGTAGCCTGCAAACCTAGTTTAATTGGCCGTTTTATGCATTTTATGTCGTAACTTTGCAATTCAATTTCATTAGGTAGATTACCTAGTTAATAAGAGGAAGATATGAGCACCAAAGACGACGATTTATTAAAAGAGTTAGAGCTCGAAGAATATAAGTACGGTTTTACAACGGATATCGAAATGGAAATTGCGCCTAAAGGGCTCAATGAAGACACCGTTCGATTAATATCCAAGAAAAAGAACGAGCCTGAATGGCTATTGGAATGGAGGCTAAAAGCATTCCGTCATTTCCAGAACATGAAAATGCCTAGTTGGCAAAATTTCAAGAATCCAGAAGTCGATTTTCAGGATCTTTCTTACTATGCTGCCCCGAAGCCTAAAAAACAATTGGGAAGTATGGATGAGGTCGACCCTGAGTTATTACTGACTTTTGAGAAATTGGGCATTCCACTTGATGAACAGAAGATTCTAGCGGGTGTTGTTGCTGTTGATGCAGTATTTGATTCTGTGTCGGTGAAAACGACATTTCGTGAAAAATTGAAAGAAAAGGGAGTGATTTTTTGTTCTTTTGGTGAAGCAGTACAGGAACATCCTGAGCTGGTTAAACAATATTTAGGGACAGTAGTGCCTCAAACCGACAATATATATGCGGCATTGAATTCAGCTGTTTTTTCGGATGGATCATTTGTTTACATACCTAAAGGCGTACATTGTCCGATGGAACTGTCAACTTATTTCCGGATAAATGCACAAAACACAGGTCAGTTTGAACGTACGCTGATTATAGCTGAGGAAGATTCTTATGTTTCTTATCTAGAAGGATGTACTGCCCCATCAAGGGATGAAAATCAATTACATGCGGCCGTGGTTGAACTTGTGGCGATGAGAAATGCTGAGATTAAATACTCAACGGTTCAAAACTGGTATCCTGGAGATAAAGAGGGTAAAGGTGGTATTTATAATTTTGTAACCAAACGCGGTATTTGTAAGGGTGATTATTCAAAAATTTCCTGGACTCAAGTTGAAACAGGTTCTGCAATTACCTGGAAATATCCTGGTGTTATTTTAAAGGGCGATCATTCAGTTGGAGAGTTTTATTCTGTGGCAATGACTCGTCATATGCAAGTGGCAGATACCGGTACAAAAATGATTCATCTAGGAAAAAATACCCGTTCAAAGATTATTTCTAAAGGTATCTCCGCAGGAAAGAGTCACAATAGTTATAGAGGATTAGTGAAGATCGGCCCGAACGCAGATAATGCGAGGAACTTTACGCAATGTGATAGTTTGTTAATTGGAGATCGTTGTGGAGCCCACACTTTTCCATATATAGAAAATAAAAACAAAACAGCCAAATTAGAACATGAGGCAACTACCTCAAAAATTGGTGAAGATCAAATCTTTTATTTGAACCAGCGAGGTATCAATTCGGAAAAAGCTGTAGGATTAATCGTTAACGGATATGCCAAGGAAGTGTTGAATCAATTGCCAATGGAATTTGCTGTAGAAGCACAGAAATTATTGGCGATTTCATTAGAAGGTTCAGTTGGTTAGTAATTAAAGAAGTAACAAAAATTATGTTAAGCATTAAGAATTTACATGCGTCTATTGAAGACAAACAGATATTAAAAGGGTTAAATTTAGAAGTGAAAGCTGGAGAAATTCATGCAATCATGGGGCCAAATGGTGCCGGTAAAAGTACATTGGGAAATGTGTTGGCTGGACGTGATAGCTATGCCGTTACAGAAGGGGAAGTTTCAATGGACGGTGTTGATCTATTAGACCTTTCTCCAGAGGACCGCGCCCGTGAAGGGCTGTTCTTAGCCTTCCAATACCCTGTCGAAATTCCTGGAGTTTCTAATATAAACTTTTTGAGGACAGCTGTAAACGACATTCGCGAGTATAAAGGCCTTCCTGCAATGGAGGCTAAAGAATTTTTGCAGATGGTTAAGGACAAGCAAAAATTGGTTGAATTTTCAGCTAACCTAGCGAATCGGTCATTAAATGAAGGTTTTTCTGGTGGTGAAAAAAAGCGAAATGAAATTTTTCAACTTGCCATGTTGAATCCTAAACTTTCTATATTAGATGAGACGGATTCGGGTCTTGATATTGATGCATTGCGTATCGTAGCCAATGGTGTTAACCAATTGCGTTCAAAAGACAATGCGTTCGTCGTAATTACCCATTATCAACGTTTATTAGATTATATTGTACCTGATTTTGTTCACGTATTGTATAATGGACGGATCGTTAAATCAGGTCCAAAAGAACTAGCATTAGAATTAGAAGAAAAAGGTTACGACTGGTTAAAAGAATTAGATACGCAAAATGCCTAATTGGTTAAACAAATAATTAAGGTATGAGCGGATTGATAACAAATAACATGAGTACATTGGTAGCAAACTCCTTATTCCAACAATTGACCTCGGCTTTTGAGGAATTGGAATCAAGTAATGAAACGGCTTCAGTAAGGTCTTTAAGACAAGAGGCTTTCGAGCGTTTCCAAAAGTTGGGTTTTCCAACGCTTAAGAATGAGGACTGGAAATATACAAATATCCAAAATTTAGTAAACAAGACATATCTGTTGAATCAGGATATTGATGTTGCAAACTTAGACTTGAGTGCGGCAGATATCCCTTCGCTGGATGCGCACCGCATTGTTCTGATTAACGGACAATATGTTTTAGCATTTTCTTCTTTGGAGGACGAGATTGGGCTTACTGTTAAACCTATTGAAGAGGCGCAGGACGAACCAAACTTTCAAAAACATTTTGCTAAACATGCAGATAAAACCGAGAGTAGTCTTGTTGCTTTGAATACAGCTCTTCACACCTCTGGTATTTATTTGGAGGTGGCAAAGAACAAGATTCTTTCGAAACCTATTCAAATAGTTCATATTGCAACAGGAACAGAGGACTTCTTTGCCCAAACAAGGAATCTGTATGTTATGGCACCTAATTCTCAAGCTGAAATTATTGAAAGTTTTATTACTTTGGGAGATCATGTTTCTAATTTGAATAATAAGGTGGCAGAAATTGTTCTCGAGGAAAATTCAAAATTGCAACATTATTACTTGCAGCTTGCCTCAGAAAACAGTCATTATATTAGCCATACAGAAGTGTACCAAACTAAGGATAGCTTATACAATAATTACAATTGTAATTTCCCGGGGGTTGCATTTGTCCGTAATGATATTAATGTACGTTTGGACGCTGAAAATGTTGAATCGCATCTATATGGAGTGAATTTGCTTTCTGCTAACCAATTTGTAGACAATCATACAGTCGTAGATCACATGAAAGCGCATTGTGAATCTTACGAATGGTATAAAAATATACCTCAAGAGGAATCCGCAGCAGTGTTCAATGGGAAGATCTTCGTTCGTGAGGATGCTCAGAAAACAAATGCATTTCAACAAAATAACAATATGTTGATTGGTGATAAGTCAACAGTATTTACTAAACCCCAACTTGAAATTTTTGCAGATGATGTAAAATGTTCACACGGTTGTACAATGGGACAATTTGATGAGGAGGCGCTATTCTATCTTCGTGCAAGAGGTATAGGTGAAGAAAGCGCTCGGATTCTATTGGTGCATGCATTTGCTTTTGATGTTACTTCTCGATTTAATAATCAGATCGTACGAAATTTTGTTGAAGATTTAGTGGCAAAGGGACTAGAACGAAAATAGTAGTGTAGTTTAAATATAAAAGCGTTTAAGTGACCACTTAAACGCTTTTTGTGTTTAAGGCAGGCTTTGTTTCGATTATTATTTTACTTTTACCCTTGAGATAATTTAATTTTGTAATGTTCTAACTTGCGAAACTTTCATTTTTTGCGGGTTAGATCTTAATTTAAGCTCGAAATAGTTCTTAGAAGAGGATTATTGATGGATATCTTTTAATTTCATGGAAAACAAAAACTGGTTTAGAACCTATATTTTTATATGGGTGGGACAATTTATCTCGTTAATGAGTAGTTCTGCCGTAAACTTTGCTATCATAATTTGGTTAAGTTTAGAATTTAAATCCGCAGAAGTCCTTGCTTTGGCAGCTATTTCCGGATTACTACCGCAAGCATTGATCGGCCCTTTTGCGGGTGTTTATATTGATCGATGGGATCGAAAGAAAATTATGATTTTTGCGGACGCTTTTATCGCTTTGTGTACACTTTTGATGACCTACGTCCTTAGGGATGGGGACGTGCATCTTAATCTGATGTATTTGTTGATGGCTTGTAGATCAGTTGGTTCTGCATTTCATCAACCGGCAATGCAAGCTATTGCTCCTTTAATTGTTCCTCAGGATAAATTATTAAGGGTTTCTGGGACCAATCAAATTATTCAATCTGTTAGTAGTATTGCCGGACCAGCATTGGGAACCTTAGCAATAGCCAGTTTGCCGATACACCGTGTTTTGTATTTGGATGTAATAGGTGCGGCTTTTGCTATTATTAGTCTATTATTTATTCATATTCCTCACTTAAAAAGCGAAGTTGCTGGATCCATTAGACAAGTCTGGAATGACCTTAGACTAGGTTTGGGTGGTATTTACAAGAATAAAGGAATATTCTGGATGTTTTGTTATTCCGTGGTGGCAACAGTGGCAATTATGCCTGTCGCCATAATGTTCCCTCTGTTAACCATAGATCATTTTGGTGGTGCCGAATTTGAGATGAGTATAATTGAGATTATCTGGGGAGTAGGAATGCTCGTTGGTGGATCAATTTTGAGCATTTTTAAATTAGGCCTTCGCAAAATAGTTCTGATTAATTTAATGCATATTTTACTAGGAACTACCTTTATGATCTCAGGAATACTCCCTCCATCGTGGTTTATCCTTTTTGTCATTTTAACGGGTATTGGTGGGATGGCAATGTCTATTTATTCTGCTGCCTTTATGACTATTATTCAAGAAGAGATTGCTCCCGAATTGCTGGGGAGAGTTTTCTCTCTCTATTTTAGTTTTGCAATTATTCCTAGTTTAATTGGGTTGTTGTTTGCCGGAGCAATTGCGGATCAAATCGGAGTAGCTGTGGCCTTTATTATGGCCGGTTTATTGGTAGTATTGGTTGGAATTATCTCGTTTCTAACTCCCGAGTTGATGAATTTGGGCAACCTCAAACCAAAGGCTCCGTCAAATAAAAGTTGATCTAATCCATTTCTTTAGCGGTGGATTCTAAAATGAATTAAGCTTTCAGGATATGAAAGCTTAAGAGCGAAAGACGAGATTCGAACTCGCGACCCCAACCTTGGCAAGGTTGTGCTCTACCAACTGAGCTACTTTCGCTTGACGTGTTACAAAAATACAATTATATGTGCTTTTTGTCAATATTTTTTGGATATAATTGAAATTAATTGTCTAATTCCTGTGAAATTAAATTTTTATGGCATCAACACAATTCATTCCATCAATTGCCGCCGAGACAATCCCTCCTGCGTAACCAGCCCCTTCAGCGCATGGATATAATCCTGAAATTTGTGGGTGTTGAAAACTATCTTTATCGCGAGGTATACGAATTGGGGAAGAGGTCCTGGACTCTACTCCCACTAATATGGCCTCATTGGTATAATAGCCCTTCATTTTCTGGCCAAACAAAGGTAAGGCTCCTTTCAACGCTTGGTACACAAATTTTGGAAGAACCTCTCTTAAATCTGTTGACCTGGTGCCGGGTTTGTAGGAATTTAAAGGTAAGTCTGTTGAAACCTTATTTTGGACAAAATCGACCATTCTTTGTGCCGGTGCGATTAAATTTCCTCCACCCAATTTGAAAGCTTGCTGTTCTATGGAACGTTGAAAATCAAGTAAGGCAAATGGATTGATTTGCGCATCTGGGACATCTTGCATATTTATTTGAATTACAGTCCCGGAGTTTGCATGCGGATTATTCCGTTTTGATGGTGACCAACCATTGACTACTATTTCGCCGAAATCCGTAGCACAAGGTGCAATTATACCTCCAGGGCACATACAAAATGAAAATACGCCCCGATTGTCTATTTGTTCTATCAGACTGTAATAGGCAGGAGGGAGATTTTCTGGACGATCTGAACAATGGTATTGAATCTGGTCTATGACGGATTGAGGGTGCTCAATGCGTACACCTAAAGCGAAAGGTTTAGCCTCTAGGTGCCATCCCTTGAGCCGAAAGAGTTCGAAAATATCTCTGGCTGAATGCCCTGTGGCTAAAACAACATGTTTTGCCTTTATAGTCAGCCCATTTTCCGTTTTTACTCCTTCTATTTTGCCGAATTGTTCTAAGATGTCAACAACTTTTGTCTCAAAATGAACTTGACCACCACAGGACAGAATGCGTTCTCGGATACTCTGGATAATGTGTGGTAGCTTATTTGTACCGATATGTGGTCTCGCATCAACTAGGATGTCTTCAGTTGCACCATGTTCAACAAATATGGACAAGACGTGTTGCACATCACCTCTTTTATTGGATCGAGTGTATAATTTCCCATCGGAATAGGTTCCGGCACCTCCTTCGCCATAACAATAATTTGATTCTGGGTTAATTAGGCCTTCTCGGTTTATTTTTGCTAAATCTCTTCTACGCTCTTGTACGTTTTTTCCACGTTCTAAAATGATTGGTTTTAACCCACGCTCCAAGCATTTGTAGGCCGCAAACAATCCGGCAGGCCCAGCACCTATAATAATGACAGGTTCTGCATCAGAAATGTCTTTTATTTTTGAATAAAAGGAAGGTTTTTGGATGGGCTCATCAATAAAATAAACAATTCGAAGACGGAAAAGAACTTGTTTCCCGCGGGCATCAATAGAACGCTTACGGACGTGAAAACCTGTAATACGATTTAATGGGATACGTAGTTTTTTGGATCCTTCGTTTAAAATATGCTCGTCATCCTGAATATTTTCAGGGCTTAGCGCGATTTCTATCTCTTTTTGCATAATTACGTTAAGTCTTTAAAAAAACATCCGATTTACCCCCTAGTGTAAAAGCTACTGGAGTTAGGCACAAAGGTAACAAATTAACCATGTGAAGGTATTATTAGAGGAATATTATGAACCATGATTCGAACATGGATGTTTTTGTTGATAAGAAATACGGCTCAAATTTAGCCCAATTCCCGCTAATAGCTAAAACTGAGTGTTCGGGAGAGGTCTGACAAAATTACAGTAAGCGCAAATTTGGTATCTCTTTTGAAATAGCTGTTTTGTGAAAACAATTTCTTAATTTTAAAAATTATAAGATTAAAAAGGTACATATGAAAAGATTATTAATCGTATTTGTAGGTTTAGTAACTGCGCTTTCTTTCAGTTCTTGTGGGTATAACACAATGGTGTCTCAAGACGAGAACGTGAAAGGGAAATGGGCTCAAGTTGAAAATGCTTATCAGCGAAGAGCTGATTTGGTTCCTAATTTAGTAAACACGGTAAAAGGTGCTGCTCAACATGAACAAGGAACTTTAACGGCAGTAACGGAGGCAAGAGCTAAGGCAACATCAGTCACTGTAGATCCTTCCAATCTTAGCGATGAGGCAATTGCAAACTATGAGCAAACTCAAAATGCCCTTTCCCAATCTATTGGGCGTTTATTGGTTAGCGTTGAGGCTTACCCAGATCTAAAAGCAAATGCCAACTTCCAAGAATTACAAGCGCAATTAGAAGGTACTGAAAACCGTATATCTGTCGAACGAAGAGCATTTAATGAGGCCGTTCAAGAATACAATACAACTGTACGTAGTTTTCCCAATAACATCATGGCAGGTATTTTTGGATTTAAACAAAAAGGTACATTTAAAGCAACTGAAGGTTCCGATAAAGCTCCAACAGTCCAATTTTAATTGTGTTTAATATAAGTTAACCAATAAAAGATGAATGTTGTAGGTGTTCCAACAATGTTCATCTTTTCTTTTTTTAGAAAATGGAAATATTCAATCAAGAAGAACAGGAGAAGGTTGTCCAGGCGATTAGCCTTGCTGAAAATCAAACCTCGGGTGAAATAAGATTAGTTGTTGAACGCCATTTGCATAAGGGATATGATGTGTATAATCAGGCTAAGTTCTATTTTGAAAAGCTTAAAATGCATAAAACGAATCTACGAAATGGTGTGTTGATATACCTGGCCGTGGACGATCATCAGTTTGCCATTATAGGTGATTCAGGCATTAATGAAAAGGTGACTGAAAATTTTTGGGAAACAACCAAGGAAGAGATGTTGGGGTATTTTAAAGAGGGTGATTTTGTGCATGGTTTAATAGCAGGTATCGAAAACGCAGGAAGTCAACTCTCCAATTTTTTTCCGCGAAAAGAAGATGATGTAAATGAACTTCCTAACGATATTTATTTTGGCAAATAATAATTATATGCAAAGAACTTTGGAATTGTTAAACACTTCAAAAAAGATATTTTTCTTTTTGTTTGTAGGATTATTTTTTCAAGTATTGGCCATCGCTCAGGAGTTCCCTGAAACTCCTAATAAATTGGTGAATGATTTTACTCAAACGCTTAATATCAGTCAACAACAAGCCTTGGAGCAGAAATTGCTAGCTTTTGAGGATTCTACTAGCATTCAGATCGCTGTTGTTGTCATGAACTCAACAGGAGAATATGATATAGCAGATTATGGTGATAGATTGGCTCAAAAATGGGCGATAGGAAATAAAAAATATAATAACGGTATTCTTTTGTTAGTTGCTCTGGGTGATCGTGCCGTTACCATCCGTACGGGGTATGGTATTGAAGGATCAGTCCCCGATGCTATTGCTTACCGTATTATAGAGAACGAAATAAAACCATTTTTTAAACAAGGTGATTATTATTCTGGAATTAATAATGGCATTGATGCATTAGTTTCTTTCACTAAAGGAGAGTATAAAGCAGATAAAAAAGGTGGTAATTCGAAAGACGGAGGGGGTATCCCCATCATCTTTATTGTTATCATTGTGATTGTCATCATTTCAGTCATATCCAAAAGTGGCGGAGGTGGAAAGAATGGAGGAGGCCGAGTGATGGGAGGTAGAGGATCCTCAGATTTATTTTGGTGGACGCTCTTGAATTCCTTAGGACGAGGTGGTGACGGTGATGGCGGCTTTGGTGGTGGATTTGGCGGCGGAAGCGGTGGTGGCTTCGGTGGCGGTGGCTTCGGTGGCTTCGGCGGCGGTGGATTTGGTGGCGGTGGTGCAAGTGGAAGATGGTAATTGGAATGGTTTGTGGTATATTAATTATAAAAAAAATGAGAATGAAAAAGATACTATTTTGTGTACTTGCAGCAATACCTTCTTTGGTATTAGCTCAGGAGGACTTCTCTATAAAGGGATCTCTTAAAAATTTGCAGGCTCCTGCAAAAGTGTTTTTAATTTATCAGGAGGGCGGTCAGCGTCATTTGGATTCTGCTGCTATTGAAAAAGGACAATTCACCTATAATGGTGTTGTGGCTGAGCCAACAGAGGCTCAATTGATACTTTCTCCGGAAGGGAAATCAATTAGAGAGCTTCAGGCACCTGATATGACTACCGTATATTTAGCAAAAGGAATTATTAATGTTAAAGGAGATAGTTTAAAATCGGCAACTGTCTCTGGGAATGCAATTAATAATGATTATGCTAAATACAAAGAAACGTTGAAGGAAGTCACTGATCAATTTGCGTTGTTGAATCAGGAATTTAGAGCAGCTACTCCTGAACAACAACAGGATGAGACTTTTCGTGGTAAATTGCAGGGTAAAGCAAATGAACTTTTTGACCAACAGAAGAAGATTGATGCCGATTATGTAAAAAGCAATCCAAATAGTTTCATTAGTTTAAATCTTTTACAAGATATGGTCTCTTCTGACAATGTAATGGATGTAATTGTACCTGCATTCGATAAAATGCCTGCAGCTCTGAAAAATTCAGCTAAGGGGAAAGCCTTATCTGTGCAGATAGAAACACTTAAAAAAGTGGCAGTGGGAGCCCTGGCGCCCGAAATTGCATTGCCAGATACTGCTGGAAATATTGTTAAATTATCTTCGTTACGTGGTAAATATGTATTGATAGATTTTTGGGCTAGCTGGTGTGGGCCGTGTAGGCAAGAGAATCCGACAGTAGTTGCTGCTTATAATAAATTTAAAGACAAAAATTTCACAATATTTGGTGTATCATTAGATCGTGAGAGTGGAAAACAGGATTGGATTCAAGCGATTGCTGATGATAAATTAGGGCAATGGTCTCATGTTTCAGATTTGAAATTCTGGCAATCTGAGGTTGTAGATCTTTATGGAATTAAAGGAATTCCTCAGAACTTTTTAATAGGTCCTGATGGAAAAATCATCGCTTCAAATCTTCGCGGCGCGGCCTTGGAGGCAAAACTCGCTGAAATTATAAAATAATATACTTTCGTGGAATCTAAAAAGGGGAATTAAGTTCAGACTTAATTCCCCTTTTTTAATACTCCATTTCGGAATTAAAAGCCATCGTAAAAAGAACTCTCTTGCTTTTAAAAGTGTTTTCTGGATTATACCAATACTTATTTCCTGATCGTTATTGGGATCCGGTTAAGAGTTGGATGAAATCGGCGAGTGTTCGTTCTGTAAAATTCTGAAAATATCTTCCAAAGTTGCTACAGGTCGAACTAGTATTGCATGTTTTTTAATCTCTAATCCTTTCGTATTGTATTTCGAAATAAAAATTTGTGTGAATCCGAGTTTCTCCGCTTCTTGAATTCGTTGTTCAATCCTGTTTACTGCTCTTATTTCTCCAGATAGACCAACCTCTCCGGCAAAGGTAATGGTTGAGGATAATGGGATATCTTGTTGGGAGGAAATAAGTGCGGCTATCACGGCTAGATCTATTGCAGGATCCTCTACTTTTAATCCACCAGCAATGTTCAAAAAGACATCAAGTGTACTTAGCCTAAAACCGAATCTCTTTTCTAGAACAGCAAGGAGCATATTTAAACGTTTGGTATCAAATCCAGTGGAGCTTCTTTGAGGTGTTCCATAAGCGGAATTGGAGACTAAGGCCTGGACTTCTATCATAATCGGTCTCATCCCTTCTAACATTGCGGCAACCGCAATTCCACTAACAGGCTCCTCTCTTTGTGATAACATGATCTCTGAGGGATTCGTGACCTCTCGCAAACCATTGCCTTGCATTTCATAAATACCCAATTCAGAAGAAGAACCAAACCTGTTTTTAACAGCTCTTATGATACGATAAACGTGGTTTCTATCGCCTTCAAACTGTAATACAGTATCCACCATGTGTTCTAGTACCTTCGGGCCAGCAATTGCCCCATCTTTAGTAATGTGACCAACTATACAAACAGGAGTGTTAGTCTCTTTAGCAAATCTAAGCAGTTCTGCAGTGCATTCTCGTACTTGTGATACGGAACCTGGAGAAGATTCGATTTGGTCCGTATGTAAAGTTTGAATGGAATCAATGACCACCAAATCTGGTTTGACTTGTTCTATTTGTTTGAAAATATTTTGCATGGAAGTTTCTGTCAGGATAAAGCAGTTTGCATTTGAGCTTTGGGATAATCTTTCTGCTCGCATTTTTATTTGCTGTTCGCTTTCCTCTCCCGAAATATATAAGGTCTTGATTTTTGGAATCGATAAGGCTAATTGAAGCATCAGAGTAGATTTCCCAATTCCCGGTTCTCCTCCAATTAAAACCAATGAACCCGGAACAATTCCTCCACCTAGAACCCGGTTAAATTCTTGGTCTGGTGTGTGAATACGCTGTTCCTCTGTATATACAATTTCATGAATGATAGCAGCCTTATTTACCCTCTTGCTTTCCCCAGACAAAGAATTTGTTAAACTCCTCCACTGCGGGATCCTAGAAGAAGCCTTCTCCACGACCTCCTCAACCAAGGAATTCCACTGTTTGCATGAAGGACATTGACCGAGCCATTTTGGTGATTCATAACCACAGGATTGACAGAAATATGCTGATTTTGATTTTGCCATTGAGCTAAATTAGAAAAATGTATTCAGATGTTGTAACATTACCTTATTATTACCGACTTATATTTACAGATGAATCTTAAACTAGAAATAGAATTTGTGAGCCTATTGGAGGAAAATCAAAATATTCTCCATAAAATATGTAAGCTATATACCGCTGATTCGGACTCGCATCAGGATTTATTTCAGGAAATGGTTATCCAGTTATGGAAATCTTACCCAAAGTTTAAAGGAGACTCAAAATTTTCCACATGGGCTTATAGAGTTTCATTGAACACTGCTATTTCATTGTTTAGAGGAAATAGAAGCAAAATTTCAACGGTAGAAATGGATCCATCTTTTCTCAATATTCGTTATGAGGAATACAATTCGAATGAGGAGGAGCAACTTAAGTATTTATATGAATCAGTTCGTTTGCTCTCGGATGTCGATAAAGCCCTTGTCTACATGTATTTGGAAGATAAAGAATATGTGGAAATTGCTGAAACATTGGGAATCTCTGAAGTGAACGCAAGAGTAAAAATGAATCGTATAAAGAAGAAATTAAAAGAAATGTTAAAAAAGAAAGGGGTTATATAATGGACGGTATAGACTTATTAAAAAAACATTGGCAAAAAGACCAAGATTTTCCAAAATATAAACCGGATGAAATTAGAGAAATGCTACATAAAAGCTCTTCATCGCTCGTAAAGTGGATTTTTATTATTAGTTTGATTGAACTATTTCTAGGAATTTGTTTAAATGTATACGTTTACTTTTATGATGCGGATATAGAAACTAATCCTGGGGCACTCCGTTTTTTTTCTGAATTAGTTGATGTACTTCTTTATTTTGTAACCTTTTATTTTATTTACTGTTTTTTTAAAGCCTACAAGCAGATAAAGAACACAAATAGCACTACGGTTTTAATTAATAACATTATTGCGACTCGAAAAACAGTAGGCGATTACATCAAATTTAATATCTATATAATTATTTATTCACTTGCATTATCAGGAATTTCTCGGTTTTTAAACACAGATATAAGCACTTGGAATTTTGCACAAGTTATTTTATACATTGTATTCTTAAGCGGGATATTATTTCTTGTCGGCTGGCTGTTGATTAGTCTAATCAAACGATATTATAAACTGCTCTATATACGCTTAGTGAATAAGCTTGAGGTGAATTACGAGGATTTGCAACGTTTGGAGGATCAGGAATAATATAGGATAGGTTAATTTTCATTTTCCTTTAAAATCCTCAAAAAGTTTAAACCCATAATCTTCGCGATATCTTGCTGACTATAGCCTCTTCCTAACAGTTGTTGTGTCAGTACAGGCAGTTTTGAGACATCTTCAAGTCCTTGCGGGGGAGATTCAATTCCATCATAATCTGAGCCAATAGCTACATGATCGATCCCGACTTTACCCACAAGGTAGTCGATATGATCTAGTAAATTTACTATAGGTACATTGGCTTTATTCTTTTTATCCAAGCTTAATCGGCTGTACATCATACCCGTTGAGAGCTGTTTTGAATCCTTCTCTGCCTTATGGTCCTGTTCGTACAAATCTTTTACTCTTTTTGTGTAATCGGAATCCAGAAACTCTGAATAAAAGTTTACACCTATTACCCCCTTGTTTTTTTTGAGTGCTACTAATTGTTGGTCGTCCAAATTTCGGTAATGTGGGGTTAAATGAGCTGCATTACTGTGAGAAACTAAAACGGGCTTAGTACTGATTTCTAAAACGTCGTAGAATGTTTGCTTTCCTGCATGAGATAGATCCACCATCATACCCAAATCATTCATTTTCTTTATTATCTGTTTCCCTTTGGTAGTCAAGCCTTTGCCTTTTGAGCCTTTTGTTTTTACTTCTTGTGCCGCTGCAGTTGCCCAAGGTAAGTTGTAATTCCAGGTAAGTGTAAGGTATCTTGCTCCACGAGCATATAAACTTTCTAGGTTATCTAAACTTTCTTCAATCATATTTCCTCCCTCAATCCCAATAATAGCCGCTATTTTGCCTTGTTTTTCGATCCGATGGATATCTTCGCTACTTTTTGCGAGTTCAATTTTATCTTGATTTTTGTTAATAAGTTCTAAAAGGGCATCTATTTGATCATTGGCATGCTTGAACGCATTTTCTTTCCATTTTTTGTCGTCTGACCAAACGGCAAATACTTGAACATCTACCCCTCCCTGTTGTAATCTGGGTAAATCAGTATGTCCTGTCGTGAGTCGTTTGGAAATGTCTTTTCCTGGCAATATGCTTTCATAAATAACATCGTTATGGCCATCTACAACAATCATGTTTTGATGAATCTGTTTGTAGTCCTGTGCAAAAGTATGAATGGAAGGCACCGAAAATAAAAGGATTATTATGTAGAAGACTCTCATTATTTCTGATTATTTATTGTCTGATAAAGTAAATCTTGTATTCGGCTTCTTACATTGAGCTCATATAGTTTTGTACTAACCTGGGGGTGAACTCTGTTGGAAAGAAATATATATATAAACTGATTTTTGGGGTCAATCCATATACAGGTACCTGTATAACCCGTATGACCAAATACTGAAGGATTCGCTAATTTTGAGGGATACTCTGAGTTTGGTTTCTCCTCGTAACGATCAAACCCAAGACCGCGACGACTGCTTTCCGACTGTTTGGAAGTAAATAGATCGACTGTTTCTGGTTTAAAATAACGAACTCCCCCATATTTACCACGATTCAGTAACAGTTGACCATAAATTGCTAAATCATTAGCACTGGCAAATAAACCAGCATGACCTGCTACTCCTGCTGCCATAGCTGCTCCCTCATCATGCACAAAACCTTCTAGGAGAGTCTTACGAAATACGGTATCATTTTGCGTAGGAACCATGCGTTTTTTTTCGAATCTTTCTCTTGGGTTATAACCTGCAGTTTTCATGCCGATGGGCTTATAAAGAATTTGTTGAATATAGTCTTGAATTGGTGTTGACGTCTCATGTTCGGCGATTTCTTTCATAACATACATGCTGATATCTGAATAAACATAGTTGCCAATAGGTTTCACCTTCGATTCAAGCATAGCTGGCCACATTATTTCTTGATAATAATTGTTCTTCAAATAGGCGTTATCGGCAAGTTGAATTTGATGTGCTTCGTCTTTTGAATGGACAACATCTCCTGGTTTTAAATTTCTGTAAAATGGTATAAAGGGTGTAAAACCTGCCTCATGCAGAAGGACAGATCGTAAAGGGATATCTGCTTTGTTACTTTCTTTGGCTTGCCAAAGATAATATCCCATGGTACTGTCTAAATTGATGACGTTATTTTCCTGTAAATGCATAATTACGGGAGTCGTCCCCGCAATTTTGCTAATGGAGGCTAAGTCATAAATATCCTCAATAGTGTTTTTTTGTTTCTTCTCGTAGGTGTGATAGCCATAGGCCTTTTCAAAAATCACTTGACCATTTTTTATGGCCATTATCATCATTCCAGGTGCAGCATGGTTTTCGATAGCATCTAAAGCTATAGCATCAATCTGTTTGGTCAGGTTTTCAATGTCTAAACCGGACTGTTTGCCATGCGTATATTGTAGGCGAGTTTGGGTGGTTTTATTTTCTCCCTCAGTTATTCCCAGTCCTGCAAAAATGGACATACCCATATTTTCTTGACCCTGCTGTGTGATATCAGGACTTGAGAGTAAGGATAAATAAGGCGCTAAGTTAGATCTTTGAAATCCCAGTTGAGAAAATTTATTTTCTTCTCCGAATTGACACAATATAACCTGTTTGTTGTTTACCGCAGATTGCAAAATCATTGAAAGATAATCGGGTCTCAAGTTTTTGCTACCAGCGGCGATGATGATTGTATTATAAAATTTAGTATGCTCATCATATTGATC
Source organism: Sphingobacterium sp. GQ94 (assembly GCF_059758715.1). Taxonomy (NCBI): domain Bacteria; kingdom Pseudomonadati; phylum Bacteroidota; class Sphingobacteriia; order Sphingobacteriales; family Sphingobacteriaceae; genus Sphingobacterium; species Sphingobacterium sp. GQ94. The sequence continues at coordinate 138,340 of NZ_JCAXEC010000008.1, forward strand.
GAAAGTGAAGCTTTCCACCGGGGCATACCGTTGTAGCTGTTTGATAAACGGGGCGAACTTTTGGTTGTCAACTGTTACTACTGCAATCTTATGCTTGTCCAATCTTGTAAGTGGAATAATCTCGTTTTTGTTTTGGACTAATCGGGTTTTGTTGGTGAGCACTTGTTTAAATTGTGCTGTTGCAGATGTAACCAGAAATAAGAATAATATTACTATTAAATTGACTGTACGATTCATAATGATTTGGCTTTAACTATGTAAAACTACAAATAAAACGCACAAAAACGCATGTCCAACGTGTAAATATTCAGTATATTTGATCTATGCCTGAATTATTGGACAATAAAACGATTTTTACACTTTTAGAGGTTTCGCGTAGTATACAAAAGACTATAACTGAGCGTTATAAAAGTCTGTATTGGATTAAGGCTGAAATGAATAAGCTAAACTTTTATACGCATTCGGGTCACTGTTATCCTGAATTATTGGAAAAAAAAGAAGGTAAAATTTTAGCTGAAATGCGATCCATTTTATGGAAAGCGGATTATCAGCGCATAAACAAGCAATTTTTGGACGTTTTGGGAGAACCCCTACGCGAGGGTATAACGATGCTTTTCCAGGCCGCGATCACTTATGATCCTCTCTATGGATTTAGTTTAAAGATAGTAGATATAGATCCAACGTTTGTACTGGGAGAACTTGAAAAAGAAAAGCGTGCTAGTATACAGAGGCTCCAAGAAGAGGGTCTTTTCCACGCAAATAAAAATTTAGACTTAGCACTTGTTCCTAAAAGATTAGCCATAATTTCAGTAGAAACAAGTAAGGGATTATCCGATTTTTTAAAGATCATTCAAGGAAATCCATGGGGGTATAAACTTGAATACACATTATATCCTGCCTTATTACAGGGGGATAAGTCTGTTCTATCTATTATTAAGCAGTTAGAGGTCATTGCAAATCATATAGAAAATTATGATGCTGTCTCTATTATCCGTGGTGGAGGGGGTGATGTTGGGTTAACCGCTTACAATAACTATTTGCTCGCCAAAGCGATTGCCATCTTTCCTATTCCCGTTTTGACCGGAATAGGCCATTCTACAAATGAGACTGTCAGTGAAATGGTTGCTTATAAAAATGCCATAACTCCAAGTGAACTTGCTGACTTTCTATTGCAGAAATTTCATAATTTCGCTATTCCATTAGATCTTTCTCAAGAGCGAATAGTGCGAGCTGCACGGAAAACATTTGATGAACAAACCCGCAAACTAGGTCAGATGGTTTCAGCAATTTCTTGGAACAGTAAGACGTTCTTGCTCAGAGAGAAATCGGGACTCAATAGTATACAATTTAATTTGCAACGATACAGCAGACAGGTTCTAAAGGAAAGTTATTTAGAATTACAACATGTAGAAAGGGTGCTAAATTTGGTAAATCCAATTCATTTATTAAAAAAAGGTTTCGCTGTTGTTCGGCTCAACGGGAAGTCCATTCGTAATTTAAGGCAAATCACCCTTGGTGACCTATTAGAAATACAAATAGAAGACGGTGTGTTCTTGTCAGAGGTAAAACAAGTCAACCCTTTAGAGTCAAAAATTGAAACGAAAAATGGAAAATAAATATAGCTATAAGGAAGCTTTTGAAGAATTACAAGAAATAGTCTCTGAAATTGAGTCTGGTGATGTTGCTGTAGATGAACTGACGCTAAAGATTAATAGGGCAACTGCACTTTTGGCAATATGTAAAGCAAAGTTAACTGACTCAGAAGCAGAAGTAGAGAAACTATTGCAGAAACTTGAACAGGAGAAAGACCGAGAAGAAGCAGAGTAAATTATTCCCTTTTGGACACGCATCTGGTATATTTTCTTAAGACCATTGAAGAATAGATTACGCGAGTAAAATAATGAATTCGATTTATTTGTGATTCAAAATTAATAAACTAAAAAATTTTGCGTTATTTTGCACTGTTTAGAATTAGTCTTATTACAGCTTGATAAAATACCTTTACTCACTGATTGTATCTGTTCTTTTGCCGCTTGGTTTAATTGCACAGTTTTATTCAATTTCTGGATTCGTTAAAGATGCAGATGGATTGCCTTTATCCAATGTTAATATTGAGGTATTAAACAATTCGGCATACTATAGTTTAAGTGATGACCAAGGCTATTTTGAAATTCAACATTTACCCGCTGATACCTACAAAATTAAATTTTCTCATATTTCTTTTAAACCCATCGTTAGAACCTATAAACTGGATAAAAATAGATCTATCGATATTTCCTTTAACGAGGCACAAATTATTATTGAACAGGTATATGTGACGGCAAGAGAATCCAAAAATATGGGCAGTAGTTCACTAATTAATCGTCAAGCGATGCAGCATTTACAGCCATCAAGTTTTACGGATATATTGGAGTTACTACCTGGAGGAAGAACTGCGAACCCTAATTTGGGAGTGGTAAATGGCATCAATTTGCGTTCGGCAGATCAAAACTCGACCTATTCTCCACATGCTTTGGGGACGATGTTTAATGTGGATGGAATGATTTTAAATTCGCAATCGTTGATTGATCCTGTTAGTGGCTTTGGGCTTAGCGAAAATACGATGCATCGGAATCGCGGTATATCGAATATTGGCGTTGATATGCGTGGCATTAGCACGGATAATATTGAAAGTGTTGAAATTATACGAGGTATCCCGTCTGCTGAATATGGTAATTTAACAAGTGGTGTCGTGTTAATTGAGCGAATTAAAGGCTATGAACCGTGGTCAGCTAGAATCAAAGCAGATGGTTATAGTAAATTGTTTAGTTTAGGTAAAGGGTTTGACTTAAAAAACTATACGTTGAATGTAGATGCGGCTTACCTCTTGTCAAATAGCGATATAACGGATATTTTTAATCAGTTTAAGAGAATAAATACCTCCATTCGAGGGGAGAAATCTTGGGGAAATAAGAATTATCGATTCGTTTGGGCTCATCAAATAGAGTTTAATACGACATTGGATGATGAGCGGATGGATCCCGATAATGATTTCCAATCCACGGATAGTTATAAAAATAATAAGCGTTTTTTGGGTGTGGGAAATAATTTTAAATTTTATCGTACCAAATCGGGAAACGGACTCAGAAATGCATCGTTATCGTTTAACTTGAATTATAATGACAACCAGCTTGAAATTGAGAAGTTAGTACAGGCTAGCACTGGATCAATTTTGATGAACTCTTTGACTCCTGGAAGTCATCAAGCCGACTTTTCTATCCCAACCTATGTTGGCTATATGAAAGTGGATGACAAGCCGATTGATATCCGTGCAAAATTTTTGACCAATTGGAGTGTGTTGCTCGGGGTAAAACATCAGATCAAATTAGGAGTAGAATATGCATTCGCAAAAAATTTGGGGACAGGTCAAAATTATGATTTGGATAGACCCATTTCTGCAAATATAAACGCAAGACCAAGGGATTTTTCTCAAATACCCTCCATGAACACTATTTCTATTTTTGCTGAAGATAAGTTTTTTGTTAAAATTGCTGGATTATTATTCGAGAATAGCGTAGGTTTTAGGTCTTATATGCTCGCCAATTTAGATTCGAAATTTAATATTGCAAACAAACTCTATATGGAACCAAGGTATAATGGTAAGTTATATTTGGGGTCGGTGAATGTATTCGGAAAAAAGTTGAAAACAAATATATCTGGAGGGTTTGGTTTACAAATTTTGAATCCAACACAAAATTATTTATACCCCAACCTTCATTATCTTGATCGCCCAGAATTAAGTTATTACCATAATAATCCTAATTACCGCTTGGCTTGGGGAAGGACAATTATAACGGACCCAAGTAATTATGTTATTCAGCCTTCAAAAAACAAGAAATGGGAGTTGGGTGCTCATTTTGATCTGGAAGGAAATTTCTTTTCTATTACCTATTTTAATGAAAAAATGAATAATGGATTCAGAAGCTCGAATATTTACCAGATTATCGACTTTCGTAAATATGATCTGAGCTCGGTTGATCCCAATACGATAACCAAGGCCCCCGAAATTTCGGAGTTTGGTTATGAGGACCAAGCTGAATACCACAGCTATAATCAAATAGGGAACGGCAGTTCCATGAATAAACAGGGTATAGAGTACCAATTTTCATCCAAGAGAATTCAAGGAATCAATACTAGATTTACAATCAATGGTGCATGGTTCAAGAGCTTTAATCGGAATTCTGAACCCGTGTATAGTACCCTCACAAATGTTCTTTCAGATGGGAAGTTTAGGCAATATCTAGCCATGTATGCTGATGAAAATAGTGGCGGACACAATGAAACGTTCAACACAAATCTAACAGGAGATTCTTATCTTCCGAAACTTGGCTTAAATATATCAGTTAGCTTACAAAGCCTCTGGTTCAAATCAAATCAAAGATTAGTTAGAGAGGACTTGCCTATTGGGTATTTCGATATACAAGGTCAGTACAAACCATATACTCAACAGGATCGAGAAGACCCAGTATTACGGAATTTTGATCTTAAAATAGATCCGAATTTATATAGAAAACACACTAGTCCGATTGATTTACTGATGAATATTAAAGCAACTAAAGTTATTAAAGATAAAATTCGAGTAGCTATGTTCGTCAACCGATTATTTGTATACAAACCCAACTATACATTATATGGAAATCGATATTATCGGAATGATCAGGCGCAAGATGCGCCTTATTTTGGGATGGAAATAAATATTAAAATTTAATTACTCAATATATAGTTATGAAAAAGTATAAATTTTTGTTGCTTGGACTCATCGTCTTTTCACTTTCTGCCTGTATGAAAGACAAATTTCTGATCTCAAAGTCGGATTTAATTGTACACCTAGATAAATCAAATCTACAAGGCACCTACGAACTTAGTAATATAAAGGTCACCTTGAAGGAGAGTAATTCAGGTGTTTCTTCAGTGATCGAGATCCCACAAGGCCGGGATTCAGCCATTACGAATGTTCCTTATGGTAATTATACAGCATCATTGAGTGGTGATATTACTTTCACAGAAGAGGGAGGTGATTCAAAATCAATTCAGGTAAATGCGATGAAATCAGGAATTGATATAAATTCAGATGCAACCAGCATTGGACTCGAATTGTTCTTATCTGATCCTTCTGCAGATTTCGTTTTTGAGGAGCTGTTCTTTACAGGTACCTTAACTCCAGAAGGAAAAAAATACAATGGAGATAAATACATTATTCTTCATAATAATTCTATGGATACCCTGTATGCCGACGGGATTTTTATTGCACAATCGGACTTTTTGACCATTACCAAACGATTGTATACTCCTGATATCATGAACGAGGCTTTTTCTTCAAATGAGATTATATTGGTTCCAGGTTCCGGTCAGGAATTTCCTGTTCTGCCAGGAGAGGATTTCGTTATAGCAAATAACGCGATAGACCATACCGAATCCAATCCACTTTCTTTTGACCTTCGTCAAGCAGATTTGGAAATAGAGCTTATTGGTTCTATTAATGTTGATAACCCAGACGTGGTAAACGCTATTAATATTTCAGGGAATATGTTGATGCATAACCAGGGATATACGGCTTATATTATGGGTAGATTACCAGAAAATCAGGACATAGAAACGTTTAAAGCAAATAATACATATTCGTATAGCTATCAAACAGCTCTAGGCACAACTTTAAGTTTTGACTCCTATAAAATCCCTAATTCATTGGTTATTGACGCGGTAAATCTTTCTGTTAAATCTGGTTTTGAATGGATTGTTACCTCCCCAGCTTTAGACATGGGTTGGAGTTATGCAGGTATGCTAAAAAGCGATGATGAAAGATATGGCAAAGCCGTGATTCGTAAATCCTTAGGAGAACTAGCGAACGGTAAACCTCTTCTTAAGGACAATAACAATTCTTCAGATGATTTTACGCCAGCTGTTAAGGCATCCCTAATGAAATAATATGTTAAGGACGATATCCATTGGTTTGATAGCATGTTGCTCCTGCATTTCATTGAGGGCTCAAGATTCAACTTCATATAGTGCTATTGTGGAGCGAACGGATCAAATACAAGCTGTTAGAAACAGCTTTTATAAAACGCCTGCTTTACAGCCCTATCTGCACCAATATTCTGCTACACCAGTGGATATCTCGTATCGATATGAAAATAAAGAAGTTTACAATCAACAATTAGGTAAAGGAGACCAAGGTTTTAAGATCACAACGAGCTCTTACCAGAATAACACTTTTGATGATTATACAGTTTGGGGGGAGGCAACTTATGAGAACTATAAGTCCAAACAGGTACGGTTTAATGAAACCTCTGATTATAATCTTGTTTTTCCTTATGTAACTTCCGACTCTGTTGGAGGCGATTTATTTTCTGAGACGTATCAATTCTCAGGAGGGATTGCTAAGGAAATTAAACGTTGGACCTATGGCCTCCAAGGAGGTTATAAAGCGAATTTATCCCATCGAAAAGTGGATCCTAGACCAAATAATAATTCATCTGATCTACACCTAAGGGCAGGGGGGGCTTATCAGCTTTTCTCAGATTATGTTCTGAGTGGAACTATTGGATTTCGATATTATAAACAAAGAAACTTGCTAAAATTTGTAAATGTGCTAGGGAGACCTCCAGTGGTTTATTTAAATGGGTTAGGCAGTTATAATAGTTTACTTTCAGGTTTTTCTGATACGAATGATGCAATCCTTTACGAACTCACTGGGGCTGAGGCCAGCTTGTCCTTGGTTCCTAAAAGAAATAAGGGTTGGTTTGCACACATTGGATGGAAATGGTTCAATGGATACCGGATCTTATTGAAATCCAGAGATCACAGTAATGATTGGATGGATCATTATCTCGAGAGTCGTCTGGGTTATTCTGCTGAGAATAATGGATTTAGATATGGTTTTTTAGGAGCACTTAATTTGCAGACAAAAAAGGGGATCGAAGGGTTATTCAGTAACCAAGGAAACGATATTGGATACGAGAAAATTTCTGAACTGTCTTCGTATCGATATTATAATTTTAACTATCAGTTAGAGGCCTTTCTGGGCAGGTCCAATTGGTCACTCAAACCTTATGTTTCCTATACTCCATTCAAAGAACAATATCTTTCTCCTTTTAGAGAACAAGCGGTTGATAAGATGACCTTTGGGATGCAAGGACAATTTCTTAAGGAAATTAATAGCGGCTTATTGGGATTTAGTTTAAATTTGAAAAAGGAAAAGGTAATTCAACAAGAGTCTTATTTTTCTGGAACAAAACCGAGCACAGGACTGACAGATTTATTGATATTAAATAATCAATATCTAATAGCTGAGCCTTTTAGCTTGTTTGTTCAAGGGCGTTATGATTTTACGGTAACAAAAGAAATTAAACCATTTTTGAGTTTACAGATGCAAAAGACATGGAAGATAAATCAAGAAATGTTTAATGTCAGCTTAGGATTGGTATTTTAAGATAAAAAATAATGAAGAGAGGGTTTTTTATAGCATTAGCGATAGGTTTCAGCATACTTAGTACCGCATTTCTAAGCAACAACATTCAAGACTTACGTGCAATGTATAGTAAACCGACGCATCTTTGGCCAAAACCGACCATTGATTCGGGAGTCATTTGGAAAGAGTTTGAATCTATCAAAAAATTAGATACAAGTTATTTCTCTATGATGGAACAACCAAAAGTCGTTTTGGGAAAGCTATTGTTCTTTGATCCAATACTATCTGGTTCAAATCAAATTTCTTGTAGTTCATGTCATAATCCGCAAACATCTTGGGCTGACCATTCAACTGTACCTGTTGGAAATGATCATCTAGTAGGAACCCGCAATACGTTATCTCTACTAAATGTGGCAGAACGGAAGTCAATGTTTTGGGATGGAAGAGCCCATTCAATAGAAGAACAGGCACTCAGCCCGATCGAAGCACATAATGAAATGGCGATGGATTTAACGAAATTGGTTCCTAAACTGAAAGCAATTCCAGCTTATCGCGAGCTATTTTTGAAGGCCTTTGGTGAAGATGATTTTTCCATGCCCGAAATTGTTTCTGCCCTTGGAAGTTTCCAGAGAACTCTTACGAGTCGCAGAAGTCGATTTGACCAATTTTTAGACGGCGACTATCAAGCAATTAATGATAAGGAACTGGCTGGTCTGCATTTGTTCCGAACCAAGGCTCGTTGTATGAATTGTCATAATGGGAAGTACTTTACCGATGAGAAATTTCATAATATTGGTTTGACTTATTACAAACGTAAATATGAAGATTTGGGACGATATGAGGTGACAAAAAATCCTTCAGATGTTGGTAAGTTTAGAACCCCTTCTTTACGTGATATCATGAATACAGGACCATGGATGCACAACGGCTTGTTTGATAACATGATTGGAATACTTAATATGTATAACAGCGGAATGGTTATAACCAACCCGAAAAACGCACAGCAGATGGCTGATCCAATGCATCCTCATACAGATCCCTTGATGAAAAAGCTTGATCTCTCCAGAGAAGAGATTCAACAGGTTGCAGCCTTTCTGGAGACGATTACAGGATCAAAATACCGGATGGCCCGTCCAGAGAAGTTGCCGAGGTAAATTTTGTAACTATGTTGTAGTCTGTTAATTTAATTCTAAATAGAGGGATGTGTTTTTGGACAGATTTGTATAACTTTGAAAGTTATGCTAAAAAATGCAATTCTTACACCCAAGACTCACATTCAAATTAAAGGTGCCCGTGTTAATAATCTAAAGAATATTGATGTTGATATTCCCAAGAATAAGTTGGTCGTTATTACCGGAATGTCAGGATCTGGTAAATCATCATTAGCCTTCGATACCCTTTATGCAGAAGGTCAACGTAGATATGTAGAAAGTCTTTCTTCTTACGCCCGTCAGTTTATGGGTAGGATGAATAAACCTGATGTAGATTATATTAAAGGAATAGCTCCGGCAATTGCAATTGAGCAAAAGGTTATCTCAAGTAACCCCAGATCAACAGTAGGGACTTCAACAGAAATTTATGATTACTTAAAGCTATTGTATGCCCGGATTGGACGTACTTTCTCTCCTATCTCAGGAAAGCAGGTGCGTAGAGATACGGTAAGCTTGGTTGTGGACAAATTAATGTCTTATGAAGCAGATACCACAATCACCATATATTGCCCTTTGAACCCAAGTAATAACAGGCTGTTAAAGGAAGAACTGTCTCTTTTGCTTCAAAAAGGGTTTGTTCGGGTGAAATTTAAAGATACCATTCAAAAGATCGAATCGTTGTTGGAAGACAAATCCATCAAAAATTTCAATTTTACAGCTGATGATATTCATGTTGTTATTGATCGGGTTGTTTTGGATCATGGTCAGGATACGATAAATCGAATAAGTGACTCTGTGCAGACTGCATTTTTTGAAGGAAAGGGGATTTGTATAGTCGAAGTTAACCAAGAAGAGTTTTCCTTTTCAGATAAATTTGAACTCGATGGTATCCAATTTGAAGAACCAAGTTCCAATTTTTTTAGTTTCAACAATCCATACGGTGCGTGCAAACGTTGTGAAGGCTATGGTAAGGTGATAGGGATAGATCCTGACTTGGTTATTCCCGATAAGAGTCGTTCAATTTATGATGGAGCAATTGCACCCTGGCGTGGTGAAAAAATGGGAGCTTGGCTAGATAAGCTGATTAAGAATGCCTTGAAATTTGATTTTCCTATTCATAGGGCTTATAACGATTTAACAAAAGATCAACAAGACCTACTCTGGCAAGGGAATAAATATTTCGACGGATTAAATGCTTTTTTTGCAGAGCTTGAAGAACAAACCTATAAAATTCAATATCGGGTTATGTTGTCTCGTTATAGAGGCAAGACAAATTGTCCGGAATGTAAGGGAACTAGGCTTCGTAAAGATGCAACGTATGTAAAAATCGATGGACATTCTATTGATGAGATCGTTTTACTTCCTTTAGATCATGCACTTAGTCTTTTTCAGAACATCAAACTTGACGATACCGAGTCAATGATCGCAAAGAGATTACTGTCCGAAATAACAAATAGACTTCAGTTTCTTTGTGATGTAGGGTTGAGTTATTTGACTTTGAATAGACTTAGCAACAGTTTATCGGGCGGTGAGTCTCAAAGAATAAATTTGGCTACTTCATTAGGTAGCTCATTAGTTGGTTCGATATATGTATTGGATGAACCAAGTATAGGGCTACATCCTCGTGATACCCAGAAATTAATCGGTGTATTGAAATCTTTGCGTGATGCTGGAAATACGGTTATTGTTGTTGAACATGAACAAGAGATGATGGAGGCAGCAGATTACTTAATCGATATTGGTCCTGAGGCAGGCGTAAACGGTGGAGAACTTGTTTTTGCCGGTACGCATCAACAAATTATAGCAGATAATGACAGTTTAACAGGTAAATACCTTTCAGGCGAATTGCAAATAAAGGTACCTGAGAAACGAAGGAAGTGGAATGAAAGTATTCAGATTAAGGGTGCTAGGGAAAACAATCTTAATGGATTAACAGTCGATTTTCCATTGCATATATTCACTGTAGTTTCCGGTGTATCTGGGTCGGGTAAAACATCGCTTGTTAAAAAGATACTTTATCCGGCTTTGCAGAAGACATTAGGAAGTTACACTGGTGAACAAACAGGTCTATTTGATGGGATTGAGGGAGCAATTGACCAAATTGAGCAAGTAGAAATGGTCGATCAAAACCCAATTGGACGATCCACAAGGTCCAATCCAGTAACCTATGTCAAAGCATGGGATGAAATCCGCTCACTTTATTCGACATTACCTGCGGCAAAAGCGAATGGGTTAAAACCTTCCGCCTTCTCTTTTAATGTGGAGGGTGGTCGTTGTGAGAATTGTCAAGGTGAAGGGTCTGTTAAGATCGAAATGCAATTCATGGCTGACATTACCTTGCCTTGTGAGGTATGTGATGGTAAAAGGTTTAAACAGCATGTGTTGGACGTCAAATATCACGAGAAATCAGTTGCAGATGTTTTGGATTTAAGTGTAGACGAGGCCGCTGTTTTCTTTGCTGATCAAACTAAAATTCTGAATAAATTAATGCCCTTAATAGAAGTTGGTTTAGGGTATGTAAAATTGGGACAATCCTCGAGTACATTATCCGGAGGAGAGGCACAACGTATAAAATTGGCCTCGTTTCTCATCAAAGGAAATAACCTAAAAAAAACATTGTTTATATTTGATGAACCCACCACAGGATTGCATTTCCATGATATTAGCAAATTGCTTAAAGCATTTAATGCGTTGATAGCACTGGGAAATTCTGTCTTGGTTATAGAACATAATCTAGATATGATTAAATCCGCGGATTGGATTATTGATATAGGGCCAGAGGGGGGTGAAAAAGGAGGAGAACTTGTTTTCACAGGAACCCCTGAAGATTTAATCAATTGTAAAAATTCATATACAGGTGATTTCTTGAAACGTCACCTAAATTCATAATCATAATTTACCTAAAATGCTTAAAAAAAATAGTATATTATTTTTATTTCTGTCTTGTTTTACGCTGCTTAGCGCTCAAGTAGAAAGACCGAAACTTGTCGTAGGGTTGATGGTTGATCAAATGCGGTGGGATTATTTGTATCGCTTTGCTGATCGCTATGGGGAGGACGGTTTTAAACGCCTATTGCGAGAGGGTTTCTCCTGTGAAAATACAGTGATAGATTATGTACCTACTTTTACAGCAATTGGCCATAGTTCGGTATACACTGGAAGTGTTCCCTCAATTCATGGTATAGCTGGAAATGATTGGATCGAACAACAGACGGGATTATCCATGTATTGTACCCAAGACAATACAGTGAAAGGCGTCGGAACAGACCTTAAAATGGGACAACAATCCCCAAGAAACTTATTAGCCTCAACAGTAACAGATGAATTAAAAATGGCTACTAATTTTAATTCAAAGGTTGTGGGAATTGCGATTAAAGACCGTGGAGGAATACTACCTGCTGGACATTTTGCAGATGCAGCATATTGGTTTGAAGCAAAGACTGGAGATTGGGTAAGTAGTTCTTATTATATGCAAGAATTACCCGCGTGGGTTACAGGGTTTAATAAGCAAAAACTTGCTGACAAATATTTAAAACAAGACTGGAATACACTTTATCCATTAGATACATATAATCGCAATAGCATCAAGGATGATAATGTATATGAAGGAAAGTGGGCCGGAGAAGAAAGTCCAACTTTTCCAAGAAAAACATCTCTGTTGATGAAAGATGCCGGGTATGAATTAATAAAATCTACGCCTTACGGAAATACGTTGACATTTGATTTCGCAAAGCAAGCAATTAAGAACGAACAATTGGGGAATAACCCAAAAAATGCTACGGATTTTTTATGTGTTAGCCTCTCAGCTACTGATTATGTAGGGCACAGATATTCGTTGTCCTCTGTGGAAATTGAAGATATATACCTTCGTCTTGATCAAGAACTCGCTGAGTTCTTAGCCTACCTAGATAAAACAGTTGGAAAAGGAAATTATACGTTTTTCTTAACGGCTGATCATGCCGCATCGTACAATTCTCGCTATTATATGGATATGAGAGGAAATGGTGGGTATTTTTTCTCTAGGCAAATTCTTAGAAATTTGAATGATAGTTTAAAAGTTGAATTTGGACATGATAAATTAATTAGAAGCCTGATGAATTACCAAGTTCACCTCAACTATGATGTGATTGAACAGAATGATTTAGATCTACAAGAAGTAAAGGAATACATTATTAAATCATTGAAAAACGAGGATGGAATAGCCTATGTCATGGATATGGAAGGCGGAGAAAATTTGTTAATTCCCAAGGCTCTTCGAGAAAAGGTAATCAACGGTTACAACCGTAAACGCAGTGGAGCAATTCAAATAATTACAGATCCTCAATGGTATGACGGGACACCTCGATCCACTGGAACAACGCATGGAACATGGACACCTTATGATTCTCATATACCATTATTGTTTATGGGATGGGGTGTCAAACCAGGTAAATCGAATCGATCCATAGGTATTACAGATATTGCACCAACTATTTCTTCTCTATTGCATATAATGGAGCCTAACGGGTCCATTGGTTCACCTATTGTTGAGGTATTAGGGAATTAGTCTATAATTTTTCATATTTTTGAGGAAGTAGGACCAGATCAGCTTATCTTATGCTATCAAAGAAAACAAAATACGCAATTAAAGCCCTAATGGTATTAGGCAGGAATTATGGGAATGAACCTATGCAAATTGGAAAAATTGCAGAGGAGGAACGTATACCTAAGAAATTTCTGGAGCAGATCCTTTTAGAAATGCGCAATGCCGGTATTTTGTATTCAAAAAAAGGTGCAGGTGGCGGTTATAGTCTGAACAAAGCGCCTGAAGATATTTACCTCTCTCAGGTGATGCGTTTAATCGATGGGCCGATTGCCCTACTTCCTTGTGTAAGTCTAAATTTTTATCGTTCCTGTGAGGAATGTGTAGAAGAGCATGCTTGTGGTATACGAGACACATTTGTTGAGGTCCGCAATGCGATGCTTCAAATTTTGAATGACACCTCTGTTTCCAACTTAATTAACAAAGAAAAGCAATTAAATTTGGACGATAATCCAGATCAAATTTCATAGAGCTCAATTGGTAATCCATCTGGGTCCTTGAAGAAGGTAAATTTTTTGTTGGTTGATTTGTCAATCCGGATCGATTCTACTATAATTTGCAGCTGCTCAAGCTTTTTCTTTTCCAATTGGATGTTTTCAACTTTAAAAGCAAGATGTCTTAATCCAGCTGCCTCTGGGTAACTCGGGCGTTCCAAAGCCTCAACAAAGGAGAATAATTCAATACAATATTGACCTTGACAAGCTAAATCAAGTTTATAAGAGTTTGACTCAGCGCGATAAACTTCTTGAATAATTTCTAAGCCTAATATCTGGCTATAGAATGCTTTCGAGATTTTGTAATTGCTGCATATAATTGCAACATGGTGAATTCCCTTTAGCGTAATCATTTACAACGCTTTTACGAGTTGTTCAAAGGCCATACCCCGGGAGGCTTTTAATAAAATCATAGACCCTTTGATTGGGTTTTGACTTAGTTGATCTAGTAATTCCTGCGTGTTTTGGTAAAATTCAGCTCGTGAATCTCGCTGAGCAAAGAAAGCTTTTCCAACAAAAATTAATCGGTCTACACCAATGGTCTTCGCTTTTTCTATCACTTTCTTATGTTCTTGTTCGCTTTGATCGCCCATTTCAAACATGTCGCCCAGAATAGCAACTTTTTTATCAGCCTGCACTACGGATAAATTCTGAAGTGCGGCTTCCATACTACTTGCGTTTGCGTTGTAATAATCAGCAATCAAAGTATTGTTTGGGGTTTTGGTAATTTGCGATCTGTTATTCTGAGGGGTATATTGCGCAATACCTGTATTGATTTGTTCTGCACTTATATTGAAATGTAAACCAATTGCAATTGCAGCGAGTATATTTTCGGTGTTATAAGTTCCAGTTAATTTTGTTGAAACTTCATAAGGTTCCGCTTCGGCTGATTGTTTCCAGAAAATACTTAAATAAGGGTTCGCGTAATTTAGTTTACCTATTACTGAATTTTCCTCAGAGGAACCATAATAGGTAGTTTTTTGCAGATTTCTTTGTTTAGCCATGCGCATTAGATGTGTATTATCACCTTGTATAAATGCCCAACCTTGGTGAGCAAGCAAGTAATCATAGAGCTCACCTTTAGCTTTTATTACTCCTTCAAATGAACCAAAACCTTCTAGATGAGCGATGCCCACATTGGTTATTAATCCATGGGTAGGCTGTGAAATTTCACATAAAGAAGCTATTTCATTTACATGATTTGCGCCCATTTCAATGACTGCTATTTCGGTTTCCCTTGTTAAGGAAAGGATTGAAAGTGGTACACCAATATGATTGTTAAGGTTTCCTTTTGTACAAAATGCGTTGTATTTCTGAGAAACTACACTGAATATTAATTCTTTGCTTGTAGTTTTTCCGTTTGTTCCGGTGATCCCAATTACTGGAATAGTCAGCTGTTTCCTATGATATTTAGCAAGTTCCTGCAAACAAGTTAAGACATCATCTACAAGAATGTAATTTGGTTTATCTAAATAATATTCTTGCTGATCTACTACGACATACTTTGCTCCGAGATTTAAAGCATCGGCTGCAAATTGATTGCCATTAAAGGATTCTCCTTTTAGGGCAAAGAATATACAGTCTTGAGTGATTGACCTGGTATCGGTACAGATATTTGGGTGCTTCTGATATATGTGGTAGAGATCGACTATATGCATCGTTTGATTTTTTAACAAAGGTAACAAGCAATTAAGATAAATAAAACACCACTAACTGATTTTAGCTCAGAATTATTTGAGTGTAGATCTCATCGAAATTTATGGAAGTCATAATTTTAAAAACAGAAGGGACCTTTTGACTGAGGTATTCAATTTATGTAATCTCATAAAAGACGAAATCCAGATTTTGATAAATCTGGATTTCGTCTTTTATTTTGGCTGAATTACAAGGAAAGTATCTCGACAATCCTAGTCAGATCCGAATTTACTCTATCAATATGTTTGATTGCTTTAGAGAACGGAGTGAATTGAACACTTCCACAGATCAAGCCTGCCATTTCTCCCCTGCGACCTTCTATTAAACCCTCAACAGCTGCCACTCCTAGACGACTCGCTAATACTCGGTCCATACAGGTTGGTTTTCCACCACGTTGAATGTGCCCCAATATAGAAAGACGAACATCGTAGGAAGGGAAATTTGCTTGTATTTTTTCTGCTACAACCATTCCGCCTTCTTTATCTCCTTCGGCAACGATAACAATGCGAGAAGACTTATTTTTTCTGGATTTGTCTAAACGTTTCATTATAGAATCATAATCGACTTCTAGTTCGGGTATTAAAACAGCTTCCGCGCCCGTACTTATGCCCGAACGTAACGCTATTAAACCTGAGTCTCTTCCCATTACCTCAACAACGAATAAACGATCATGAGATTCCGCTGTATCCCTAATTTTATCGACAGCATCTATAACCGTATTGATAGCTGTATCGTATCCTATAGTAAAGTCTGTTCCACTTAGATCATTATCAATTGTGCCAGGCAACCCTATAATTGGAATATCAAATTCTTCAATAAATTTTGATGCTCCTGTAAATGTTCCATCACCACCGATAACTACTAAGGCGTCAATGTTGAGTTTTAGTAAATTTTCATAAGCCGTTTTTCTGCCTTCAACAGTCCTAAATTCATCACTTCTTGCTGTTTTTAAGATGGTTCCACCTCTTTGAATAATGTTGGCGACGGATTTAGCATCCATCGGACAAATATCCCCTTGAACCAATCCGTCATATCCTCTACGGATACCATACATGTTCATTCCGTGATATATACCTGTTCTGATTACGGCGCGAATAGCGGCATTCATTCCAGGAGAGTCTCCTCCTGAAGTCAATACTGCAATGTTTTTTATGGTGCTCATATGTCAAATATACCGAATTACTTAATTGCTTTCTAAATTAGTGTTACAAACATTATTTTTTTTGGTAAGCATCTAAAGCGGATTGCAGGTATGCTCTATATTGATCGATGTTATAGTTGGCTCCGCTCGTCGGCACTAATAATTCCTCATTATTATCTAAGATTGCATAGAGAGGTTGTGAATTACTGTTAAATCTTGTGATTTGAAAATCAGTATTCATCCTACCAACAGTATTTATTTTTTTACCGGTGGTTTGCGAGATATATTGTTCTTCCGGCGGGAGCTTCAAATCATAATCATCAACGTAGAGTTCAGCTAAAATGAACTTTTCATTAATCATTTGTTTGATTCCTGGATCAGACCATACATCCGCTTCCATTTTTCGACAATTCACGCAATTCCATCCCGTAAAATCAACAAGCAGGGGTTTGTTTTGCTCCTTTGCTGCAACTAATGCTTCTTGATAATCATAATAAGGATCCATTCCTTTGATCGTTGCTCGGTCATGGAAGTGCTTAAAATGTTTCCTGTTATTCGCCTCTGCAGAGATATTGTGAGCGGTTCCAATTTGGCCATTCGCTATATCAAAATCTTGAGTTCCAATGGGAGGCAGAAATGCTGAAATCGCTTTTAAAGGGGCTCCCCACATTCCTGGGATCATGTATACAACAAAAGAGAACACAATAATGGTAATAATAGTTCTAGGGACGCTCATGTGTTTCAAATCACTATCATGAGCAAATTTGATTTTACCAATCAAATATAAGCCCATCAAACCAAAAATCACGATCCATAATGAAAGATAGACTTCTCGATCAAGAAGCTGCCAATTATAGGCTAGATCTACATTGGAAAGGAATTTTAGTGCTAATGCTAGTTCCAAGAAACCCAATACAACTTTAACACTGTTTAACCAACCACCTGATTTAGGCATAGACCTAAGTAGGGTGGGAAACATCGCAAATAGAACAAATGGGATAGCTAAAGCAAATGAAAATCCGAACATTGCAATGGCTGGACCTAACCGATCGCCCTTGATGGCTGCATTTACCAATACGGTTCCAATAATAGGACCAGTACATGAAAATGAAACAACAGCTAAACTAGCTGCCATGAAAAAGTATCCAACCAGTCCACCTTTATCTGATTTGGCATCGATCTTATTCACAAAAGCGCTTGGTAATGTAATTTCAAATGCTCCGAAGAAGGAGGCAGCGAAAAATACAAGCATAAGGAAAAAGAAGAAATTGAATACACCATTGGTGGATAGCGCATTTAATGCTTCGGGTCCAAATGCTATAGTTATCAGCATTCCTAAAGCCACATAAATGACAATGATAAATAGCCCGTAGGTTAATGCTTGAGAAACGGCTTTTAACTTTGACGCTGATTTTTTGGTAAAGAAGCTGACCGTTAAAGGAACCATTGGAAAAATACAAGGCATTAAAAAGGCTAAAAATCCGCCCAAAAGGCCTTCAATAAAAATTCCCCACAAAGACGAACCCTCCTTAGACTCCGTTGTTCCTATGTCTTGGGCTTTATTTGCAGCAATTGTGTCTTGGGATGAGGTATCAATACCAGCGGAGAATTCAACATCTTGAAAATCAATCAAAGTGTCTTCTGAAATTTCTTGACTCGTTGATTCGCCAGAACTAAACTCTACGTCATCAATATTAATAAGTGTATCTTGAGAGAATCCAGAAAGGGGAGTAATTAAAATAATAAAAAGCCAACAGATGGCAAAAAATGCATTTTTTAAACTATACATACGAAGATTTTTATTGCGCCAAACTTAATAAAAAAGCAGGGTTTGCCCTGCTTTTTTTTATTGAATATTTTTTAGTTACTATTTTATAGTAACGGCAAATTCATATTCGTCAGGTGGCAAACAACGTTCTTTGTCACAAGCCATGAAAGTAGCTACACCCTTAACCATGGTTGGTTTATTATTAACTAGCTTAACCTTTTGTTGGAAAACTACTTGTCCGTTATAATAAGGAACAGTCATGTTAAAGACATCCTCAAATTTTGTATTAGGTGCTTTTGAAGCAGTTTTGCCTTCCACCTTAGCACCATTTGCTGGCGTGAAGGTAAAGGATGTCGAAATCGGACCTCCTTTAGGAACACTTAACCCATAAATATGCCATCCTTGTTCAATATCAGCTTTTAATAAGATAACTGCTTCTTTACTGTTAAGTTTTTTAAAGCCTACTGACCATTTTACAGGATTTTCAACCTGTGCAAATGCCCCGGAAACAAAGAGAACTAAACATGTAATTAATAGATTTATTTTTTTCATAAAAAACCTTTTTTTAATTTGACTTTATTAGTAAACAATAGTTTAACTTCAGGCCAAAGTTAATATTATAAATAGTAAAAAGTTAAGTTGTATCCTTTTTATTGCAAAATGAATACAACTTCTTTAGATCTAAAAGTTAAGGCATTACCCTCTCGAATAAGGACTAGGCTCCCATCCTTTTCTACCTTGCTTAACTTAGCTTGAAAGATCGTATTATTGGATGAATATGATGCCATTTTATCCTTTTGAAACAGCAACATGTTATACTCCTGCAACAGATCATCTGGTGTGGTTTGTTGTAATCTTAAGGATGTAATTCTATTGGCAATTGCTAAGCAAAGTTCTAAGCAAGCCATTTTAAGATCAACAATAGATAGTCCAGTTTCTTTTTTTATTGAGCTGGCTGTATTTTGGATTTCAATGGGGAAATCCATTTGATTTACGTTGATACCTATTCCTATTATAGATTGACGAATTACCTGTCCGGATAGGTTATTCTCAATCAAGATTCCTGCAATTTTTTTGTTGGAGATCATGATATCATTTGGCCATTTTATCTTCGCCTGTATTTTTTGAGTTTTAAGCCAATCCAAAGTAGCCAAGCTGATTAATACATTCAGTATGAAATGCTCGTGAGTTTGCAGAAAAGTAGGATAGAGCAATGTGCTAAAGGTAAGGTTTGTGTTTGCTTGGGAATGCCAGATATTTCCTCGCTGACCTCTTCCGTGAGTTTGGTTGATTGCCATTATGGCAGTTAATTCTGGTAGTGGCTTGAAATTTGACAATTTAGATTTTAAATAATCATTGGTAGAGCCAACTTCGTCTAAAACAATTATGTTTTGGCTTAGTGAATCTGCGGAAAATGTGTTATTTTGCAAAGGATAATATTTTTATAGTAATTTATTAGTCAAAAGTATAATAAATCTTAATGAGTAAAAATAAAAATACTTCGTTGTCAGAGAAGTTGGCAGATGTGGTGATCCACGGAATGCAAGAAAAAAAAGGCAACGATATAGTGAGGTTGGATATGCGAGAAGTTAACGGTGCTTTATCTGATTATTTTGTGATCTGCCATGCCGATTCAAACGTGCAAGTCAATGCGATTGCAAAAAGTGTAGAAGATGAAGTTTACAAGGCATTTCAATTAGATTCATGGCACAAGGAAGGTGCAGGAAATGGAGAGTGGATTTTGTTAGATTATGTGGACGTTGTTGTACACATATTTAAAACGGAAACACGCGAGCATTATCGCATAGAAGATCTATGGGGTGATGCGCAAGTAAGCAATTATCAAAGTGCTTAATAATAAGAAAGAAACGTAGTTTAAGAGTTATAAATGAAGAAAGTCCCGAGTAAAAAAATTACGCCAATGCCACCTAAATTTAATATGATTTGGCTTTGGATTGCTATGATAGTTGGCTTTTTAGGCCTTCAATATCTGTTTAGTGGAGAATCTGCCACAAAAATCACATACAATGAGTTTGAATCAAAAATGCTCATTCCTGGGGATGTCGAGAAGCTTATTGCTTATAAAACAAATGACCTGGTTGAAGTCGAGGTATACATTAAAGCGGATAAATTAGATCAGGAAAAATATAAAGATATTTCAAAGAATGAGAACCCTTTGTTTATTTCCTCCAAGGACAACCCCCAATTTAGATTTACTGAGGCGTCAGCAGATATTCTGCAAAAGAAATTAACTTCTTCTCAGGATAGTCTGCCAGCAGATCAACCAAGAGTTGAGGCTTCTTACCAAGATCGTACTAACCCATGGGCTGGATGGTTCGTTTCCTTTATGTTACCTTTATTGATACTTGCTGCAATTTGGATTTTCCTTATGCGAAGAATGAATGGAGGTGGAGCCGGTGGAGGAGGAGCTTTATTTAATATAGGTAAATCTAAAGCTCAGCTTTTTGATAAGGAATCTTCAATTAATATTACATTTAACGATGTAGCTGGGTTGGAAGAAGCTAAACAAGAGGTAATGGAAATTGTGGATTTCCTTAAAAACCCAAAAAAATATACCGATCTAGGAGGTAAAATTCCAAAGGGAGCATTGCTTGTAGGCCCTCCAGGTACGGGTAAAACTTTATTAGCCAAGGCTGTGGCAGGTGAGGCTCAAGTTCCGTTTTTCTCGCTTTCAGGTTCTGATTTTGTGGAAATGTTTGTGGGAGTTGGAGCATCACGAGTACGCGATTTGTTTAAGCAAGCAAAAGAGAAGGCTCCATGTATTATTTTCATTGATGAGATTGATGCCATTGGGCGTGCCCGAGGTAAGAATTCTGTAATGGGTGGAAATGATGAACGTGAGAATACTTTAAATCAATTGTTAGTCGAAATGGATGGTTTTGGGACAAACGTAGGGGTTATAATCCTTGCTGCAACCAATCGTCTAGATGTTTTGGATAGTGCTTTATTACGTCCCGGACGCTTCGATAGACAGGTGTCCATTGATAAGCCGGATTTAGTTGGTCGTGAACAAATTTTTAATGTCCATTTGAAACCGCTAAAACTTGCCGAGGAGGTAGATGCTAAAAAACTTTCAGCACAAACCCCTGGTTTTGCAGGAGCAGAAATTGCCAATGTTTGTAACGAGGCGGCGCTAATTGCTGCCCGAAAAAATAAAAAAGCAATTGAGATGCAAGATTTTCAAGATGCCGTTGACCGAGTAATTGGAGGACTTGAAAAGAAAAATAAGATTATATCCCCTGAGGAGAAAAAAATTGTTGCCTACCACGAGGCGGGTCATGCTATTTCTGGTTGGTTTTTAGAACATGCTGATCCATTGGTGAAAGTCTCGATTGTTCCCCGTGGAGTTGCTGCCTTAGGGTATGCACAATATCTGCCAAAAGAGCAGTTCCTATACACCACTGAACAACTTATTGACAGTATGTGTATGACCATGGGAGGACGTGTTGCTGAAGACATTACTTTTGGAAGGATTAGTACGGGCGCTCAAAATGATTTGGAACGTATTACCAAATTAGCTTATGCAATGACTGCTGTTTATGGTATGAATCATAAAGTAGGAAACGTGTCCTTTAGAGATAGTTCTAGCGAGAGCCAATTCCAGAAACCCTATTCTGATCAAACAGCCGAACTTATCGACGATGAGGTTAGAATTTTAATCTCAGAGGTTTACGAGAGAACAAAAACTTTATTGTTAGAGAAACAAGACGGGTTAATTAAGATTGCTGAAAAATTGCTAGAAAAGGAAATTTTATTTCAAGCAGATTTAGAGGAAATATTAGGAAAACGTCCATTTGATAAGAAAACAACGTACGAAGAATTTGTTAACGGTGGAGCAGATGGGGGTGGAGTTCCGCAAACGGAACTTGATCTACCTACGACAACTGATCAAGAGGATTTGAAGGCAAATGCAGAGGTTCCAAAAACCTCTGAACCAGAATAAATTGAATTTAACAAAACAGATATGGTCAGTCTGACCATATCTGTTTTCTCCTTGCATGAATATTCGCAACACTACTGCTAAAGAAAAAATGCTGAAGAAAATTCGGCAAGCACTGCTTCAGAAGAGGGAAAATCCACATCCCATATTTGAAGAGACACCTCTCTATAAAGATGACCAGGAGCCTTTAGATATTACTTTTGCTCATGAGTTTTCAAATGTTTCGGGAAAATTTATCTATTGTGATGGAGAAATCAGTTTGATTGAGAACCTGATTATCCTGGTAGAGAAACTTCAGATAAATAAAATTTATGTTTGGGAGAAAGAGCTTCAAATTTTTCTAGATCAATATGGATTTCCTCACCGAATGTCTCAACAAGGTTTCCTAGAGGAGGCTGAGGCAAGTATTACAACTTGTGAGGCATTGATTGCACGGAATGGAAGCATACTGATTAGCAATGCAAATGAGTCTGGAAGGAGACTAAGTATTTATCCTGAAGTTCATATTGTGATTGCTAAAGCTTCTCAACTTGTCATGGATGTAAAGGATGGGCTAAGTTTAATCAAAGAGAAATATGGGGAGAGTCTTCCCTCAATGGTCTCCGTAATAACTGGTCCAAGCCGTACAGCAGATATTGAAAAAAGACTCGTTTTAGGAGCTCATGGGCCTAAGGAACTTTATTTATTTTTATTAGAAGATCGATTTTAAATGCTACAACATTATATAATAAACCTACCTGTATCTAGTTTAATATTTGCGCTGACTATTGGATTAAGTGTGTATGTGTTTTCAAATCCTCAATGGTTTGGAAAACTAATGCTTCATCCTTATACGATCTACAGAGATAAAAGCAAATGGTATTTAGTATTGAGTAGCGGTTTGATTCATAAGGATTGGACACATCTTTTATTCAATATGATCACCTTTTATTATTTTGGATTTGGTCTGGAAAGTATTTTTGTAACAGCAAGTGGACCGATTGGCCACCTATTGTTTGCCTTACTCTATCTCGTCGGATTAATCTTGAGTGATATCCCTACTATTCTACAACACAAGAATAACTTTCATTACCATAGTTTAGGGGCTTCTGGAGCTATAAGTGCAGTGTTGTTTAGTTTTATCCTGTTTGATCCTAAGATGTTGTTAGGGATATTCTTTATTATTCCCATGCCAGCATATATTTTCGCAGTTCTTTATTTGGGCTATTGCATTTGGGCTTCAAAAAATTCTAACGACGGTGTGAACCACGATGCTCATCTTTTTGGCGCATTAACAGGACTGATAATTACCGTAATTTTGTATCCCTGGGTAATACAGCACTTTATAAGTCAATTTTAGATTTAATCATTTTTCCGATTAAAATCTCATACTAAACAACCCTGATTCATTCTTTTTGAGATAAAAGAATTGGAATTCGTAGCAGATTTGAATAGTTTGCTTTAATTGTCTAATTTTCAGATTGTTGAATCGTATTCTGTTGTTGACTTTCAATAAAAATTCGAATAATTAAAACGATTCGGTCTGTTTTTTGTTATAAAGTTATATATTACAAATGATAATGGTCTAAAAACTAAATTGCAAGAATAATATGAGTGATAACGGTAAAATTGTGACAGCGCTGTTGGCTGGTTTAGCCGCAGGTGCAGTTTTAGGAATTTTGTTTGCCCCTGAGAAAGGAAGTGAAACTAGAGACAAACTTAATGAATCATTAGCTGATTTGGGAGACGCGATAAAAGAACGTACCGAAGAGCAATGTGATCAGCTGATGGATTTCAAGGAAAAAGTTATATCTGCTTTAAAATCGAAATTGGGCAAAGAGGAATTGCCTTTAGATGAGGAAATAATAGAACACGCTTAGTGTTTGAAAAAATAATTTAGAAAATTGTCAAATATTGTAGGAGCTGCCAGGCTCTAAAAAAGAGCCTTGGAGTTCCTGTAAGGGAAATATACATGGAAGAACAAAAATTTTCATTTTCGGAAACCTTCAGCAAATCTAAAGCTTATTTTGAGACCCAACTCGAACTGGCAAAGCTGAAAGCCATCTCTCGCATGGCGAGAATTTTTGGTTCTTTGGTGGTTGATGCTAGCAAAATATTATTAAGCCTACTAATCATTTTCTTTTTTTCATTAGCATTGGGGTTTTATTTGGGAGAGTTGCTTGGTAGTTATTCTTTAGGATTTTTAGCTACTGGAGGTATATTTTTTGTTTTTCTAGCACTAATTAAAGCTTTTGAACCTAAGCTCGAAGCTAAATTTATGGATTTTTCAATCAAACGTATTCTTTCGAAGTGGGATGATGATGATGATGAAACAGAGAATAATTCTGTTCCTGAAGATCCAAGACCCAGTACAGAAGACGAGCTGAATGCAGAGATGAAACAACAGACTAACAAAGAAAATCAGGGAGTTTAACAATTATGAAATACAAAATTACGAATATTGGTGAATTAACTGAAGAGATCAAAAGATTGAAAATTCAGAAAAATGAGCAGCAAGAATTTTTGTTGAATCAATATGGTTTGTTGCGTAATAAAATTGAAGCACCTGCTCGCATGTTTAATATGGTAGTGTCCAATATTCCTGGACTTAGCTCTATCAGGGGATTAATTTCTGGATTCTCAGCGATGGGCAATACCAATTCCAAAGCTGATTGGTTAACAAGGACTCTTCAATTGGTTTTACCACTTGTTTTGAATAAAACTTTATTGAAAAAATCTGGATGGCTTAAAAAAACTATGGTAATGCTTGCCTCAGAAACTGCTGTAAGCCAAGTTAATCGGGACAAAATTTCTTCAATAATCGGTACTTTAACGGATTTTATAAAACCCAAGAAAAAAAAGAAAAAGGTTGTCAATCCTGAGAAAGAACCTTCGGGTAATTCGCCCGTTGGGAATTATCCGCCAATGATTACGGCAGAAGAAAGTGTTCAAGATAATATTTACGGGATCCCAAAGGACAGCGAAGCATATTAACGAACTTCGTTGTGTACTTATATGGCGTTAAATTTTGCTAAATAGTCACGATAAGCTAGTTTAATTCCTTCCCTTAGCGATGTCTTAGCAGACCATCCTAAATCATTTAATTTTTTCACATCCATGAGTTTCCTAGGTGTACCATCTGGCTTACTGGCGTCAAAAATAAGTTTTCCTTGAAAGCCAATCTCCTCTTGAATTACCTCGGCTAATTGTTGAATACTGATATCTTTGCCTACGCCGATATTTACGAATTCAAGATCACTGTAGTTGTTCATTAGGTATACACATGCTTCAGCCAAATCGTCTGCATACAAAAACTCTCGTAATGGTTTCCCTGACCCCCACACTGTTACTGTTGGTTCATGATTAATTTTTGCCAAGTGAAATTTACGGATAAGGGCCGGGAGTACATGTGAATTTTGAGGATGATAATTATCATTTATCCCATATAAATTGGTTGGCATCACAGCGATAAAATTATCTCCATATTGAAGACGATAAGACTCACACATTTTTATGCCTGCGATCTTTGCAATTGCATATGGTTCATTGCTATATTCCAAAGGGCCTGTTAATAATGAATCTTCCTTTAGGGGTTGAGGCGCCATTTTTGGGTAAATACAACTTGATCCAAGAAACATTAATTTTTTAACTTTTGATTCATGCGCAAAATGAATAACATTATTTTGAATAGCTAAATTTTGGTAGATGAAATCTGCTCTATAGGTGTTATTGGCCATGATGCCACCTACTTTGGCAGCTGCTAGAAAAACGTAATCCGGTTTTTGTTCCTCAAAAAATGTTTTCACGGCTTGTTGATCGCGAAGATCTAGCTCTTCTGAGGTCCGAAGAACAAAATTAGTATAACCAAGTTCTTCTAATTTTCTTAATATGGCTGAACCAACCATTCCTCTATGACCCGCTATGTAAATTTTCGATTGTTTTTCCACTAGAATCTATTGTTTCATACAAATATAAGGTTAATTTTGCGACATAAATATCAGGTATGGGTAAGGATAAACTAAGAAAATTTGCTGAGGTTGCCACATTCAAAAATGTCGTACAACTTGATGAAGGAAAAGTGTTTAAAGGAAAGTGGTGCTCATCGTTTTTTAAAAATGAAAAACCATTAATTTTGGAATTAGCATGCGGTAAAGGTGAATATACCGTCAACCTGGCGAAAATGTTTCCTGACAAGAATTTTTTAGGAATCGATTACAAAGGAAATCGAATTTGGCGTGGTGCAAAGACCGCATTAGAAGACGAAATTGAAAACGTCGGATTCCTTCGGATTCAAATTGAGACAATTTTGGAATATTTTCAGCAGGATGAGATCTCCGAAATCTGGATTACCTTTCCCGATCCTCAACCCCAAGATAGCAGAGAAAAAAAGCGGTTAACTAATCCCGTGTTTTTGGAACGCTATAAGCGAATTTTGAAACCGGATGGGGTAATGCACTTAAAAACTGATAATGATGGGTTTTATGCGTATACATTGGAACAAATTAGTTTACAACAACTTCCGATCCTTAAGCAGACGATAAATTTATACCAGTCTGAGTTCCTTGACCAAGTTCTTTCAATTAAAACATATTATGAAAAAAAATATTTGGCTCAGGATAAAAACATCAATTATGTCCAGTGGAAATTTAAAAAAGCTTAAATCATACTATTTCTAAAATTGATTTATGAAGTCGAAAATTTTCTTTTTTCTTTTTCTTTTTTTAGCCCATATATCATTTGCACAAGATGATTTAAAGTCAATCTACCAAAACATCTATGATGAAGTGAATATCAATTCAGAAGCATATGAACGATTGAAATATAGTACAGAGACTTTAGGGCATCGGTTGACTGGTTCTGAAAATGGAAATAAGGCAGAAGAATATGTGTTTGAACTTTTGAAGTCATATGGACTTGAAGTTCGCTTCCAGCCGTTTAATACCCAAAGCTGGCAAAGAGAGTCCTTAACGTTAAGATTCAATGGAAAATCAGTCGACGCGGTTTCACTAGCCCATTCCCCTATTCAGGCAAACCTTAATGGTGAGCTTGTTGATCTTGGCAATGGGTTGGAGGTAGATTACCAAAGAGTAGGAAAAACTATCAAGGGAAAACTTGCCCTAGTTTTTCTGCACATTCTGCCAAATTCAGACAAAAGCCTTAAGAATCTTCATCGATCAGAAAAAACCGCTCTCGCCATCCGATACGGCGCAAAAGGGGTAATTTTTATTAATAGTGTCAAAGAAAACGTTCTTCTTACCGGAACAGCGTCTATTACGGGTCAACTCATCGAGATTCCTGCCATCTGTATTGGTCTTGAAACCGGTATGAAATGGAAAGAGTTATTAAAGTCCAATCCAGTTTCTGCTGAAATTCTTATGAAAAATAAGACAGCGGAGTCGACTGCTCGAAATATCATTGTTCATATTCAAGGGTCCGAGCTACCTGAGGAACGAATTGTAATCGGAGGACACTTAGACAGTTGGGATTTAGCTACAGGGGCGATCGACAATGGACTAGGATCGTTTGCAGTAATTGATATAGCAAGAACCTTTACAAAGCTCAAGTTAAAAAGTAAGAGGTCGATTGATTTCGTTCTTTTTATGGGCGAAGAACAAGGGCTGTTGGGGTCAAAAGCCTATATTAATCAGGCTGTCGAAAATGGAGAAATCAATCAGATTAAATACATGCTAAATTTTGATATGGTTAATGCTCCAATTGGTTTTTCTAGCTCTAGGGTTGAAATGAAATCCATAATGGATGCGTGGGGTCAAGTTTATGCTCAAATTGATCCTGAGTTTAAAAACGTTAATACAATTGATGTAGGTTTACATAGCGATCATCAGCCATTTATGCTAAAAGGAATTGCTACAGGTACGGCTCGGGGAGGTAAACTTCCGAATAATGCAGGAATGTATTATCATTCTAATAAAGATCTTTTCAATTTGATAGATCCAGCAGGTTTAAAACAAACAATTCGAGTAGGGTTGAGCTATCTTTACAGTTTAGCAAACCAAAAGGATTTACCCATTCAACAACAAAATGAGCAGGAGATAGTGAAATTCCTAGAGTCCTATGGACTTAAAGAACCATTGGTTATTTCTGGCGACTGGCATTGGAAGGAGCAAGATTAAAACCAAGCTAGTTGTGATTCAATTATGACCAGAAATCTTTTTAACTAGTAATGTAAAGCTTGGAGGATTTTTTTAAAGTTTTTAATTTTTGTCGTTTTCATAATTAAAAACCAGTCAATAATTGTCCATATTCCTAACCCGCCAAAAGTAAGTAATTTAAGGATTCCTAGCCCAATATCACCGATTAAAAACCGATCCACGCCAAATGCTCCCACCAAAATGGACACAATAAGCATAACGGTTGGGTCATGAAAGTTTTGCGTATGAATATTTTGAAACTTGCTATCATCTACATTAAGTAACATTGACCTAATCTCCATTAATTGATAAGATTCAAAAAACTTATTATTTGAGATTAAAAACACATCAACTTTATGGCTTTCCATATTTTTTTGGTTAGTATAGATTAAAAAAATCCATTTATGAGATGAATATAAATGGATTTTTTCGTAAAAATAAAGAAATATTTAGATATTAGTCATTTTTTTATGTTTGCGTTTGGATATTTTTTCACTATTAACCGGTTGTGGAATCTTGACATAGTATCCGGTGCCATCGTATTCTCGTTTCTTGGGGTTAGATTGGCATTCCGTTGAACAACATCCTTCTAGCTCCCAGCCACACTCTTCACATTGTGTAAAGTGCTCGTTGCACACAGCATTTGCACAATTGATCATTTTTTTTGTGGTTTTCCCACAATTTCTACAGGTAGAAACAACAGTTGGGTTTACTGAATTTACAGGAACAGTAACACGGTTGTCAAAGACATAACATTCTCCTTCAAAATCCTTTCCTCCAGCTTCTTTTCCATACTTTATGATTCCTCCATGCAATTGGTACACCTCTTCAAAGCCTTCCTTTAAAAGAAGCGCAGATGCTTTTTCGCATTTAATTCCCCCTGTACAGTAGGTCAGAATTTTCTTCCCTTTATATCGTTCTAATTCTTTTATTTTCTCTGGAAACTCTCGAAAGTTCTCAATGTCTAATGTCACAGCATTCTTGAATCGACCGACATGATGTTCATAATTTGATCGAACATCTAGAACAACTACATCCTGTTGATCTTTCATTTCCATGAAATCTTTGGGCTCTAAGTGCTTGCCAGTTTCTATGTTTGGATTGATAATTCTTGGATCTCGAAGTCCAGAATGGACGATCTCTTCTTTGTAACGACAATGCATTTTTATAAAAGAAGGTTCTTCTACATGATCAATTTTGAATTCAGTTTTTGCAAATCTTGAATCTTCTCTTATATGATCCATATAAGCTTGACAAGCCTCCGGAGTGCCTGAAACTGTTCCATTCAGACCTTCCTCGGCGACAATAATTCGACCAGTTAAACCTAAAGATTTACAAAATGTTAGATGTTCTTCTGCAAACTTTTCTGCATTTTGGATAGGGCTGTAACAATAGTACAGCAGTGTTTGAAATTGTGCCATATAGTCATTGATACCGCTGCAAACGGCGTTTAATGTTAAAAGTTTATGCAAAGATAAGTATTTGAGAAGAACTGGTCAACTTGAGAATAGGCTTAATTGATTGCTCTTTCGATATCCAGTGCCTCAATTCCTGTTCTAAAAACAATTTCAAGGCTATTTTTTAATCAAAGGCATTAATAAATACTCGAGACCATTAAGTTTGATCTCATATAGCGTCTCAAGCTGAACACCTAGCTTGCCTTCGGGAAAGCCTTTTTTCTTGTACCAAACGAGGTAGGGTTCTGGTAGATGACAAAGCAGGTACCCTTGGAATTTTCCATAAGGCATTTTTGTGTTTGCAAGCTCTACTAATATATTGGGATTAAAAAAGTTATTCTCTTGTTTTGCCATGTGTAATTCGATATATAATAAGCCGGATTGCAATCACCAAATGGTTGAAAATGTTCGGGATAAAACCATAGTATTTTTTGAAAATGTTATAACGTTCCCTCAACCCTTGCGCATGTTTTTTCTGTGTCATCCCACCCACTAAATATTTTGCAACATATTGGTTGACATTTACGATTGTTTTTGCTCGTTTTGCAGCACGGATAACCCAATCAATATCAGAACTGAGTTGGTACTGCAAATCGTAAGCTGATGTTAAGCTTCGTTTAATATAAATTGCTTGGTGGCAGATATTCATTCCATACCGAAAAGATTTCCAATTGAATTCCTTGGGAACCCGATGTCTTCTGTCTGCAATAATATGTCTTTCTTCATTTATTAATTTGGTTTCACCATAATAAATATCTGCTTGTTGATCTCTCGTAAATATATGTTCCAGTGTATGGGAATCATAAAATTCATCACCAGAATTTAAGAACATAACATACTCACCTGTTGCTAGGCCAAGTCCTTTATTCATGGCGTCATATATGCCGTTATCTTTTTCAGAAACTAATTTTGAAATACAATCTTTGTATTCATTAATTACCTCTAAAGTTCCATCGTTGGATTTGCCATCAATTACAATATATTCAATATTGGAATAAGTTTGGTTTTTGAGCGAATCTAATGTATACCGTATATCACGTAAGTTATTATATACGATGGTAATAATAGAAACTTTTGGATAATCCATGTGATTAAATTCTGAATAATGTAAAACCTCACAAAAATAGGGATAGATTGTTAAAAAATGTTCAGAATTTATGGATTCTCTAAAAAGAAAAAAAAATAGTGTACATTAAACTTTAAAATATACTGATTTCGAAAATTAAATTTTATGATTGCAAAGCTAAAAAAAGCGATACTTACTTATTTTCCAATACATAAATTCTTTCATGCTCGTTCTTATTCCCAAGAAGGGGAAGATATGGTAATTCGCGGCTTTTATGAAGCAAAAAAAGGCTATAAGGGCTTTTATGTGGACGTTGGCGCACATCATCCATTTCGGTTTTCAAATACGATGTATTTCTATCAAAAGGGGTGGAAGGGAATCAATATTGAACCTTCTCCAGAGGCAATGAAGTGGTTTAACTGGTTTAGAAGGAGGGATATAAATTTAAATATCGGAATTAGTGAAAGTCCTCAAAGTTTGACGTATTATTGTTTTAATGAGCCTGCTTTGAATGGTTTCTCGCAACAGATTTCAGAACAAAGAGACGGTCTAAATGCAAAATATTATTTAGTAAAAACAATTTCAGTTCCAACCCTACCATTAGCCCAAGTCCTTGAGAAACATGTCCCCCAAGGTCAACTGATTGATTTTCTTTCAGTTGATGCGGAAGGTTTTGACCTTATCGTTTTAAATTCAAATGATTGGAAAAAGTACCGTCCTACCTTTGTGCTTGTTGAGGAAGAATTAATTGTGGCTAGATTACAGGAATCAGAGGTATATCAATTTATGTTAAGTCAAAAATATGAGTTAATTTCTAAGACTAAAAGAACCTTGTTTTTTAAAAGAATAGAACTTGATTAATGTGAAGCCTTTTTGATTTTTCGTTGCGCCAGTTTTTTTTCAATAAATCTAGCGAGCCTTTCAAAAAATGTACCTTTTCTATTGTTGTAAAAATGTTTGATTGCCTGGACTGCAATAGGATCTTCCTCGACAATCGAAGGGTATTTTCTTGCCGTCTTCTTAGCTAACGTCACTCTGTAGACTTGATCCACATCAGAGTGTGTTCCTGAGCCATCCGTTCCCGTGTTTTGAATGTAAGAAACTCTGGGGTATAACACCAGTCCTTGTTTATTGAATACAGATAAATACCAACGAATAGCCCATGAATTGATTTTTCCTGCTTTAAACTGTTTTACTTGCTTCCAAAAATTTTCGGATCCTTCCACGCTGAAAGCTTTCCTATCTTTTCTCTTGAAGTTTTTGGTAAGCTCTCCTATATCGGGATTAAAATGTTTCCAGGCTCTTTCCCAAGTTGCCCATCCCCAACTATTTGCTACCCGGAAGAAAAAGGTTTGAGGGAGTTTTCTATCTTGGGCTATGGGATACATATAACCTGAAATTTCCATCACCCTCTCATCATTCTGATAATAATTGAGGGCTTCATTGAAATACTCCAATGCAAATGGAGAAGTTTCAAGATCATCCTCAAGAACAATTATTTTTCCATGCTTTTGGACCACTTGAGATACTCCATCAATGATGCTGTTCGCTAAACCTTTATTTTGGGACCGTTCAATAATAAAAATATGCTTAAATTTCCAAGGCTCCCGTAAAATAGCTCGTACTTTATTTACATTTTCAATATCCAAAGCTGTTTTTGCCGCATCAGAGAATATATAAATATCGGACTGTTCGGCAAGTCTATTGGCCTCAAGTGCCATTAAAGTTTTTCGTGTATGAATGGGTCTATTGTAAACAAATAAGGCTATTGGTGCTAACATGTAAATATAATATCTATCTATTCTTTTCAAATATATGGAGTTATTCCAGTATTGCTCTTGGATAATTCCTTTTTTGTTATACACTACAATAATCTTTCCTAAATTTGCTAATCAAATATATTCATGAGCGAAAATACAAAGAGCGTCACCATAAATGGTCTTTTCTGGAATGCACTAGACAGAATTGGAAATCAGGCTATCGTAATCATTGTTACGATTATTACAGCGAGAATAATCCTTCCGGAAGATTTTGGTGTTATCGGTGTACTCTTGATATTTTCCACTATTGCGACCGCTTTTGTAGATAGTGGGTTTGCGACCTCTCTTGTGCGAGCGAAGGTGGTGGAGGAGCAGGATTATTCCACCATGTTTGTGTTTAACTTGGTGGTGAGCTTAGGGTTGTACTTAATTCTCTTTTTTGCAGCTCCTTTTCTTGAAAAATATTATGAAATAAGTGGGTTGGCATCCTATGCCCGCATACTTTTTCTTCAACTTATAGTTCAAGCTTTTGGCATCGTGCAGTATGTTAAAATCCTAAAGAATTTTCAGTTTAAAATTACAGCGAGGATCAATGTGCTTTCAATCTTAGCGGCTGGTATTGTTACTGTTATTTTGGCGCTTATGGGTTTGGCTGTCTGGGCCCTATTATTACAACCTGTACTTAATTCACTTTTTCGTAGCTTGATGCTTTGGATTTGGGGCGATTGGCGGATTAACTTTGCTTTTAATCTTGCTTCCTTGAAGAAACATTTGGCGTTCTCCTTGTCCTTTATGGGTTCTAATATGTTAGGGAAAATTCTCTCACCATTATATGTTTCGTTTATCGGGCAATACTATACCCTTTCCCAGACAGGTTATTATCAACAAGGTAATAAATGGGGGGAGACACCAAATCTATTGATCTCGTCTATTATTCAGGGAACTACCCTTTCCACTCTTACACCAATTCAGGACGACTACCCCAGGTTCCTAAATGCCTGTAGAAAAACCATGTCTACCCTAGCGTTTGTGCTCTTTCCGGCGGCCTTACTCTCAATATGTGTGGCCAAACCGGCTTTTGTTTTTGTGCTCACAGAGACTTGGTTACCGGCTGTCTCGATTTTTCAATTGTTGTGTTTTGCTGCCTTGTTTATCTCATTGACCGACATGAATGTAAATTTTCTAAACATCAAAGGGAGATCTCAGTTCTCACTTGTATTGGAAATTTTGAAAATTTCGATGGCAATCGTTCTCTTGTTCCTTACCTATAAACACGGTCTATCGATGATTATTTATGGACAAATTGCGGTAAGGGTTGTGTGTTATATTATTTCTACAACAATGAGCTCGAAAATTTATGGATATGGCTTCCTTTCCCAGTTAAAAGATATTTTGCCCTGCTTTTTAATCAGTTCATTTGCCGCAGGGATCGCCTATCTGCCGTTATATTTTGACCTGATTACCCACGATTTACTGCTTATTATCTCTCAAAGCCTTATATTCGTAATCCTGTATATTGGGATTAATCAGCTTCTGAAGAATGAAATTTGGATGGAGTTATTGGGTATAATAAAAACGAAAATTTCTAAGAAAGCTTAATGATAGTTGCAAAAAGTAATTGGTTGGGTTATCAGACTATTTTTTATAATGAGAAAACGTCTAAATCCAGCAGTAATATTAATGAGGTTATTGATTATTCTAATTTGGAAATTGATCCAGAAGGATTATCTGCCTATCTAGATTTTGGATATAGTGTTTTTGGCCATACACCTGTGAAACACGTGAAATTCCTTTTGCCTAACCAAATTCTCGTTTCAAAAGATGGTCAGTTACTGGTCAAAGAAGAAACTGATGAGGTAATAAATTTCATTGGAAGAAAATCCAATGAACATGACGTAATGGATAAGATTCATTCTGCTGTGAATAGATGGGCAAATTCTTTTTCAGAAGATATTCTTATTCCCACTAGCGGCGGCTTTGATTCAAGATTGATGAATATTCTTATAGAAGATAAAAGTCGGATTCATTCATATACGTATGGTACTTCTTATAATCAGAATAAATCAAGAGAATCGGTCTATGCAGAATTGCTCTCGGAAAGACTCTCAACGCAATGGAAGCGAATACCACTAGGTAAATTCAATATCTATATGGATGATTGGTACAATCAATTCGGACCAGCCGTTGCTGCCTCTGGAACCTATCATATGGAATTTTATAAAATAATTCAAGAAATAGAATCTGGGCAAAAGCTTCAACTCTTAAGTGGAATAATTGGAGATGCTTGGGCTGGTGCTGTTAAGGTTCCGGAAATAAGTACCGTTGCTGAATATCGTACCTTAGGTTATACCCATGGAATGAGTGCAAACTCTAGATTGGCAACTCATGTGGATTATTCGGGTATTGTGGAGCCTATCTTTGATAGGCAAAGGGACAATTTTAAGGACCCTGATTTTCGAATCATTACAGCTATGCGAACGAAGATGATGATGCTTCAATACTTAATTTCGGTTCCTAATGAAATGGGTTACCCAGGATATTCACCATTTTTGGACCAGGATATAGCACTGAGTATGCTCAACCTACCTACACAACGGAAGGAAAATAGAGCTTGGCAGCGTGATTATTTTAGAAAGCATAACTTGTTATTTGAGGAAGAAAAGCATCAATTTACTTATCAAAATAGTTTAAATTATTATGCCTTATTGCATGAGCGTTTGCAACCGTTAAATATTCATGTATTAAGAGAAGTTATTCGTCCTGAATATGTGAGTTGGATAAATAACAAAATCATGCAGATTAACCCAAAGGAGCGAATTTTTCAGACCTTAATGCATACACCTAAGGTGAAAGGTGTGTTAAAGCTTTTAGGTGCTAGAAATAAACTTTTAGAAGCATATTTTGCTTATATTACCATAAAACCTATTGAAACTTTATTACTAAAAAGAGATGACAGGTCAACCAAATCATAAATTTTTATTCGCAGGTGATGCGGTTCTGAACACTGTTCCTGAATTCACAGAATCTTTAAAGGAACTGATTGCTTCTTCTGTGATTTGTGGGTGTAACTTTGAAGCTCCTCTGACAGGATTTGGGACAGCAATTAACAAGACTGGCCCCGTGATTTCTCAACTTCAGAGGGCGCCAAAAATATTAGGAGACTTAGGGTTTAATATTTTTTCATTGGCAAACAATCATATTTATGATTATTCAGATCAAGGGTTAAAAGAAACAATGAAATCCTTTAAGAAAGGGCAGTCTCTGGGTGTAGGCTCTCCTGAGGAGGCTTATGATTTAACCACAAGAGAGATTGATGGTGTAATTTATGGATTTGTGGCTTATGGTGAAAATGGTTTTGGAGCATTAAACGGAGATAGGGAGTTTGGTCATGCTTGGATTAATCATCCGCGCGTAAATGGTGATATAGCTCACTATAAAGAACAAGTTGATGTGCTTATTGTCCAAATTCATGCGGGAGTAGAAATGTTAGATGTTCCTATTCCTGAATGGAGAGCTCGTTTTAGGGAAATTATTGATCTGGGAGCAGATGTTGTCGTAGCACATCACCCCCATGTTATCCAAGGAATAGAAGAATATCGGGACAGGTTGATTTGTTATAGTTTAGGTAATTTCTATTTTGACTATCCGACACATGCTCCATCTTGGAATGTAGGTGCTATGCTAGAGCTTAATTTTAGGCATAAACAGCTTTTTAGCTATAAGGTCCATGTGCTTGAAAAAAAAGATGTTATTGTTGATCTAAAAGGTGATGACTATTCTCAAAAATTAATCTCTGAACTGAATTCAAAATTAAACGCAGAAGATTACGAGGATTATGTGAATCAAAAGGCACTAAATGATTGGCAAGAACACCATGCTGCTTATTACGCAAAACCTTTTAATGGACTAGCAGGTTATGGGCCCGTTAAATTGCTAAAACATGTAAAAAGAGTAATTTTTAATCGAACGATTGACTATCAAATGCTATGGCATAACCAATTCATCGAAAGTAATAAATGGCTCGTCGAACGAGCCATCAGGTATAAAATGAAACAAAATAACACGTATTAAATCACTGTTATCTGCTTATTGAATTCGTCTAAACTAGGGTGTTTCGGTGGCATGTCTGTAATTAGATAGGTAATATCTTTCAACGGACAAACACGCAATTTTTGGTTAGAATTCAATTTTTCAACAATACTCAACACCCCAAGCTTTTGGGAACATTTTACCATTGCTTTTTTAATTTGAACAACTTCCCAATCAGAGTCCGTAATCCCTTCTTCGACGGATAAACTATTTGTCCCTAATAGACATAAATCTACCTTGATTTGGGATAATTCATTAACCACCTGTGATCCTGAGACTACATTTGTATTTCTAGAAAGTTTTCCTCCTAGTAGAATAACTTCGAGGTTTTCCTTTTCAGCTAATTCTAAAGCAACCAATGGACTAATGGTAAAAAAAATACATTGAATGTCTTTTGGGATTAACCTAGCTAATTCAATCATACTTGTACCTCCACCGACTAGAACGGTCATTCCATTTTGGATTAAGGAAATAGCTTTTGTTGCGATTTCCTTTTTTGCTTCCTTTGCATATACATTCCCTTCTTGGAAAGGATATTGGAATGATTTTGATAAGGCACCTCCATAAACTTTGAGTACTTTTCCACTTTCAGCAAGTTCGTTCAAATCCCTTCGAATAGTGTCCTCTGACACATTTAATTGTACACTAAGGTCTGAGGAAAGAACTTTATTGTGTATGTTGATTTGGTGAATAATGTATGCTTGTCTTTCTTCTTTTAACATAATTTATTTATAGTTTATATAAAAAAATATTTCAGAATTTAACTTTGTTCGTCATCCTGTTTTTTTTGGTCAATAATTGTTTTAGTCTTGAATCTC
>NZ_JCAXEC010000009.1:0-171141 GCF_059758715.1 Sphingobacterium sp. GQ94
GGTTTGAACCCAGTTGGAGGGGTTGCTGTTATCTTTTCTGGAGTCTCTTGCTTGTCCGGTCTAGTTGAATCTTCTTTTAAATTCTCAACGCCGGAATCCTGGCTATTCTCAGAAACCGCTTTAGTTGTAGCCTTGAATCTTGGCTTGAACCCTGTTGGAGGGGTGGGTACTTTCTGACCTTCGACCTCCTGCATTTTATCAACTGGAGCATTTGATTCGACTTTTTTTATAGAGACTGTTTCAATTTCATCAAGAATATATTGTCTTCTAAGTTTATTAAACCAAAATTTTTTGGAATGGTCGAAGCTCTTTTGACCCATGAGCATATAATCTCTATTGAACTCGCTATATAGTTCAGGTTGTGCTTTTTGCAAAGCCTCTAGGTCTATTTTCTTTTTTGTAAAAAACTCTGCAAACGTAAGCATATTACAAATGTAATCAATCGCAAATAAAAAAAGAGGGATATTTAGACATGCCCCAAAATGTATCCACTTTTTTGGGGTCAGTCCATATTACCCTCTTTTGATTTCACAATAATTTATGAGTATTAATCCATATTATGGTATACTGCTTGAACGTCATCGTCCTCCTCAATCTTATCAATCAATTTCAATACCTCGGCTGCTTGTTCCTCTGATAAGGTTGAGTGTGATAAAGAAATGCGTTCTAATTTTGCAGAACTTACTTCAATGCCTTTTTCTTCTAAAAGACGCTGCATATTTCCGAAATCTTCAAAGGAAGTTTGAACAACTACAATATCATTCCCTTCTTCATCTGCTTCAAGGTAAAGTTCTTCTAAACCACCATCGATCAATTCTAATTCTAACTCTTCAACATCTAATTCATCGGCTGCGGGAAATCTGAAAATTGATTTTCTTTGAAAAATGAAATCCAGTGAGCCGGTCTTTCCTAGAGAACCACCTGATTTTGTAAAATAACTTCTAATATTTGCGACGGTTCTGTTGGTGTTATCTGTAGCGGTTTCAATAAGCACGGGGACCCCATGAGGACCATAACCTTCATAAACATATTCTTCGTAGCCTTTAGAATCTTTTTCAGAAGCTCGTTTAATAGCCGCCTCAACTCTGTCCTTTGGCATGTTTACTGCTTTTGCGTTTTGAATAGCTGTACGCAAACGGGAGTTATTCTCGGGATGAGGACCTCCTTCTTTTACTGATATTGCAATTTCTTTACCAAGGCGCGTAAACTGAATAGCCATTTTGGCCCAGCGCTTAAATTTTCTTTCTTTTCTAAATTCGAAGGCTCTACCCATTTTATTTTAGTTTTATTGTAAGATTATCCAGCATATCCTTGGTCATTGCTGCAAGATCAAAAGTTGGTTTCCAGCCCCAATCTTGTTTTGCTTGTTCATCATCGATGCTTTTAGGCCATGAATCTGCAATTGTCTGACGTGGATCATTGCTTGAATAAGAGATTTCAAAATTAGGTAGAATTTTTTTAATTTCTTCAGCAATTTGTTTTGGTGTGAAGGATATTCCTGCTAAATTATAACTTGAATGTATTGTTATTGTTTCTTTTGGAGCGTCCATAAGTTCAATTGTTCCCCTAACAGCATCATCCATGTATAACATTGGCAAGGCAGTGTCCTCGCTTAAAAAAGAGGTGTATTTCCCATTTCTGATAGCTTCAAAAAAGATATGAACTGCATAATCAGTTGTTCCACCTCCTGGTTCCGTTCTCCAGGATACAATTCCAGGATAGCGTATACTTCGAATATCCAAATCGTATTTACTTTGATAGTATTCTACTAGTCGTTCACCTGCTAATTTACTGATTCCATAGATGCTATTGGGATCCATGATGCAATATTGAGGTGTGTTGATTTTTGGCGAGTGTGGTCCAAATACTGCAATTGAACTTGGCCAAAATATTTTTTTCACACCCAATTCAACGGCTAAATCAAGAACATTTAACAATCCATTCATATTTAGGTCCCATGCCTTTTGAGGATATTGTTCTCCTGTTGCTGAAAGCATTGCCGCGAGTAAATAAATTTGAGTTGGTTTATATCTTAGGAATAATTCTTTAATAGAATCTTTATCCAATACATTTAGGGTTTCAAAAATTTCTCCATTACCAATTTCACTTGGTGGTCTTATATCTGAAGTAATTACATTTTCTCTACCAAATTTTGTTCTTAGCGCTGCAGCTAATTCGGAGCCAATTTGACCATTGGCACCGATCATCAAAATGACCTCTTTCATTGGTGCAAAGATAGTTTTGTTTAAAAAGATAATGTCAAGAACAATATGCTTTGACAAGTGCGAAATTAAGCATTAAATGCTTGTAAATAATGTATGTTTGGTAATTTGTGCAATCGAATGATTTGATTTTTTTTCGAAAACTTCTCATTGTAAGGTGTTTTGGATTTCAATAGTTTAAAAAAATGTCGAAGAAATAACATTCTCTTATATAGAGACTATATTGATATATTGTCAATATAAAATGAGTTATGCTGAATGAATTTCATTAATTATTCAATATTGTTGAATATTGTTTTGAAATACTCTTAATGTATTGATAATCACAGAAAATTAATCCTTTAGATTCGACATTATTTAGTAAGTTTGTTGATTATTCATATTAGATAAAATCTATAGTTATTAACAATTAAAAGCAAATATTAAACTATGAAAGTTGCAGTAGTTGGCGCGACAGGTCTTGTCGGGTCGGAGATGTTGACAGTATTGGCGGAGCGTAATTTCCCAGTAACAGAGTTAATTCCAGTAGCCTCCCTGAGAAGTAAGGGTAAGGAAATCGACTTTATGGGTAAAAAGTATAAGGTAGTAACGCCCACTGAAGCTATTGCACTCAAACCTGATGTTGCTTTGTTTTCTGCAGGTGGATCAACCTCTACAGAATTTGCACCTTTATTTGCTCAAGCTGGTATCACCGTTATTGATAACTCTTCAGCGTGGCGCATGGATCCGAATAAGAAATTAGTGGTTCCTGAAGTTAACGGGGATGTTTTGGGCGCAGATGATAAAATCATTGCCAATCCGAATTGTTCTACAATTCAAATGGTCGTTGTTCTAAAACCTCTACACGAAAAGTACAAAATTAAACGTGTCGTAGTTTCTACCTATCAATCAGTAACTGGAACCGGCGTGAAGGCTGTTGAACAATTGATGAATGAAAGACAAGGAATAGAGGGCGAAAAGGCCTATCCTTATCAAATCGATTTAAACGTAATACCACAGATTGATGTCTTCTTGGAAAATGGGTATACCAAAGAAGAAATGAAGATGATTTTGGAAACGAATAAAATTATGGATGATAATTCTATAAAGGTTACCGCAACCACTGTTCGTATTCCTGTTGTTGGGGGACACTCAGAGTCTGTAAATATAGAATTCGAAAATGAGTTTGATGTAGCGGAAGTTCGCTCTCTTCTCTCGGCTCAAAAAGGAATTATTGTAGTGGATAACCCAGCTAAATTAGAATATCCTATGCCTAAGGATGCCCATGGAAAAGATGAAGTTTTTGTGGGACGTATCCGTCGTGATGAAACGCAAGGGAAAACCCTAAATCTTTGGATTGTTGCTGACAACTTACGTAAAGGGGCTGCAACTAATGCTGTTCAAGTTGCAGAATTATTAAAAGAAAAGGGATTAATTTAATTGGTACTCTAAATAATATTTTAACCTCTCTGAATAACTTTCGGGGAGGTTTTTTGCTTCTTAGTTATATTGAGTTTTGATATAATCGTGATAAAACCCAGCTCTTGGCTGTAATCACTCTAGTAGCATGACTTGGTCATTAAGGTAGACAGGTAGGTGAGGGGAGTTTGATTTTGTTCTGCCTTAATATTTTGCATATAAAACAAAAAAGGATAGCAATCGCTATCCTTTTTTTATGATTTATTTTGCGGATTATCTAACCGGAGTAAATAGGTAAGTGTTGTCGAAAAATGTCGTTCCATTAACACCTGTGGTGATATAGCCTTTTCCATCAATTGAAAAACCTATCGCTTTTTCTCGTGCAGAAGGTAATGCTTCGCTGTCGTCAGTCCATGTTTTTGCGGATGCATCATATTTCCATACCGCAGAAGATAAACCAGATACGGTACGTCCACTTACTACATAACCATTGTTGCCAATTGTAAAAGCTGATGCATTAAATCTTCTTGCATCATAAGTATCTGTTTTAAGAGATTGTTCTTCTTTCCATGTGGTTCCATCAAATGAATAGAAATCATCTGAAGGAGTTCCGTTTGAGATACCTCCTCCTACATAAGCTACATTATTAATGACAAAAGCAAATGCGAAACCTTTCTTGTCAGTGAATGAAGTAGGGACATTCGTCCATGTATTTGAGGACGGGTTGTATTTGTAGAAATCACTGAAAGTTTTATCAGTAGAAGTTGTTCCTAAACCAACATATGCGTTATCCCCTATGGTAAAAGCAACCGCTCCAAAACGAGCCTCGCCAGGGAAATCAGCAATTTTAGTCCATGTATTCTGAGAAGGATTGAATTTATAGAAATCTTTCAATGCGGATTGTGAATCCCCTTCACCACCATATCCTAATCCTACATAACCATTTCCGCCAACGGAGAATCCTACGGCACTGTGTCTTGCAGATCCTTCGAAAGGAGCCTTCTCAAGCCATGTGGTTCCATCAAAGGAATACGTGTCATTTAAAACTTCGTTTGTTTTAAGGTATCCACCAATCAGATAGGCAACATCACCTATCGTGAAGGTCGCTGCTCCATTACGTGGCTCATCTTTAAACACGGTAGATTTATCCCATTCTGTTGGACCTGTGGGTGTCTCTTCTGTACCTTCATCTTTTTTGCAGGAGTTAAAGGAAGTAATTGCTAAGGCACCTACTAAAAGTAGTACAAGCCAATTTCTCTTCTTCATAAATTATTTAAATTTTGTATATACGATATTTAATTTAACTTTCGGTTTATTGTTATGCGCGGCTATAATACTAGTGCTCGCCTTGTTGAATAATTCAGATGGTGAAAGGGATAAAAATAGCGATTTATCCTCTTGTCCAATTTCGTTAATCCTTTTGATGTATTCAATTAAGTTAAATACATACTTACCATTTTTACCGGTATTGTTTCCTAAATAATAAGTCCCGATTTGAATCTCTGTGGGGTTAAAAGGAATACTTACGAATGTCGTTGGTATATTTTCATCACCAACTAATAATATTGGAGTAGGTGAGGGCTGAAACATCCCAAGATGTGAATTGGATATTTCAATTTCTAATTCAGCTTTGTTAATTGCTATTTCTGGTTGTTGTATAAACTCTTTCAGGGCAGGAAAGGATATTTTAGCGGCAACTCCAGTTCCAGACTGGATATAACTTACACCATTTGTTGCAGAGCTGCTAATTTCTTTTGATGTACTTAAAGCCTGAAAAGGTGTTCCTGTGCGGTCCGTTTGATAATGATTGTATTGGTAGGTTTTTTCCGCCATTACTAATGATTTGGATCCTCTTTTCTTTAAACCGTCATTACCCATGTAAGAATAATTTAATTTAAGTTCCAATGTATCCGAAAAACCAACCATGGCTGTATTGGACTCCTCAGCAACCAAAGTCAAACCTTTAAAATATTCTTGAAAATTTTCAGCTGAATTAAATGCAATATCAGAATTTTTAATTTTATTGAAAAATTCCTTTCCTAGAGCATCATTAAAACGTATCGAAACAGAATCTTTTTTATTCATATGAGGAAGGAAACGAACGGAACCCAATGCCACCTCTTCATAATTGAATTTTTGATTACCAAAAATGGCGGCTCCTGTTACATACCAAGGATTGGTTCCCCCTGTTTTTGAATTATCAATTGTTTTAGTCTCTAAAGTTTGCGTTAAACGATGAGCAGAGATGGTTTGAAACTTGGTTGTATCTCCGTATGTATATCTTGCATTATTTGGTCTTAGTACGAGGTTGATGGAGTCGAAGACTGCAGTAGCAGGTAATTCACCAGTGATACTCGCTGGATTCAAACGGAAAGACGAAGATGATTGAATACTTCCAATTAATGACTGGTTAACCTTTCCAACTAATAATGTTCCAAATCCTGAGGTTGGGATATTTGGCATTTGAACAGTAGTAACCAGTGCCGATAATGTATCATCAGTTGTCACATTTAGGTTATCAATGTTTTCGTTATCTAACGAGATTGCCATATCCTTATCGCAACTCGATATTAATAAAGAGGCGCCTAAGCTAAAGGAAGCAATGAAAATAAATCGTAAATTCTTAATCATAAAGTTACTAGTCTTGCAAAAATAGGAAAGTATCTTTCTTAAAACTGTTATATTCTGTTAAAACCCTTAGCCTTGAGAATAAAAAAGTTCCAATAAGTGACTTTCATGCAGATCCTTAAAAATACAAAGCCTATCTTAGCTTATGTGTCTAACGTATTAATAAGCTAAAATGCGACAATATAGCCTGAGAATTGTTAATCAGTGTTATATTTTGTTAAAAGCATCTATTTTTCTATGCGGAGCAAATCTACTAATTTAAATTTGTTTTAGTTATGTTAAAAAAGTATAAAATATTGATGCTGGCTATTGTGCTAACTGCTACTGGATTTATTCTGGTCTTGAGTTTTTGGCTTTATGGCAGCTATCAAGGTAAAAAACAATTTTTCCTAACGATCAGTGAACATGAATTGTTTAATGTGATGCAAGACTTTTATAAT
This sequence comes from Sphingobacterium sp. GQ94, assembly GCF_059758715.1. NCBI lineage: Bacteria > Pseudomonadati > Bacteroidota > Sphingobacteriia > Sphingobacteriales > Sphingobacteriaceae > Sphingobacterium > Sphingobacterium sp. GQ94. The sequence goes on from NZ_JCAXEC010000009.1 coordinate 6,689, forward strand.
GAACAGCTCATTCAAAAGGAAAGTCAAAATCAACGATATAACAGAATTGAAAAGTTTACAGAACTCCTACAAGAAAAATACCCAAATGTTAATAGAGATACAGTCAACAAAATGCTGGATAAACAGGCCCTTCGATATAAGGACGAGTTTACTAAAAACTCTTTGATCGATAGTTCACGTACTAAGCAGAAAATGAGCCGTCATTTCATCTCTACTTTTGTATTTAAAAGTATCACATGGAATAAACAGGTTGTTGATTCTTTGCAGGCTAGGTTAGTTGTTGAACTCAAAGAGAGAAATATGTACACCCCGTTTGAGGTTAATATTGTGAAGCTCCCTCATGAGAATGATCGAGATAGGAGCTTTTATCATCAACGTTATAAAGAAAATAAAACCAGGGCAATAATGATTGATCCTAAGGAGGACTTGTATTTGGAAGTTGATTTTAAAGACCCGGTGCTTTATCTTCTAAAATCTATAGGTTGGCAAATTTTAGCCTCACTTTTGTTAGTCTGTACCCTTATTGGAACTTTTTTAAGCTTGTTGTCTACCATTAAAAAACAAAATCAACTGGCTAATCTGAGAAAATCCTTTGTTAATAATATGACCCATGAATTGAAAACACCTGTTTCTACCGTTATGGCCGCGATTGAATCCATCCAACGATATGGGGCGCAAGACAATAAGGAACGGATGGACAGGTATCTCTCCATTTCAAGGCAGGAACTGGAGCATCTTTCTGATATGATAGAGCGGGTATTACAAGTTGATGTTGCAGAAACTAACGGTATTAAATTGGAGAAAGCTTGGTTTGATTTGAATCAAACTATTCGGGAATGTGCTGAAAATGCACAATTGTTTTCCAAGAAAAAGGTCCAATTAAATTTGCAATTAATGCAATCAGAAGCTTTGATTTTTGCAGATCAGTCCCATATAAAAAATGTGATTAGTAATTTACTCGATAATGCGCTTAAATATTCTTTGGAAGAGGTGAAAATAAAAATTCAGATCAAAGAAGTCAATTTAGGTTATCAAATTGCGATCAGTGATAATGGTCTTGGGATTCCGGATTCCTATCAAAAAGGGGTTTTCGATCTATTTTTCAGAGTTCCTTCAGGAAATATCCATGATGTCAAAGGGTTTGGTTTAGGGCTTGCTTATGTGAAGCAAATTATTACGCAGCATGAAGGAACAATCAGCCTTAAGAGTGCGCTAGGAGAAGGCAGTACATTTATGGTTTTTTTACCAAAACAGACGATATGATAAATATACTGTACGTAGAAGACGAGGAAAGTTTAGCGATGATCGTATCGGATAGCTTAGAGGCACATGGGTTTACGGTACATCATGTACTCAATGGACAACAAGCGTTAGTTTTTCATCATAAATATAACCCTGATATCATTATATTGGACGTGATGTTGCCGTTAATGGATGGATTTACAGTAGCCAAGGAAATTCGAAAAATAGATGTTCTCACGCCCATCATTTTTCTTACGGCGATGACCCAAACGGAGGATCTCGTTAAAGGATTTAAACTAGGCGGAAATGATTACATCCGAAAACCGTTTAAAATAGAAGAACTCATTGTTCGGATTGATGCCGCATTAAAAAAGGGGGGACTTGAGGTCTCTGCTCCTAAATTAATTATCGGAGAATTCACGTTGGATTCGGGTAAACAAGTTTTGAGTATTAACGGATACAATGAAAAGCTTTCCTATCGCGAATCCGAACTACTCAAAAGATTAATTCAGAGCAAAGATAAAGTTCTACCAAGAGATGAAATTATTAGGACATATTGGAGCAATGACACTTATTTTACAGGACGTAGTTTGGATGTTTTTATTAGCAGAATACGTAAATACCTCTCCCAAGATGAGCGAATTAAGATAAATAATATTCGTGGTTTAGGGTATATGTTAACATTGGATGAATCCATTGAAAAAAACGAACAATAGGGATGAAAGCATTGATAATTGTTGATCTCCAGAATGATTTCTTGCCAGGAGGATCATTAGAAGTCTCTAAGGGTGATGAAATTATTCCCCTTATTAATCAAATTCAAAAGGAATATGATTTAGTCGTGGCTACCCAAGACTGGCACCCCATTAATCATCAAAGTTTTGCTAGTCAACATAAAGAATCTTCGGTTTTTCAAACAATCGATTTAGATGGGTTGGACCAAGTTCTATGGCCAGATCATTGTATACAAGGCACTTTTGGAGCAGAGTTTACCAAAGCATTAGATAGTCGTCGCATTGAGGCGATTTTCAGAAAAGGAATGGAAGAGCGTGTGGATAGTTACAGTGGATTTTTTGATAATGGGAAAAGAAAAGATATCGGTCTTTCCGCTTATCTGAGGTCAAAAAATATTGATGAAGTTCATGTTTGCGGATTGGCTGCTGACTTTTGTGTGTTTTACACAGCGATGGATTCTTTGTCCGAAAATTTTAAAACGAGTATTATAACCAAAGCGACAAAAGCCATTGATAAAGGCGTTTTTATAGAGAAGAAGAATATTTTCCTTCAACATGGCGGGAGCCTAATTTAGATTATTGCCGGTGCCTTCTGCCTCTGGAACTATCTGTTGATGATTCATTTCCTCCCCTTGAGCCAAAACTTCTTAAGTTGTAGCTAAAGCTTAATAAGAAATACCTGTTAAGCGTGTTTGATTGGATGTCAGCTATGGAGGTTGTGTTCACTCTTCGGTTGATATTGGTTGCATTATTCAATATGTCAAAAGCCTTTATTTCGATAGATGCATTTCTTTTTTTCAAAATCTTATAACCCAAAGATGCATTTAATAGGGTTGTTGATATTCCTGGGGAATTCAAAATTCCACCATTGAAAATGTAAGACAGATCATACTTGAGCACCATGTTCTTCAAAAATTCTAAATTTAAGGAGTTGCTTAAACGATGGTCAGTCACTCGATAATGCTCTACTTCTGCCGTTGGGTTGTTGTTTAATTTCATGTTGATGTTGTAGTTTAGTCCAATGATAATCTTTCGACTAAAATTTGTAAAGACACCCACATGCTGATGAAATCCATACTCAATACTTGGTGTTAGCTCTTCATTCAATAAGGCAAAGTTTTTGTTATAATACAAATTGTTGTTTAGGTTTAGGTTAAATCCTAATTGTTTTAGTGGCAAGCCATAATGGTTATTGACCCTTAATTCATACACGCCATCAATGTTTTCGGGCACAGTATATTGACCGCCAGCCCCTAAAATGATCTCATCAAAAAGTTGAATGGTCGAATCTGTTGTCAATGTTGAGTTGATGATTTTATTGTTGATGTAGGCAAAGTTTATGCTACTTGTTAAAGTTCTCGCATTTTCCCGATTTACATCTCGGTACTGAAGTCGAAGACTATGTCGGTATTCTTGCTTTAGATTTGGATTTCCATTCCTGATGAAAAGCTCATTGGAGTTGTCTATATAGTCTTGTAATTGTTCAATAGAGGGGGTATTGGTTGCTGTATTGTAATTAAATTCCAGGTTTATTTCTTTCGTAAAGAAATAAACGGTCGTAAAATCTGGTAAAAAACTGCCAAAATTTGCAGTAGTTTTTAGGTCATAAGGTACAGTCCTGTCATTAATTCTTATACCTTTTTCATAATTTATTCCAATTTGCACTCTGAATGTATCCCGCTTGTTGTAACCATACGATATTCCAGTGTTGTGATGGCTGAAGTCGTTTTCAAATTCATTCGAGAGTCGGTCGTTTAATTCTTCGTATTGACCTGTTTCTGCAAGGAATTCAAGTGTTTTTCGGTCTGAATAATTATTGGTTGTTCGGTAACCGTAGTTCGCCTGTAGTCTGGAATATCGTGAGATGGATTGTGAATAGGAAATTCGGCTGTTTAAACCGGATCCATATCCAATGGTTACACTTTCCCGATCATTGGTGTCAATCCTGTTTAAGACCGCATCTCTATAGTATTCATTATAAGCTAACGTCTTCGCAAGGGCATCGTTATTGCTTTTGTTACCATCGATATGTACGGATATGGATTTGCCAGATCCTTTGAAACGATGCATATAGGTAAGCGATCCTCCAATGTTTAAATTGCTATTATTATTTATGCTGTTCCGGTCTGTCTGATTTAGTAGGTCTTTGGCTTCCCCTTTTTTCATGCTGCTGGTTGAATTGTTCTGGCGATCCGAGGAATTAAATGACAGATTAGGTTCGATATCCAACTTGTTCATACTATCGATATCCCACTTTAAACGGCTTCTAAAATTATGTTCATTATTGCCATTAGTTGAAAGTTGATGTTGATTTTGAAATTGATTTGCCCTATTGCCGGTAATAAATTCAATGTCAGAGAGCGTATTGGTAAAAGTGGAAGAATTTCTGAAGTTATAGTTTCCGTTTAGTTCAAGTTTTTTATTTAAGAAGGTATTGGTATAATTCGCTGCTACAGCATATGTGTCAGACAGACCGCGTTCCGTGTTGCTGTTGCCTCTTCGTGAGCGTCCTCTTCCCTGTTCGGCAAAATTAGTTTCGTTGATGTTATTGGCCATCAAATTAATAGAAATTTTTTGATCGCCATTAAAAGAGTTTATACCCGAATGGAGTGAAAATTTATCTGAATCACCTTTCCCGGCATTCAATTTGCCAAAATAGCCTTTTCTTTTGTCTGGTTTGGTGACAATATTGATTACTTTATTCCTTTTTCCATCATCAAACCCTGAAAATTTAGCCTGTTCGCTTTTCTCATCAATTATTTGAAGTTTATCAATCATATCTGCCGGAAGTGACCTGAGGGCTACCCTTGGATCAGTGCTAAAGAATTCCTTACCGTCCACTAAAATCCGGTTCACTTTTTCTCCATGAGCAGAAACGTTTCCCTCTTCGTCAATAGCTACCCCAGGGACTTGAGCTACCATCTCATCTGCATCGGCATATTCACTGGTAGCGAAATTGCGCGCATTGAATTCAATGGTGTCCCCTTTTACCGCGACATCGGGAGAGCCAACTATTGAGATCTCCTCTAGCATAATCTCTGCGGGTTCCAGTGCGAAATTTATTTGCTGGACTTTATCTCGCACTTCTATGGTTTGAGAAAATTTCTTATAACCAATGGAGGAGCTACTTAGTATGTATTGCCCGTTACTAACTTTATTAAAATTATATTCTCCGAGGTGGTTTGTTTTAGAGCGATGAATTGTTGAATCTTTGGTGTTTAGTAACTGAACTGTAACCTCTTCAATCGCATGGTTTTTTGTTTTATGAGAAATTAATCCGTTTATTTTTACCTGTGCTTGTACTATATGGATTGCACATAACAATAATAGAGAGAGGACCAAAAACGGTTTCATGGTTGGTATAATTAATTGATTGTCCAATATTATTGTTTTTTACTGATAGCCATATGATAATCACAAAAAAGATACATTTGTGCACTGTAATTGAAAATGGATATATTTGTTGTGGCAAACAATAAATGAAAGAAACAACAGTAAGTAGAAAAGAGAAGATTGTGCAAACTGCTTTGCAGTTATTTGCAATCAATGGATTTTTAGATACCTCCACTAAAGAAATTTCGGCCCAAGCTGGGGTTTCAGAGGCTTTAATATTCAAGCATTTTGGGAATAAGGATGCTCTGTTGGCACATATCGTGAAATCAGGCTATCGAAGGGTTCTATTGCACCATAAGGGAATGATGACCTACCGTGGAGCGAAGGACTTTTTACGTAAAATGGTCCTCTTGCCTAGTCAACTTGTTGCTGAGGAACCGCTGTTCTGGAAATTACAAGAGCGTTTGTCTCATCATAATTTTTCCAAAGCCCAGCATGAACAATTTATAAAACCGGTGACAACAATTGTTTTAAAAGCTTTTAAAGAGCTTGGATATGAAAACCCGGATCTTGAAACTCAATTTTTATTGTTGATTATCGATATGCTTTGGAAGAAGGAAGCGTGTGGAGAAATAGAAAATGCTGAAGATTTGGCCAGGTTGATCGAGCATAAATACGATCTAATGTGATGCGTTTTTTTGCATGATTTAAAAAAAAAGCGCAAAAATATTTTATTTAACAACCTAAAATACCGAATTTCGTTTTCAAACTAATTTGTGATGAGCATAAAAAAAATATTTAGTGTAGGATTATTAAGTCTGTTGTTTTCAACGGCAATTTTTGCACAGAAGAAACCTGATTTTATTCCATTTATCAACCAACAACATGATTGGGTTGATTCTATATTCAATCGTCTTACCCCAAAAGAAAGAATTGCCCAATTGTTTCTGGTTCGTGCGCATACGAACTTGGGGCAAAAATATATTGATTCGGTTCAACGAATCATAGAAACAGAACAGTTAGGGGGGTTGGTGGTTTTTCAAGGAGGACCGGTACGTCATGCACAGATGTTTAACAAATACCAAAAAGTTAGTAAGGTTCCCCTATTAATTACTTTTGATGGAGAGTGGGGACTAGGAATGCGCATGCCTGATTCTACCATTTCTTATCCTTATCAAATGACCTTAGGTGCAATTCAGAATGACAACCTTTTGTATGAAATGGGTCGTTCTGTTGCCAAAGATTTCAAAAGAATTGGCATGCACTTTAATTTTGCTCCGGTAGTTGATATCAACAACAACCCTAAGAATCCTGTTATTAACTTTAGATCATTTGGAGATAATAAGGTTAAGGTAACCAGCAAGGCAAAGGCGTATATGGAAGGTATGATTGATGGCGGAATATTGGCCTCATTGAAGCATTTTCCAGGACACGGTGACACGGATGTGGATTCACATCACGATCTCCCGCAATTGAACTTTGACAAAAAAAGATTAGATAGCCTTGAAATATATCCATTTGCACAATTGATCGCTGCAGGCGCCCCCTCTGTAATGGTTGCTCATATGAATATTCCTTCACTGGATCCAACACCAAATATTCCCTCTTCTATCTCTAAGAAGATTGTGACTGATATACTTCGTAAGGAATTAGGTTTTAAGGGACTTACTGTTACCGATGCCATGGATATGAATGGCGTTAAGAAAAACTTTCCTAATGGAGAGGCTGATGTAATGGCTATTGAGGCGGGACATGATTTATTGGAAATCTCTGAAAACAGTGCGAGAGCAATACGTTTGATTGAAAATGCTATCAAAACCGGAAGAATCTCTCGGACAGATCTTGATGCACGTGTTAAAAAAGTATTGGCCACAAAACTTTGGTTAGGGTTAGATAAATTACAACCCGTTAATACGGGAAATCTCTACCCCGATTTGAATGCGCCGAGCTCGCAAACTTTAGTCCAGAAATTGGCTGATGCCTCTATCACTGTTTTGAAATCGGACAAAGGTATTCAACATTTCAATGTAAAATCAGAAGTAGCTATTGTGAGTGTAGGTATAAATAAAAGTCAGGATTTTGAGAGGGGATTGGCCTCACAATTAAGTAATTACAAGCAATTTTTTGTCCTTGGAGACGAGGATGAAGAAACGTTGAAAGATGTATTGAAACAGGCACGCAAGCATAAGCAAATTGTTTTAGCTATACACGACAATCGGAGCAGACCACGGAGCGAACTTGCCTTCAATGAGTTTACAAAAACCTTTATCGATAAATTAGCGGGTAAAAGGACTATAAGTGTTTTGTTTACCAATCCATATGCTATGAATTCTGTCGATGTATTAAGAAGTTCAGCAATTGTTTTAGGCTATCAAAATGATTTCTTCATGCAGAAGGCTGCGATTAAAGTTTTAGTGAAGCAAATTAAAGCTACTGGTAGGTTGCCAGTTCGGATTTCAGAAGATTTTGAAAATGGAGATGGGATTTAAGATCTCCTAGAAATAATTAAATACTAAAACCAAGCGACAGCTTGGTTTTAGTATTTCTTGCCCCAATTATACGACTGTTGTGATTTAATTTTAGGAGCTTTTAGCGGAATTAAAGGCTTCATAGGCATGCTTGAGAGCAACTAAAAGTGAGCATCAGGAAATATTCCCCACTTTCCTATCTGTTTGATAAAAGAAAACCTATTTTTGCTATGTTATATTTACCATCATGGCACAAGAACAAATATCTATTTTTGACATGTTTAAGATTGGAATTGGTCCATCTAGTTCCCATACTTTAGGTCCTTGGCGTGCGGCACAACGTTTCGTTCAAGTCTTAAAGGATAGAGGTGTATTGGAAAGCGTTAATCAGGTCAATGTCCTTTTGTATGGTTCACTCGCTAAGACCGGTACAGGGCATGGAACAGACATCGCTGTGATCTTGGGGCTAAGTGGAGATGATCCGGTCACTTTTGATATTCATGATGTTCTGCCTAAGGTACAGCGGATAAAAGAAAATAAAGAGATAGATTTAGGAGCATTGCATAAAATACCTTTTTCATACGCTGAAAATTTATTATTTCTGTTTGATCAAAGTTTGTCTTTTCATCCCAATGCAGTTACGTTCCAGGCATTTTTGGACAATGGTACCGCAATTTCAGAAACGTATTATTCTATCGGAGGGGGTTTTGTGGTTCAAGAAAATGATTCTTCCGGGGCGCTCTCTGAAATTGACCTACCCTTTCCCATTGATACCGCACAACAGCTTATGGTCTCTTGTATGCGTACAGGACTTAAGATATCGGAACTTGTGTTAGAAAACGAATGTTCATGGCGGTCTGAGAGTGAAACTAGAGAAGGGGTTTTAAAAATTTTTGAAGTAATAAAGGAATGCATATATAAAGGGTGTCATACGGAAGGTGTTTTGCCTGGGGGCCTACATGTGGAGCGGCGAGCAGCAAAATTGAACAAGCGTATTCTGAAAGGCAGACCCTATATTGATTTTAATTCTTGGGTAGAGGCGATTCGTGAAGGAGGTAGGGATTTCGGATACATCTTGGATTGCGTAAGTTGTTTCGCTTTGGCAATAAATGAAGAAAACGCTTCCTTCGGTCGTGTGGTTACTGCGCCAACGAACGGTGCTGCAGGAGTTATTCCAGCCGTATTACAATATTATATCGTCTTCCATGATAGTTATAAGGAGGATAAGATTATTCAATTTCTTGCAACGGCATCCGAGATTGGGTCAATTTTTAAAAAGGGAGCAACTATTTCTGCTGCAATGGGTGGCTGTCAGGCGGAAATAGGAGTGTCGTCTGCTATGGCTGCTGGCGCTCTGACAGAATGTTTGGGTGGTTCACAACGACAAGTTTTGATGGCTGCTGAAATCGCTATGGAACACCACTTAGGATTAACATGTGATCCTATTGGTGGGTTAGTTCAAATTCCTTGCATAGAGAGAAATACTATGGGTGCTATTAAGGCTATTACCGCTGCTCAATTGGCTTTGCAGTCTAATCCCGATAAGGCGAAAGTTAGCTTGGATGCTGTGGTGAGCACAATGTGGGATACAGCGCAAGACATGAATGTGAAGTATAAAGAAACTGCTGACGGAGGATTAGCTATTAAAGTTCCATTGAGTTTACCAGAATGTTAATATGAGATATTGTGCTTTAGCTTCGGGGAGCAATGGAAATTGCTATTATATCGCAAAAGATGATACAGCCGTGTTAGTCGATGTCGGGATTAATAACAAACATGTTCATTTAAGGATGGATAGACTTGGAATCAATCCTTCGGGTATCACTGCTATATTTATAACCCATGAACATGTAGACCATATTCGAGGTTTAGCTGTTTTTTGTAAACGTTACCAAATTCCGGTTTATATGACCAAAGGATCTTATGAGGGTTCTAGATTGGATTTACCGAGACATTTAATTCATTTTATCGAGTCAAATTCTATGGTTCAGATTGGACCCCTGTGGATTTATGGCATTCCCAAATTTCATGATGCAAAGGATCCTTGTAGCTTTTTAGTTTCTGATGGAATTTATAATATTTCGGTACTAACGGATATAGGAAGAATTTGCAATAACGTAAGAAGAGCTATTCAGCTTGCTGATGTGCTGTTGTTGGAGTCGAATTTCGATGAAAATCTTCTCGAAAATGGAAGCTATCCTTATTATCTAAAAAACAGAATTAGAGGGGGAGCCGGACATCTTTCCAACAGACATTCTTTGGAGGCTTTATTGGAAAATAGGACTGAGCGTTTGAAGCATTTAATTCTTGGTCATCTTTCCTCAGAAAATAACAGTTTAAATTTAATTCAAAAAACGTTTATTCCCCATTGTACTAACATCAAATTTTCGATAGCAAACCGTGTTGAAAGCACAGAACTTTTTGAGTTGAATTCTCCTGAAGCTGAGTATATAATATCGGTTAAAAGCATTTGTTATCAATCTATTTCGACGGATGTTTATACCTCAAAATAATTAGAAATAAAGTATACTCTTAAACAAGTTTCATCTCTAAGAGTGCCGCCAGATTCATCTTTAGTTTTTCTTTTACGATTGTAATATCAACAGGATGGCCTAGTTCTTTTTCCATAGAGGTCACCTCTTTATCATCAATTCCGCAAGGAATAATGTTCCCGAAATAGCTTAAATCTGCATTCACATTGAACGCAAAACCATGCATGGTAACCCATCTTGAAGCTCTGACGCCCATAGCACAGATTTTTCTGGCCTTATCATTATCGGGGTCCAGCCAAACTCCTGTAAAACCTGGATATCTTCCTGCTTGAATCCCATATTCCGCTAAAGTTAAGATAACGGCTTCTTCCAATTTTCGTAAATACAAATGTATATCTGTAAAAAAATTATCTAAATCCAAAATGGGATAACCTACAATTTGACCTGGACCATGATAGGTAATATCACCACCTCTATTGATTTTATAAAATGTGGCATTTTTTTCTTTAAGACCCTTTTCATCCAATAACAGATACTCCATATGTCCACTTTTTCCTAGCGTATATACATGTGGATGTTCGGTGAATATCAGATGATTTGGAGTAGGGAAATGCGTCCCATTTACTCTGTTATCATGTTTGATTGCTAAGGATTTGGCAAAGATTTTTTCCTGTCTATCCCAAGCTTCTTGATAATCAAGTAATCCCCAATCGGCGAAGTGAACTTCTTTATTCTGCATGTTGTTTACTCCTTAATAAAGCAAATTGTTGTATGGATAACGTTCATTATGCATTTTTACAATAATTTGGTAAAGTTTTTCCTTAAATTCTTCTACATTTATTTTATCGGTTGCTGATATAAATATAGCAGGATCAGCATTCTTTGCCATCCAAGAATTTCTAAAATCATTCAATGTGATCTTAGTCTCTTCACCCTGCGCATCGACCTCTACGGGAGCTTTATATGCATCTATTTTATTGAAAACCGTAATAATAGGTTTATCAATCGCACCAATTTCTTCTAAAGTTTCATTTACAGCATGGATATGATCCTCGAAATAAGGATGGGAAATATCGACAACATGAATCAATACATCAGCCTCTCGAACCTCGTCTAAAGTTGATTTAAAGCTTTCCACTAAATTGTGCGGTAGTTTGCGTATAAAACCGACCGTATCTGAGAGTAAAAATGGTAGATTGTCTATGACGACTTTACGGACGGTTGTGTCTAGGGTAGCAAAGAGCTTGTTTTCAATCAAAACATCTGATTTTGAGATCATATTCATGATCGTCGATTTGCCCACATTGGTATAACCGACTAAGGCAACGCGTATCATCTCAGAGCGATTTTTTCGCTGAGTTTCGTTTTGTTTGTCGATGTTTCTTAAGCGTTCTTTAAGTAATGAAATTTTATTTAGAATCATTCGTCTATCACTCTCCATTTGACTCTCTCCTGGACCACGCATTCCAATACCACCTCGTTGTCTTTCTAGGTGAGTCCACATGCGTGTCAATCGAGGTAATAAGTATTGTAATTGAGCCAGTTCAACCTGATTCTTAGCCTGAGCAGTTTTTGCGTGATTTGCGAAAATGTCTAGAATAAGATTTGACCTATCCAACACTTTAATTTCGAAATACTTTTCAATATTTCTTAGTTGAGAAGGTGATAATTCGTCATCGAAGACGACCATGTCAATCTCTTCAGCCTTGATATACTCTTTTATTTCCTCCAATTTTCCACTCCCCACAAAGGTGGCTCGATCTGGGAAGGCGAGTTTCTGAGTGAATATCTTCTTTGTCACTCCGCCTGCTGTTGTGACTAAGAATTCCAGTTCTTCCAAATATTCTTTTGCCGTTTGATCTGAAACGCGAGGCGTAATAACGCTAACTAAAACAGCGGTTTCAGGTTTGACTTCAGTATCGTGTATTTTTATTCGTGCCATTTATTTGTTCTGATTTTTTCTTGAAAGAATCCAGTGTCTTTCAAGTTCTATTTGATATAGAAACAAGTTAACAAAGGTAAGGTTTTTACGAGATTTTATCCCATAAAATGGTGGGTGCCCCTTTGTGTAAATAATGTAATAATAATTGATGTTCCTGTTGTTGAAGATCAGGATCTTGATTGAAAATTTCTATGACCGAAGCTCTTGCTTGGCTTAGAAGGACCTGATCCTTTGCTAAATCAGCAATCTTCATCTCTAAAATACCTGATTGTTGGGTGCCAGAGATATCTCCTGGTCCCCGCAATTGAAGGTCAACTTCTGCGATTTCAAAACCATCGTTTGTTCTTACCATAGTCTCTAAACGAGTCCGTCCTTCTCTACTGAGTTTGTTTGATGACATTAGAATACAGAAGGATTGTTCTGCGCCGCGCCCAACTCGTCCTCGTAATTGATGTAATTGAGACAGCCCAAAGCGTTCAGCATTCTCAATAATCATCACGGAGGCATTTGGAACATTTACCCCCACCTCAATCACCGTTGTGGCAACCATGATTTGGGTTTCACCTTTTACGAATCGCTGCATTTCAAAATCTTTATCCTTTACCCGCATTTTTCCGTGAACTATACTTATTTGATAATCAGGTCTTGGGAATTCTTGTAATAGGCTCTCCAGACCTGCTTCCAGGTAGAGTAAATCCATTTTTTCACTTTCTTTAATCAACGGGTATACCAGGTAGACCTGTCTTCCTTTGGCAATTTCTTCCCTAATGAATCCAAAAACCCTTAAACGTTGGCTCTCAAAAAAATGGACCGTTTTAATGGGTTTACGACCTGCTGGTAATTCGTCAATGATAGATATATCTAAATCTCCATACATGGTCATGGCCAAGGTTCGGGGGATTGGAGTTGCGGTCATGACTAACATATGTGGAGGAATACTGTTTTTTCGCCATAGTCTAGCCCGTTGTTCTACACCGAATCTGTGCTGTTCGTCAATCACGACAAACCCAATATTTTTAAATTTTACCTTATCTTCTATAAGAGCATGCGTTCCAATTAGGATATCCAAAGTTCCCTCTTCAAGATTCTGATGAATCACTCTACGGGCTTTGGTTGTAGTTGAGCCAGTGAGCAGTTCTACTCGACAAATTTCATCGCCTAATAAAGTTTTCAGACTTTGATAATGTTGGATTGCCAAGATTTCAGTGGGAGCCATCATACAGGCCTGGAAACCGTTATCGATTGCAAGAAGCATACTCATTAGAGCTACAACGGTTTTTCCAGAACCTACATCTCCCTGAACAAGTCTATTCATTTGGGCTCCGGAATTGGTGTCAATTCTGATCTCTTTGACAACCCTTTTTTGGGCGTCAGTTAAGGGGAAAGGGAGTCTGTGCTGGAAGAATTTATTAAACTTTTCCCCAACTTGTCCAAACCGATGTCCCCTGTATTTTTTAGTGTTTAATTGTTTATTTCTTAATAATCGTAATTGGATAAAAAACAACTCTTCAAATTTTAGCCTTTTGATCGCAGATTTCATGAGGAGTTCATTCTCTGGAAAATGAATGTTGATAATCGCTTGCTTATAGGGCATCAAGGCATGTTTCTCCAAAAGATATGTTGGCATCGACTCCTGGATACTATTTATGATAGTTCCTAAAGCTGTCTGTTGAAGCTTTTGGATACCTTTGCTATCCAAATTAAACTTTTTAAGTTTTTCATTTGATGAGTAGACGGGTTGCATGGTCAAATTACCAATCTTTTTTTCTTGGCTTTGATAGTGTTCCATTTCGGGATGGGTAATTGAAATGGCACCATTAAATTCTGTTGGTTTTCCATATATGATATAAGGAGAACCTACTTTTAAGGTTTTTTTTATCCAGGACAAACTTTGAAACCAAACTAATTCTATTTGTCCTGTTTCATCCTTGAATTGACCTTTTATTCTTCTAGTACGTTTTTCACCAATTTCTTGCAGACTAACCAGTCTTCCCAAAACCTGAGCCCCTACCATATCTGCGTGTAGTTCTCTGATCTTGTGAAACTGAGTTCTATCAATATATCGGAAAGGGTAATAGTGTAAAAGATCACCAATAGTAAAGATTTGCAGATCCTTTTTGAGTATATCTGCTTTCTGAGGTCCTACACCTTTTAAGTATTCTATTGGAGTTATTATTGTTAATTCAGCCATGGGATAACCCTACTAAATTAATAAAAAATGATTTACTTACCCCTTTTCTGGATAATAGTATGTGATATTCATCGCTTTTTTTTTAAAAAAAATCTTAATTCAGCTTGGAATAGATCAGTTTTGGTTTTCCTTGAACGCACTCTATTCCGTCTGGAGGTAGAATTGCCATACAATCTGACTTTAAATTATATTTTATTTGGTATTCTTTTTCAGCGAGTGTGTAGGCTTCTACTAAATTCGTGAATAAGGCTGTATCTATCGTATGGGGATAGGCTATATAGCCCTGAGGTCCGCCACAAGCCTTGTGTCCGATTGCGGAGAAACTCCATTCATTCGGATTTATACAGGCTACAGTATCTACCATATCTTGAATTTCCGCTCGCAATTCATTCAGCTTTAACTTATCTGCATCTTGTAGATCAGAATTTGTTGATTTCTCACATGAGGAATTACCTAAAATCACTGCCGATAATATTAAAATGTAAACTTTCATAAGTCTTATTTTTGCATTTACAAATGGATATAACTTATAAACGAAATTTTTAGACAAAATGTGACAGTTGGGTTTTAGTCTAACAAAAAGAAGCAACGAATATTTTAGAATACTTATTGCTCCTTTTTGTTTCCAAAGAAATATTTTGATTATGATTTCCAGGCGATAACCGAAATTTCTACATTGACTTCTTTTGGTAAAGTTTTTACAGCAACACATTCTCTAGCAGGTTGATTCTCTTTAAAATAACTTGCATAAACTTCGTTCACTGTTGCAAAATAGTCCATACTACTTAAGAAAATGCTCGTCTTAACAACATCTTTGAATTCATATCCTGCATTTTTTAGAATGGCTTCAATGTTTTTTAATACCTGGTGGCTTTCATCAGCCACACCTGTGGTAATTAAATCCATACTACCTGGTATCAAAGGGATTTGTCCAGAAACATATAGCGTCTTGTCAGCTTTAATAGCTTGATTATATGGGCCGATTGCCGCTGGGGCTTTATCTGTGTTTAAAATTTCTTTTTCTGCCATGAGTTTTATTTTTTTTTATACGCTTTACTACTTTTAGCGACTAATATACGATTAGGGCCGTAAATTTTCAACATTTCAAAACAATAAGTATATTGGCTACATGAAACTGAAAACCGCCTTGAAAAATGGTCGAATTTTTACTGAATACGCCGTTTTAGATCAACACGTCTTATTAATTGAAGGGGATAAAATAGCAGGTATTGCTGAACAAGGAAATATCCCAAAGGATTTCGCTGAATTGGATGTTCAAGGAGCCAATATATGTCCTGGTTTAATTGATCTACAAATATACGGAACAGGAGACGACCTATTCTCGGCAAATTTGACGAAGGAATGTCTTTACAACATTGAAAATAATTTATTGAAACAGGGTTGTACTTCTTTTAACCTAACGCTCGCTACCAATACTTTGGAAGTATTTAAGGAAGCGATTGCTGTATTCAAACAAGCTGATCCAAAAGTAGCTTTGGGCTTACATCTTGAGGGGCCGTTTTTGAATGCTAAAAAAAGAGGTGCACATCCCCAAGAATTGATTTGTCAAGCGACCATTTCATTATTAGAGGATCTGCTTAAGGATCATCAGCAGGCCGTAACCATGATGACCGTGGCCCCGGAACTTTTAAGCAAGGAATGTTTAGCGTTTTTGAAAGAAGAAAAAATCTTAATTACGGCAGGACATAGTGATGCTACATTTGATCAAGCTACCGAAGCTTTTAATAATTCAGTTACTGCAGTAACCCATCTCTGGAATGCGATGTCAGCGTTACATCACCGCGAGGTAGGTTTACCAGGCGCAGCATTCAATCATGAACACGTATGTGCTTCCATTATTGTTGACGGAATTCATGTGGACTATCAGGCTGTTAAATTGAGCAAGGAATTGATGAAAGAGCGGTTATTTCTAATTACAGATGCTGTCGCAGCATGCTCTTCAGGAATTTATCAACATGTTTTCAAAGGTGATCACTACACCCTGACAGACGGAACGTTATCGGGTTCCGCCTTAACAATGTTGCAAGCAGTAGCTAATTGTGTTCATCAAGTGGGTTTAACTTTGGAGGAAAGCATTCGAATGGCTACTTTATATCCTGCTACCCTAATGAAAAGGAGTGATATTGGGGTTTTAAGAACGGGTTCACAAGCCAATGTTTTAATCTTTGATGAAGAATTTCAGGTTCAGCAGGTTGTTTTTCAAGGAAATTTTGTTTTTTAATATAAAGAATAGGTTACAATTAGATTAAAAGAGTATAAAAACCGTAGTTTTGAAGGCTATGATTGAGTATAAGATGATAAAAATTTTAAAGCTATGCTTTTTAACAATAATGGTTCTAAGCCTTGTAAATTGTGGTTCCCGAACAAAAAGAAATAAATCGGTTAAAACAGCCACAACGGGGGTTGTCGCAGAAACCAAAAATGACATACCCACCGCAACAGAGAAACTTCCTGAAAAGATCGTTGAGCCTAAAGAAAAGGAGCCGATAAAGAAAAAAGTTGAAATAACTGAATATAAAGTAAATTTACCTATTGTTCCACGTGAATTCCGTGCAGCTTGGGTGGCTACCGTGGCTAATATCAATTGGCCAAGTAAGAACAATTTAAGCACAGATCAACAGAAAAAGGAGGCTATATTTTTGTTGGATTTACTCAAGGAAAATAATTTTAATGCGGTCATCTTTCAAGCGCGTCCATCAGCGGATGCTTTATATGATTCTAAATTTGAGCCATGGTCTTACTTTTTAACGGGCCAAGCTGGCAAAGCCCCTTCACCATATTATGACCCTTTAGAGTTTTGGGTTCAAGAAGCTCATAAACGTGGACTTGAATTGCATGTTTGGTTAAATCCATATAGAGCTCATCATTCCTCTCAAGGGCCTGTTAGCAGTGAATCGATGGTCAAAAAGGCCTCAGATCATGTTGTGCGTTTAAGAAACGGGATGTACTGGTTTGATCCCGCAAGCCAGAAGACCCAGGATCATGCTTCTGAGGTTGTAAAGGACATCGTTAAAAGGTACGATATAGACGGTGTTCATTTCGATGATTATTTCTATCCATATGCCTCTTATAATGGTGGTGCCGATTTCCCAGATGGCGCTACCTGGGCCGCTTATAAAAAATCAGGTGGTCAGTTGAGTCGTCCAGACTGGAGAAGGGATCATGTCAATAAGTTTATTAAACGAATTTATTCTGAAATAAAAGCGGAGAAACCTTTTGTAAAATTTGGCTTAAGTCCTTTTGGGATTTGGAAACCAGGCTATCCGGCAGGGATAACCGGGTCTTCACAATATGATGAATTGTATGCAGATGCTAAATTATGGTTAAATGAGGGATGGATTGATTATTTTACTCCTCAATTGTATTGGCCAATTGATCCCCCAAGACAAAGCTTCACAACCCTATTGAAATGGTGGCAATCTGAAAACACACACAATCGTCACTTATGGCCAGGACTAAACACGGTTGAGGTTCGCGCTTCAAACAGGGCCACTGAAATTAACCGTCAGATTGAAGCAACACGAGAAATTATACCCAATAGTGTAGGAGCAGTTCATTGGAGCATTGCTGGATTAACGAAAAATCCGGTGCTCTTAAAAGGTCTTCACGAGGGTCCATATAAAAATATGGCCTTGGTTCCAAGATCACCCTGGTTGCCAGCTAACCCAATTCTCAAACCAACTTTATTACTGACAGATCAAGGCAGTAGTTTATTTGTTAAATGGTTGCATAAACAGCCCGAACAAATTTTCAAATGGGTTGCCTACGCACAATACGGTGAGGTTTGGGAGTTTAAGATACTTGAGGCTTCCCAATCCGAGATTAGTTTCCCTAAGAACAAGGACGGTAAGAAACTTAAGGCTGTGGCTCTGAAGCCGATTGACCGTTTGGGAAATGAAGGCGCATACGCCGCTCAGGCAGTGCAGTAGAACATGCTCATACTTGAGTCATTGTATAAGAAAGCTGGGAAGAAATATTCCCAGCTTTTTCTTTTTGACGCCCCTTAAAGATAATGTCTTAACAGTCAATTCTTATCTTTTAAATTATCTTGATTGAGATTATTACAAAGCCCATAAATCTCACCTTTTGTCACATAAATATTACTAAAATGTGTAATTTGTACACTAACGTATGCAACCGTTTGCATCATTAAAATGGCTCAAATGCATGGTTTATGCATTTTTATGCAATTTTTAAACGGAAGAAAATGAGAAAACACGTTCTGTTTTATGCGTGTTTTAATAATTGTTTCGCTAAATATGACATATTTCCCCCAATACCTTGCTTTATTGTGCGTTATTTGTTTTATTTTTATCCTTGAATTATTGATTCACCATTCGTATAGAACAAACCATTCATCGATGAGATATTTTTTATTACAAACAGCTCTGTTAGGTTTATTACTAGTAAATAGTTGTGGAGCAACTAAGCAGAACCAAGTCATTGCTAAGAGCACTATCACCTCAGCTGAGATACTTCCAGCTGCTGATCAATTATCAGCTTATCTACCTAAATTAAAAGGAAAGAAAGTGGGAATGATGGGGAATCAAACCTCCGTGGTTGGGGCAAACAAAGACCATTTGGTAGATGTTTTGATTCGTGAAAAGGTGGATCTTAGATTTGCTTTCGCACCAGAACATGGTTTCAGAGGGGATATTGAGCGTGGAGAAAAAGTGAGTAACGATAAGGATTCTAAAACAGGCCTTCCGCTTTTTACATTATATGGTAAAAATGATAAGCAAGATTCAATCGTTAAATCGATTGATGTGATGATTTTTGATCTTCAGGATGTTGGGGCAAGATTTTATACATACATCACTTCGCTGCATCGTGTAATGGAATTATGTGCCAAACATGGCAAGGAACTCATCGTACTAGATAGGCCTAACCCATGTGGAGATCAGGTTGATGGTCCGGTTCGGGTAGATGATAAATTCAAATCTAATGTTTCTTTTCATAAAATAGCGATGATTCATGGACTTACAGTTGGTGAACTAGCAAAGATGATTAATGGTGAGAAATGGTTAGAGAATGGAAAACAATGTAAATTATCGGTTATTCCTGTTCAGAACTACACACACAGTAGTCAATATGAATTGCCAGTAATCCCATCTCCAAGTTTACCCAATCAACTTTCAGTTCGCTTGTACTCTTCTCTTTGTTTATTTGAAGGAACAGATATTTCTGTAGGTAGAGGAACGGACTGGCCATTTCAGGTTGTAGGATATACAGATCCTGTATATGGCGATTTTACCTTCACTCCAGGAGAGAAAGCCGGTATGGTAAAACACGTAGAAGGTAAAGGAGTCGTAAATTACGGCTTAGATTTAAGGGGATTAGCACCTCAAGATCAAAAGTTTACCTTAAAGTATATTTTGGATTTTTATCAAAAGATGCCAGACAAGTCTAAATTCTTTGCTCGTGCCGAGTTTTTCGATAAGCTAGCCGGAACAGATGAATTAAGAAAACAAATTATTGCAGGAAAGACTGAACAAGAAATACGTGAGAGCTGGCAACCAGAGTTAAAAGCGTATAAAGAAATGCGTAAACGCTATTTAATGTATCCTGACTTTGAATAACAAACTGAATTGGCTCAATTACTTTTTTTGGGCCAATTCATATTTATATTAACCTTCTGAATTTTGCAATTAGTTGAATTCTGAGGTTTGAAAAAAAAACGGAACCTTCATTTTGAATACATGTAAAAAAAGGTCCTAATTATGATAAACAAACTATTAACTTTTAATCAATAAGCTATGCGAAGACTTCTACTCTTTTCTCTCGCTCTAGGCTTGACAATGCCATCATATGCGTCTTTTTCAGAGGCAAGAGGTGTTAAAGACCTAGGAAAACATGCTAGCTGGACGAAAGCTTCATCGGTTTTGCAACACACTGTAACAGGAACTGTGAGCGGACCAAACGGAGCAATTTCGGGTGCTACCGTGTCTGTGGTTGGATCCACAGTAAAAACTGCAACAGATAATAATGGTCGTTATACCATTGATGCTCCCGTTGGTTCTACCTTAAGATTTACCTTTGTGGGTTTACAAGCAAGGGAGGTAACCGTTGTTGGAAATACTTTGAGTGTAACATTAGAAACCACCAGTGACCTCTTGGATGAAGTTGTAGTGGTTGGTTATGGTACGCAAAGAAAGGGTAATCTGACTGGTGCTGTTTCCTCTATTAGTGTTAAGGACAACTTAGAGGGTCGTCCTATTGCTGATATTGGTCGTGGTATTCAGGGTACTACCCCTGGATTAACCGTCACCATTCCTAGTGGTGAAGTTGGATCAGATCCACAGATTAAAATTCGTGGTGCTGTTGCATCCATGCAAGCGAATGGTAATCCTCTGATTCTATTGGATAATGTGGAGATTCCGAGTATTCAATATGTAAATCCAGATGATATTGAATCCATAACGGTTTTAAAGGATGCCGCATCTTCTTCCATCTACGGTTCAAAGGCTGCTTTTGGCGTAATTTTGATTACCACAAAAACGGGTTCAAAAACAGAAAAAGTTGAGCTTAGCTATTCCAATAACTTTTCGTTCCAAAATCCATTCAAAACATATGAAATGGGTAGAATCAATGCATTGAAATATTCCAAAGATGCAATGGAAAGAGTAGGTTCTAATATTTCTGGTGCTTTTTATTATTTAACGCCAGAGAGTTATAAATTGGCTAAAGAATGGGATGATAAATATGGAAGTTCATTAGGAAAAGATGATCCGACCGTCTATGGGCGTGACTGGATTGTCGATCCTACCAATTCTGCAAGGAAATTGGGACTTAGAACCTATGATCCCTACGAGTACATGATTAGAGAATGGGCTCCAACCATTACCAATAATGCTTCGGTAAACGGTAATGTCGGAAAAACCCGTTTTACAGGTACATTTGGGCATATTGCGCAAAGCGGTATGCTAGATGCTGGTAATTCAGATAAATTCAAACGAGCGAATGCAGCTGTCAGGATGACCACTGAACTGAACGATTATGTTACGCTGCGAGCAGGCGCTATGTTTGCTCAAAGGAAGAAAGTGTACCCATATGCTACGTCTTCAACAACGGCAGACCCATGGTACTATATGTACCGTTGGAGTTCAATCTATCCAATGGGCGCTGATGAGAATGGTCATAATATTCGTAGTCCTTGGAGTGAAAACGAAGCCGCTAACGAGGCTTCTATGAAAAGGAACTATATCAACATGAATGTTGGTACTACTGTAAATCTTACCAAGAACTGGAAAGTTGACGTAGATTATAATTTTACCAATGAAGATTATGATTGGTTTAGACCTGGAACACGATTCTCTGCAGCGAATAGCTGGGTGGCGCCAGTTGAGCGTCTAGATGCCTCTGGCAATACTGTGTACGTCGATGGAACTGGAGCAGTAGTTTCTGCAACTGCAGCAGGTGCAATGCCAGCTTATGATTTGAGTTTTCATGAATATACTTCACCTGGATCTAACCCTGATCACGTGTATGCAAGTGCTGCTTATGAAGCTAAACATACTTTAAATGCCTTTACGACTTACAATTTGAATTTGAAGGAAGATCATGATTTTAAATTTATTGTAGGAACGAATTTAGTGACCGATAATGGGAAAAGTAATTGGACACAAAAAACCAATCTCTTGGATATCAATAATCCGCAACTAAGTTTAGCCTCAGGGACAGTTACTGGTGATGGAGAAAGTTTTAGCAGCGCGCAGGTAGGTTTCTTTGGCCGGGTGAATTATGCCTATAAAAACAAGTATTTGCTTGAAGGTAATGCACGCTATGATGGATCTTCCAAGTTTACGAAAGATCTTGCTTGGCGATGGTTCACTTCTGCTTCCGCAGGATGGGTAGTCTCAGAAGAGAATTTTATGGAGTGGGCAAAGCCAGCGCTTTCAAATCTGAAATTCCGTGCTTCTTATGGTTTGATTGGAAACCAGGCCGTACCACCAAGTTTGTATAATCCGCAAATGAGCTCCTCAGAATCTAACTGGGTAGGTGGATCAAATCGATTCTATTCAATCGGTTCACCTACATTTAGTTTAAGAGATGTGACCTGGGAAGATTTAGAGACCAAAGATATTGGTGTTGATGCTCGTTTTTTAAACAACAAATTAGGGTTTGTCTTCGATTACTATATCCGTACAACAAAACATTTGTTTGCACCTATGGAAGGAACAACGTGGACAATTGGGGGAACCGCACCACGTGGTAACTTTGGTGAAATCGAAACAAAAGGTTATGAGTTAGCCGTGGATTATAATCACCGCTTTGAGAATGGTTTAGGCGTAAACCTACGTGCTAGTTTTGACGATGCGGTTTCTAAATTCTACAATTATACTTCTTCCCGTTTAACCTCTTCATATTATGACGGTAGTATTTATGGTGATATCTGGGGTTACGAAACCGATCGACTGTATCAATCTGATGATTTCGTTCTGGACGCCGATGGGAAGCCACAAATCATTTCCTTAACTGAGGACATGACAAAATACTTCACCAACGGGCAAGGATTGACGTATGAATTGAAGCCTAATGCTGATGGATCTAATCCGGTTTATCAACCACGTTTGGAAACAACTTCTACCTTTAATTTTGGTCCTGGTGACGTGAAGTTTAAAGATCTGAATGGCGATGGTGAAATTGATAATGGAGACGGAACAATTGACAATCCCGGAGACATGAAAATCATAGGTAATTCTACACCTAGATACAATTATGGATTGCGTTTAGGAGCAGATTTTAAGGGATTTGATTTCTCGATGTTCTTCCAAGGAGTTGGACAACGTGAAATCTGGGGAAATGGTGCCCTATCTATTGCTGGGTATAATACCGCTGATGGAGCGATGGCTGCAGCGATTGTAGATGATTATTGGACTCCTGAAAATACCGGGGCATTTTATCCTGCGGCATTCAATAATGCAGGAAGTAACAATGCGAACAACATGCATATTCAATCGAAATATTTACTGGACTTATCGTACTTTAGAATTAAGAATATCACGCTAGGATATGCACTTCCAAAAACCTTCATCGCGCCGGCAAAATTGAGCAATGTGCGTGTGTACGTCGCTCTAGAGAATTTCTTTACTTGGGATAAATTGAATGGCTTACCAATTGATCCTGAGGTTACTTCTGGTTTTTCTATGTTCAATGACAGTAATTATAATTCAGGAAGAACAGGAGTTGGCACGCCAACCTTTAAGAGTGCTTCATTTGGATTGCAGTTGAACTTCTAATTTAAAAACAATGAAAAAATTATCATATATAATTTTAGGCTCAGCCATGCTGTTCACAAGTTGTGAAACATTATTGGATAAACCTGAATTAAACACAACAGTGGATTCGGAATCCACTTATTGGAGAAATGAGAATGATTTGCGTTTGTTCGCTAATGATTTTTATATCAATTATTTTGTGGGGTATAACTCTGGTTTTGGAACCGCTTATACACCATTGAGAGACTATGATTTTTCGGATGATTTGACTTCCGAAAACCAGCAATTGGCCTTATTGGGTTCTTTGCCAACTGGGGCAGGAGGGAGTACGACTTCCACTCCTACAACCCTAAGACCAGAACATCCTGGACCGAACTGGAATTTCTATTGGGTTAGAAAGTCCAACATTATGATTGACCGTATCGAGAGGTTTGCCAAAGCAAAAATTACCGAGGAGGAATATCAGCATTGGAGTTCTGTAGCCAGATTCTTTAGAGGCTTTGAATACAGTCGTTTGGTTAGTAATTTCGGCGATGTTCCTTATTTTGATGCGCCCGTTGCACCTGATGATTTTGATACCCAATATAAAGATCGCGATGACCGTGGTTTTGTTATGGATAAAGTGTATGAGGACTTCAAATATGTCCTGGAAAACATGCGTGAGAGTGAAGGAACGGGGTATGTTCACCGTTATGCTGCAGCTGCATTAATTTCCAACATGATGCTTTTTGAAGGATCTTGGCAACATTATCATAATATTGATAAGGCAAGAGCGAAGAAATATTTAGAATTGGCCAGAGATGCCTCGCAGTATGTAATGGATAGTGGAAAATATAGTTTTGGATCTGATTTTAAAAGTTTATTTGCCTCTGAAAGTCTTGCCTCGAATAAGGAAGTTATTTTCTATAGAGCGTATGATGACGCATTAGCCATTAGGCATTCTATTGCTTCTTACAGTAACGGAACAGAAACGCAACCTAGATCAGCGAATTTGAATTTGATTCAGTCTTTTATTTGCGCTGATGGAAAAACGTACCAAAATTCTACCCTTGCTACTGCAAAAGACTTCAGACTTCAAGAATTGGTTAAAACACGTGACCCCCGTTTTGAGGCTACATTTATGGATACTGTAAACGCGCCAGCTTCTGGTACCTTAGTCTATGCGCATAAATTTGCAGGTCGGGAAGCTTTAACGTATTTGAACTCTGGGATTCCGTATCCAGCGAAATGGGGATCTAATACGAATACAAATGACGCTCCTGTTGCTCGTTTAGCTGAGGTGGTATTGAATTGGATTGAAGCCAAGCAAATATTGGCTGAATTCTATGGAGGTACTGCTGTATCTCAAGGTGATATAGATCTTTCGATTAATGCGATCCGCAATAGACCTTTAGATGATGTAGCCTCTAGCAAAGGGGTAACTAAAACAGCACCATTGAATTTAGCTGCGATTCCAGTAGATCCAAATAGAGACGCTGACGTATCTGCTTTAATGTGGGAAATCCGCCGTGAACGTCGCATGGAATTTGTTTTCGAGTATGCTAGAATCCAAGATATACGTCGCTGGAAAAAGTTGTCAAAAATGGACTTTGAAAAAGATTCATATAAATTGGGAGCTTGGGTGATTGGTCTAAAGGATTTTAAAGACAAAGATAAACCAGGTAAAATCCTGAAAGCTTACATTAACAGATTAAAAGTTCAGAAAGCAGACGGTACTATTGTAACGTATGATGGTACGAACGATGCTGCTATGGAAGGTTATTATGTCGTGAGAAACTTTACGAATCGTCCTAAAGTAAATGCAAGAGATTATTTATCGCCGGTGAGTGAAACCTTGGTTCAAGAATATGCTGACAGAGGATATACATTAACACAAACCCCAGGCTGGTAGTCTGATAACACGCGCAGAAGGTCAACGATCAATTCTTTGACCTTCTGCTTTTTATTTCCCTATTATGAGAAAAATCTTCTTATTTCTATTATTTTTTCCAATTGCTCTTTTTGCCCAAACTTTTAAGTTCGCTCAAGTAACAGATACCCATGTTGGTGGTTCTACTGGTGCTGATGACCTGAGAAGGACAGTCCAAGATCTCAATCAACAAAAAGATATTGATTTTGTTATTCTCTCAGGAGATGTGACAGAATTTGGTTCAGACTCTGAACTGGCTTTAGCCAAACAAATATTGGACAGCCTAAATTTACCTTTATATGTGGTCCCAGGTAACCACGATAGTAATTGGTCAGAGAGCGGAGCCAATAGCTTTAGAAAAATTTTTGGTGCAGAAACATTTTTCTTTAAACACAAAGGATATCAATTCATAGGTACGACCTCAGGTCCAAATATGAGAATGAGTCCAGGACAGATACCACGTGAAAATCTTGTATGGATGGATTCTGTCTTTAAAGCAAATCCAGATACACAAACTCCTCTAATTGCGATTAACCATTATCCGCTAGATTCTTCTTTAAATAACTGGTTTGAATCCATTGAGCGTATTAAGACTAGAAATGTTCAACTCGCACTTTGCGGTCATGGGCATCATAATGAACTCTATTCCTGGGAAGGTATTCCTGGGGTAATGAGCCGCTCAAATCTACGAGCAAAAGATCCTGTTGGTGGATATAATATTGTGACAATAAAATCGGATACTGCTTTTTTTCAAGTAAGAAAGCCTTTGTTGATCACCGAAAATTATTGGCTTAAAGTTCCTCTTAAAAAAATAGATGCTGGTAAAATAATTGATCTTAAAAGACCTGATTACAGCGTGAACAATTCCTCAAAAGCGAAATTGATTTGGGAATTTGAGGATCATGGAGATATTGGAGCTGGAATTAGTAGTGACGGTCATTTACTGTTTACTGCGAATACCGTTGGTGAAGTTTATGCACTTGATAAGAATACCGGATTAAAGGTCTGGTCTTTTAAAACAGATGGTAAAGTGTATTCTACCCCTGCGGTTCATCATTCTATGGTTATTGTGGGTTCGTCCGATCATTCAATTTATGGTTTAGAAGCTAAAACTGGTAAATTAAAATGGAAGGTAACTACCGACAAAGCGGTCTTGGGATCTCCAGCTGTTTCAAATGGAATAGCCTATATTGGCGGATCTGATGGGATATTTAGAGCGATACGTGTCAAAGATGGTAAAGTTCATTGGACATTCAATCAGGTAAGTGGTTATGTGTCAACGCTACCAACTTTAGCTGATGGTAAGGTAATATTTGGTAGCTGGGGAAATGGTTTTTATGCTTTAGATCAGAAGACAGGTTTTTTACATTGGAAGTGGGAGAATGGACATCAGAATCGAATGTTTTCTGCAGCAGCGTGTTATCCGGTTGTTGTTAAAAATCGAGTTTTTATTGTGGCGCCAGATCGTTATATGACAGCAATAGATATTAAAACAGGCAAAACTATATGGCGAGAAAAACAACCTGAATACCGCGTTAGGGAATCAATTGGACTTTCGCCCAACAAAAAACTTGTGTTTGCTAAAACCATGGATGGAGAAGTAATTGGCGTCTCAACGAAATCTGACCATATGGATGTGACTTGGAAAGCAAAACTTAAACTCCCTTACGAACTAGCACCAACTGCCCTTTACAGTCACTCTGGAATCACCTTTGTCCCAAGCGATAAAGGTTTATTGACGGCAGTAGATTCTAAATCAGGAGCGATACTTTGGCAATATAAAATTTCTAATGGTATGATAAACCCTATTTTGACGCTCAAAAATAAGGTTGTTGTGAGCACTATGGATGGAAAAGTTGTCATGTTAACTTACTAATAATCAATATAATGAAATGTTTTGCAGTTATACTTTTTTTGGTTTTTTCGATTAATTTATTTGCCGAAGAGAATTCATGGATCAGAATTAACCAACTTGGCTATCTCCCTCAGGCTAAAAAAGTAGCCGTTTGGGTTTCCAAAGCTGATCAGTCAATTAAACGGTTCTCGGTCGTAAATAACAAAAATGGTAAGGTCGTTTTAAAAAAGAAAACCGGAAAGGAATTTGGGAAATATGGTCCTTTTAACAAGGGGTTTCGATTGGATTTTTCTGATTTAGTTAAACAAGGGGAGTTTTATATTCTTACTGATGATGGAACTAAATCCCCTGTTTTTAAAATAAATCCAGAGGTATATGACGGTGCGGCTGACTTTGTTTTACGTTATATGCGTCAACAGAGAACGCTGTTTAATCCATATCTTCAAGATAGCTGTCACACACATGATGGATTTACAATGTATGCTGAATCAGTAGGTCTAGCAGACAGTACGCGAGTAGATGTCGGTGGGGGATGGCACGATGCCTCTGACTACCTTCAATATGCAACTACTTCTGCAAATGCAACGTATCATTTACTTGCTGCTTATCGTGATTTTCCATCGGTTTTTACCGATGAAAAGCAAGCAAATGGTTTGCAAGGGAAAAATGGAATTCCCGACATAATGGATGAAGCTAAATGGGGTTTGGATTGGCTACTCAAAATGCATCCTAAGCCTCATATGATGTTTAATCAAATTGCTGACGACCGCGATCATACGCAAATGAGATTACCATCTCAAGATTCGGTGTATGGTCGAGGACATGAAAGACCTGTTTATTTTATTGATGGAAATCCTCAACAACGAGGCAAATTTCTAAACAATACCACCGGAACTAGCTCAACGGCCGCCAAATTCGTAAGTGCATTTGGTTTAGGTTACGAGTTGTTAAAAACTAAGGATTCGGATTATGCAAAAACGCTAAAAGAAAAAGCTACAACAGCATATCAATTCGCCCATATTAAACCAGGTGTAACCCAAACAGTGTCTGTTAAATCCCCTTATATCTATGCTGAGGAAAATTGGAAAGACGATATGGAACTTGCTGAAGTTAGTATGTTTAACCTTAATAAAGATGCAGCACATTTAGAAAAAGCTCTCCAGTATGCTCGAGATGAAAAGGTAACCCCTTGGATGATTCGCGATACTGCAAATCATTATCAATACTATCCATTTATTAATTTAGGGCATCATGAGTTCGCTAAAGTTGCCCAAGGAGCTCAAAAAGATGAAGTACTCGGATTTTATCAACAGGGTATTGAACGTGTTTGGGAGAGAGCAAAGGAGAATGTTTTCTTGCGCGGAGTCCCTTTTATTTGGTGTAGTAATAACTTAACGACTTCTTTTGCCATTCAATGTATTTGGTACAGAGAAAATAGTGGTGATAAGCAATTTGAAGAATTAGAGCAGGCCAACATCGACTGGCTTTTTGGCGTGAATCCATGGGGTACAAGTATGGTTTTTGGATTACCTGAACATGGAGATACGCCAACAGAACCACATTCCTCTTTTACTTACCTTCATGGTTATCCTATAGATGGTGGATTAGTGGATGGACCTGTTTATGCGACAATTTATAATAATTTGATTGGCATCAAATTGTATAAACCAGACACCTATGAGCCGTTCCAGAGCGATTTAGTTGTTTATCATGATGATTTTGGGGATTACAGTACAAACGAGCCAACTATGGACGGTACTGCTTCGTTAATTTATCTATTGTCGGCAAAAGAAAGCGAATCAAAAAAAAAAGATTAATTGATTCATTTGGTGCCATCATAGCTGGAGATACCTCCAAGAAACAGGTCAGCTTAATTTTTACAGGTGATGAGTTTCGAGAAGGTTTAGCTCCCATAGCAAAAGTTTTGGCTAAGGAGAAGGTTCTGGGAAGCTTCTTTGTAACAGGAACTTTTCTAGAAGATAAAAACGCTGCTGATTTAGTAAAGAAGCTGTTTAAAGCGGGACATTATATTGGTCCACATTCGGATAAGCATTTGTTGTATGCCCCATGGGAGAATAGAGATAGTCTACTTGTTACAGAATCAGCGTTTAAAAATGATTTATTAAAAAATATAAAGAAACTTGAAACAATAGGTGTCAGCAATATTGATAAATTTGTAGCACCATTTGAATGGTACAATAAAAAGATCCAAAGCTGGACAAAGGAATTGGGCCTGGACCTTTATAATTTTACTCCAGGATTGAGAACTGCAGCGGATTACACCTATCCTGAAATGGATAAAAGATACATGAGTTCACAAGCGATAATGAACCAATTGAAGACCTATGAAAAAGAAAAAGGACTAAATGGACATATTATAATAGTTCATATAGGTTCAGACTCTAGAAGAACAGATAAATTTTTTGATCAATTAGATACGCTAATTGATACTTTGAAACAGAAAAATTATAAATTCGTCTCACTAAACGAGATATAAAAATACATTGCATGTTTTTGCGTTTTTTAACAAAAAGTCGCATATTTACGAAAAGTTATTGAAGGAAAGCAAATGCTGAATACTATGATCAACACAACAGAGAAGGATTCGAATTATCAAAATCTAGATAAAATGTCAGTTCTTGAGATCCTGACGAATATAAATAACGAAGATAGGACTGTTCCTTTGGCTGTAGAGAAAGTGATTCCACAGATCGAAGCTTTGGTGGAGGTGGTCGTTGACAGAATGAAATCAGGGGGACGATTATTTTATATTGGAGCAGGTACAAGCGGTCGTTTAGGTATTTTAGATGCTTCGGAATGTCCTCCTACTTATGGTGTGCCATTTGACTGGGTTATTGGATTAATTGCTGGAGGCGATACGGCTATTCGTAAAGCAGTTGAGTTCGCTGAGGATGATATGAATCAGGCTTGGAGGGATTTGGAAGAATATGCGATCAATGAAAATGATTTTGTGCTTGGGATTGCAGCTTCGGGTACGACTCCATATGTTATTGGAGGGCTGGAACAGGCCAATGAAAAAGGAATTGCTACGGGTTGTCTGGTATGTAATGGGAATTCACCTATTGCAAAACGTGCTAAGTATCCAATTGAAGTTATTGCTGGACCTGAATTTGTAACCGGGTCTACCCGCATGAAGGCTGGTACCGCGCAAAAGTTAGTTTTGAATATGATCAGTACAGCTGTTATGATTAGACTAGGGAGAGTAAAAGGCAATAAAATGGTCGATATGCAACTCTCTAATCATAAATTAGTAGGTAGAGGGGTCCGGATGGTAATGGCGGAGACAGGAATGGACGAAGATACTGCAGCTAGTTTAATCGAAGAGTTTGGTAACGTGCGCAAGGCTATCGATAATTACAATCTTAACAAAACTAAATAAGAAAACTATGTCACCAGTTATATTGTTAACGTTTATTGTTGTTTATTTTGCATTATTACTTTCGGTATCCTATTTTACTTCCAAGAATACCTCTGATAATTCAACATTTTTTGTGGCCAATAGAAATGCGAAATGGTACATGGTTGCCTTTGGTATGATTGGAACAGCTTTGTCTGGGGTAACCTTTATATCTGTGCCAGGTGATGTTGGAAATACGCCTGCAGGTTTAACAGATGCAAATAACTTTAGTTACTTTCAATTTGTCATCGGTAATGCAATTGGTTTTATTGTTATTGCTTATGTACTCTTACCTCTTTACTATCGAATGAATCTAACTTCCATTTATACTTATCTGGAAGAAAGGCTTGGCCATAAAAGCTATAAATCAGGTGCTATGATTTTCTTGATTTCTAGAACAATAGGTTCGGCGTTTAGATTATATCTGGTTGCCATCGTTTTACAGCGGTATATTTTTGATTCATGGAATGTACCATTTTTCCTGACTGTCTCTGTTTGCTTAGTGCTAATTTGGTTATACACCAATAAAGGAGGTTTGAAAACGATTATTATTACCGATACTTTGCAAACTACTTTTTTATTGCTAGCGGTTATCCTTTCTATTTTCTTTATGGCTGATGGCTTAGGCTTGAGTGTTGTTGAAGCTTTTGAAAAGGTAAAGGAAAGTTCTTATTCAAAGGTTTTTGTTTGGGAAAATGTATTGGGAGATACGCGTAATATTTGGAAACATATTATTGGAGGTGCTTTTGTTACTATTGCCATGACAGGTTTGGATCAAGATTTAATGCAAAAAAATCTGAGTATGAAAACCATAGGTGAAGCTCAAAAAAATATGATGACTTTCACCGTAATATTTGTATTAATTAATATTTTCTTCTTGTCAGTCGGTGCCCTTTTATATTTCTATGCCCAGGCCAACGGTATTTCAATAGCTGATCTTGGCAAATCAGATTTTTTATACCCGGAGATTGCCTTACGCCATCTATCGATAGTTCCCGGAATTATATTCATGATGGGATTAACTGCAGCAACCTTTGCAACAACAGACTCCGCTTTGACGGCTTTGACAACTTCGTATTGTGTGGATTTTTTAAACTTTAATAAAAAGGAAAACCCGAATGATCCCAAATTAGTGAAGAAGCGAAATATTGTTCACTTAGCCTTCTCGGTGGTTATGTTATTGGTTATCCTTTTATTTAATTGGATAAATGATGAATCTGTAGTGTCTGCAATCTTTAAAGTCGCTGGTTATACTTATGGACCACTTTTAGGTTTATTCTCATTTGGTATATTGACCAAACGCAGAGTGAATGATAATATTGTTCCATTTATTTGTGTACTAGCTCCAGTATTGATTTTTTTATTGAACCAATATGTGTTGCCATTCACAGCCTATAAAATTGGGTTTGAACTGATTGTTTATAATGGCTTAATTACATATTTATTATTGTTGGTTACCTCACCAGGCAAAATAAAGGAAGGTTTTCAATTGTCAAATTAGGTCCAATTGTTGATTTGTGTGTGCAAAAAAAATAAGTTAAGTTTGGTAAACGTATTTTTGCACACATGTATCAAATGATCGAAGAATCTATCCAAGCTATTCGTCGAAAAATCGGAGATTTCGTTCCTGAATTTGGAATTATATTAGGAACTGGATTAGGAAAGCTTGCCAATGAAATTCAAGTTGAATTTCAAATGATGTATTCCAATATACCTAATTTTCCAATTTCTACAGTAGAATTTCATTCAGGTAAACTTATTTTTGGGCAACTTAACGGACGAAATGTGGTTGCTATGCAGGGTCGCCTTCATTTTTACGAAGGATATTCCATGAAGGAAATTACTTTCCCGATTCGCGTTTTGAAAGGATTAGGAATTCAAAAACTCTTTGTCTCTAATGCTTCCGGATCTCTTAACCCTTCGATTAAAAAAGGTGATATAGGCATTATTGAGGATCATATTAATTTGTTAAACGATAACCCTTTGCGTGGCGCGAACGATGATGATTTTGGACCACGTTTTCCGGATATGAGCCAACCTTACAATTTTAAAATGATTGAACAAGGAATGGATATCGCTCAAAAACATAATATACGAGCACATAAGGTCGTTTACGTTTCAGCTCCGGGTCCTAATTTAGAAACGCGAGCAGAATATAAATTTATGCATATTATCGGTGGAGACATTGTTGGGATGAGTACAGTTCCTGAGGTGATTGTAGCAAACCATATGAAACTTCCTGTTTTTGCAATTTCAGTGATTACAGATGAAGGATTTCATCCGGATCTTAAACCTGTGTCAATCGAGGAGATCGTTACCGTTGCTACGGAGGCTGAACCTAAAATGACCCAAATATTAAAAGAATTGATTGCATTGCAATAATTGTATTTTTTTGCATTATTTTTGGAGATATAAATTTTGTTGCTATCCTTCATGAGTCTACTGTATAGATTGTTGTTTGTTCTTGTATTATTGGGCTTTGCCCCGGAGCTTCGGGCACAGGTTGAAGAAGAGTTTAGCTCAGCCTTAGATTCTGCCAGGGCAAAAGAAGATAATAAAAAAGATTCTGTTGTGTTTACAGCAAAATTCGTTCGCTATACAAATCTAGCAACGATGAGTAAAATGACCAAAACTTTCCAGATAGATACCTCTCATGTTAATTTTCAGTATTATAACAAACAAAATCTTCCATGGGATCCATCCGTTAATTTAGGTTCTTATGGACTAGCAACACGTGACTTACTCTTCAACCCAAATAAAACTATCGGTTTTCAATCTGGATTCCATGCTTTAGAGCGCTATTTAGTGCATCCTGATTCAATCCAATACTACCGAGCTCGAGCTCGGTATTCGGAATTGTATGCTGTCGGATTTTTTTTTGATGACCAGGTCTTTAGAGCGAAACTGGCACAAAATATAAACCCCAATTTAAATATAGGTGCTGAATATCATGCGACCAATACGGACGGGTATTATAACAATCAACAATATAGTGATCGTAAAGGTGCTGTTTTCGCTTGGTATGAATCACCAAATAAACGGTATAATTTACTCTCTAATGTGACCTTTAACACCTTAGATGCTACAGAAAATGGTTCTATTTTAAATGATACTGTTTTCAGAGATACCTCAGATAATAATTCTCCATCACGTTACCCTGTAAGATTAGATGGTGGGCAAGCCAACAGGCCTTTCAACAAATGGAAGGATTTAGGTTTTTTTCTTCGTCAATCTTATTTCCTTGGAAGGATAGATACTGTTAGTGGAGAGGGACCTGATGCAGAAATCCATCCTACTAATGTAATCTCACATAATTCCAGATTCCGTCAGCAGAAGTATATCTTTTTTAAAAACCAGGCGGATTTATACAATGCGCTTCCATTTAATAACCTAATTGAAGTTCACGATACCACTAAAGTCACAACCATCTCTAATGATTTTAATTACAGTTTTTATTTGCGTGGGAAAAGCATGAAAAATGAAGCGAAAGTAGAGTTGGGTTTTCAGAATGATTTAATTTGGTATGCTGATTCTATAATGAGCAAATTTTATCAAAACAGTATGGTAAAAGGAGCTATAGGCTATAAATTTAGTGATAAGGTCGATGTTAATTTCTCTGCAAACCAAATTATTTTAGGAAGGAATTTTGGTGATTTTATTTACCATGCTTATGCAGATATCCATCTTAGCGAGTCTATTGGAAAGATACGAGTGGGGGCATATTCTCAAAATAAATCCCCCGAGATGATTTACGAAAATGCAAACCTTTCCTATCATAGCTGGAATCAGGATTCTCTTAGTTTGGAAAAGATTAAGACTCAAAATCTGTCTTTTTCATATACCAATAGTAAAATTGGGTTTTCTGGTAAAGTGGAATACTTTTTAATGAATAACTACACATACTTTAAGGAAAGAGATAATCCAGGGAACGTTGTCATTCAATCAAAAATAATTGACCCAACCCAATTTGGCTCCCTGAATTTATTAAAAGTTTCGATTGGTCAAAATTTCAAGTTTCGTAAGTTTCACTTTGACAATTTAGTGGTTTACCAGAAATCAGAGGCAATGGATGTACTTGCTACCCCTGAATTGTATACATGGCATAGTCTATATTATGCGAATATTTTATATAAAGTAATGGATTTCAGGATTGGTATGGATGTAAGATTCAATACACCATTTAATAACCCTAATTATGCTATAAATGCGGGGCAGTTTTATAACAGCAGCCAGCCGATTGAATTTTCTACCTACCCAATTGTTGATTTTTGGTTGACAGCCAATATTGATAGAGTGAATTTGTTTTTAAGTTATAATTTTGCGAACCAAAATATTTATCCAAGAGGTTACTATTCGGTTAGGCGCTACCCAATGAATCCCGCTTTTTTAAGATTTGGAGTTTCTTGGAAATTTTATGATTAATTGAGGAATAATTAAGGCTAATTTATTCACAAGTTCTAGTGAGCACCATCTGAAAAAGATATGAAACAAAAAAAGCATCAAAAATTGATGCTTTTTAAATGGTGGAGAATACTGGGTTCGAACCAGTGACCCTCTGCTTGTAAGGCAGATGCTCTGAACCAGCTGAGCTAATTCTCCATTGATCTTTCAAGTATTTCAAAAAGTTTTTAAACTTTTACTGTTTATTGTGGAGAATACTGGGTTCGAACCAGTGACCCTCTGCTTGTAAGGCAGATGCTCTGAACCAGCTGAGCTAATTCTCCTTTTCCCTATTGCGGTGTGCAAATATAGGTCTTAAATCTGATTTACAAAATATTTTATTGAAATTTTTCTCTTTTTTTAAGCAAATTATTAAAAGCCAATTAGATAAACTTACTTTGTTTTGCAATTGAACTGATACGTTTTTTAGTTAAGTCGGTCAACCTATCATTTTGTAAAATCGAATTTCTATTTGGTCGGAACATTTATAAATTTCAGCTCGATTGATTCTCTGAACAGGAGATGATAATTCAACCTCATTTGTTACAGTACTTTTATTTGTATATTTCTGAATAGTACTGAATCTGTATGATTTTGGAAGGCGATTTTGCCTTTGCTAAATGTGCCAAAAGCAGGATAATTTTTCATATTACTTACTGCCACTTTCTTTTTAAATTCAGTCCGGTTGATATGGTCCTGAAAAGTTATTTCACCATTAAGCCAATAAGTGACCTCTCCATTATGTTGTTTTATTCTAGCTGAGTTCCATTGCTCATAAGGTTTGGGTTTGGAATTACTCGACACGCAATCCACAGAATACAGGCAACCAGACCAATGTGTAGAATCCACTTGATGTCTTGGTTCTGAATTTAGGTTGTCAAGTAATTGCATTTCTAAACCAGTCGAAAATGTTGCAGCGTAAATGCTATCTTCTTGTACATTAATAAATACGCCACTATTTCCGCCCTTATTTACTTTATATTCAAATTTTAGATCGAAATTCTCATATTCTTGATCAGTAATAATATCACCGAAGATGCCACTGCTTTTAGGATCGCAAAGTAACTGGCCATCGAGCGCTTTCCATTTAGATTCCGTATTGCCTTTATTGTATACATGCAAACCTTCTAATGTTTTCTCGTTGAATAGTGGTGCCCACTCGGTTGATTCCCCTTTATTTTGATGACATGAGGTAATAAATAGAATTGAAAGGATTAAAAAACTAGATTGAATTAATCTACACATTGTTTTTAGGGATTAGATTATGAGAAACTAAGATATAATTTTTTCGGGTTTAAAACCGTACAATCTCCTCGATTTGTTCCATGACAAATTTCAGTGTTAATGGATCTTCGAACTCCTGATGTGTATTTAATTCTGTTTGAATTTGTGGAATATGGATTTTTAATGGTAAAACATACATTCTAAGGTAATTACATACTCCTGTGAAATGATCTACACCGCGGATGTTCCCATATTTCCCTGAAGAAAGGCCAACAAGAACTGCTTTTTTATGATGGAATGAACTTGGAAATGAACATGCATCAATAAATATTTTTAATACACCAGGGTAACTTCCATTATATTCAGGTATGATAAACACGAATTTTTTTGCGTGTGATACTTTTTCTTGAATTTCAGCGAATTCTGCACTTCTATTGCCATATAAATCAGTCGCAATTATATCTGCAGGTAGATCCTCTAAGGACATTATATCAAAATCCTCTCCCTTTTTGTGTAATTGTTTCTGATAAAACTCTGCTAGTTTGAGAGAGTTTGAGTGTTTCCTGTTTGTTCCGGAGATAATTAAATTCATTGTCTTTATGTTACTTATAAAAAGCATGTTAGAACTATATCTATACCTAAATCTATTTTTGTATCTTAGCTTCCTGAGTTAGTAGATAGAGTTTCGTTCCAAAATTAGCAAATTTAACATCATTTAAGAGTCTAATATCATTAAGGTGTAGTAATTTGCGGATCGAAATGCGTTTGTATTAACTACAAATTAGTTTTCATAATCTGAGGAATCAAAATGGGAAAAATTATTGCCATAGCCAATCAAAAAGGGGGAGTAGGCAAAACAACAACCTCTATCAATCTTGCAGCTAGTCTAGCCGTGTTGGAATATAAAACACTTCTGGTAGATGCAGATCCACAGGCAAACTCGACTTCGGGCATTGGCTTCGATCCTCGAAGTATAAAGGCAAGCATTTATGAATGTTTGGTTAACGACTTGGATCCTAAAGATGCTATTCAACATACAGATACACCAAATTTAGATTTGCTACCAGCACATATTGACCTTGTCGGTGCTGAAATCGAAATGATTAATTTGGAGGAACGTGAATTCAAGATGAAAAAATTGATGGAGTCGATTCAAGATGATTATGATTTCATTATTATCGACTGTTCTCCATCACTTGGATTAATTACCATTAATGCCCTGACTGCTTCTAATTCGGTTATTATTCCTGTACAGTGTGAATATTTTGCTTTGGAAGGTTTAGGCAAATTGTTGAATACAATTAAAATTGTTCAGAGCCGTTTGAATATAGCTTTAGAAATCGAGGGCATCCTATTGACTATGTATGATGTTCGTTTGAGGTTGTCTAATCAAGTTGTTGAAGAGGTAAGAACACATTTTAATGATTTGGTATTCGACACTATAATTCAACGTAATACAAGATTAAGTGAAGCGCCTAGTTTTGGAATTTCCGTAATTATGCACGATGCTTCCTGTAAAGGTGCGATCAATTATTTGAATCTCGCAAGGGAGATTTTGCAGAAAAATGGATTATTAAAAGAAAATACGCAAACAGTAACAGCATAATATGGCAGCACAACAGCGCAAAACAGGTTTGGGAAAAGGTCTGGGTGCTTTATTACAGCAGGACGATGTTAAGAGCGATTATGCCTCAGCTTCTGCAGCCACCTCAGTTAAGACACCCAGCTCTCCTGCCGGTAGTATAAATTTTATTAAAGTAGAGCAAATTTCCATAAATCCATTTCAACCTCGAACTGATTTTGACGAGCAATCCCTTCGTGAGCTTGCCGTGTCGATTGAGTTACAAGGTTTAATTCAACCCATTACAGTTCGTCAGGTTGCTAAACATGAATATCAACTGATCAGTGGTGAACGCCGTTTGAGAGCTTCTAAACTGGCCGGTATTACTGAGGTTCCAGCATATGTAAGGACTGCTAATGACCAACAAATGTTGGAAATGGCATTAATCGAAAATATTCAACGGGAAAACTTAAATGCGATAGAAATTGCGTTAAGTTTTCAACGTATGATCGAAGAATGCAGCCTAAAACAAGAGGAGCTCGGAGATCGAGTTAGTAAAAATAGATCTACAGTAACCAATTACCTTCGTTTATTGAAACTTCCTCCTGTAATACAGGCGGCAATTCGAGATGGGGATCTTTCCATGGGGCATGCTAGGGCATTGATTAATGTAGGTGAAGTTGAAAAGCAACTATATATTTTCCAACAAATTGTTGAAAGGGGTCTTTCTGTTCGCAAAGCCGAACAATTGGTCAGAGAAGTTCAACAGGCTAAGGAAAAAAAACAAAAAGGAGCCAAAAAGGAAACTCCTTTAGCTTTTCAATTCCAAAAAATTGAAGATGATTTAGCGTCTAAATTTGCGACAAGGGTTAAACTTAACGTGAAAACTGCAAAGGGTAAAGGGGCAATTGAAATACCATTTAACTCTGAAGACGATCTAAGTCGTATACTTGAATTGCTTGATTGGTAATGAATAGAATCATACTGCTATTTGGATTATTGATTTCCTTCTGCTGTGCATCTGGACAGGTACAGGATACAATTCCTGATTCCAGTAAGCGGGTTATCCTTCAAGATTCAATAAAGGAAAAGGCTGACCAAGATACTTCAAAAAAAGAAACTAAAGCTGAGAGAAAAGCACGTGAAAAGGCTCAAAAGGAGCGGGATAAATTTTATTATAAAGATATTCTGAAAGACTCGGCTCGTCTTGAAATTGAGCGAATCTCACGGGTGGCTTGGAAAAGATCATTAATTTTACCTGGTTGGGGACAGCATACTAATGGTGGTTTATGGTGGATCAAAGTCCCTGTCATTTACGGTGGATTTACGGCCTCTTATTTTGTAGTTAGTTACTGGCAATGGTATTATGATTTGTTTTTAGATGAACTTAAATATCGGGAAGAATTTGGACAGGGCTCTGATGGTGTCTTGGGTATGGACTCAAATTGGTCACTTGAAGGTTTGGTTCAACAAAAGGATTACGCTCGACGTAATAGAGATTTGACAATTTTGGTAACACTTGGATGGTATGGCTTAAACGTTGTCGAAGCTTATGTGGATTCGATTTTAAAAAATAGATGGAATATTAGCAATGATTTGTCATTCAAAATATCCCCAACAATGTTACCGAACCTCGCATATAGAACCCCAATGAGTGGGTTTTCCGGCAGTATGTTTACTCCTGGTCTGAAAATGACAATGACCATTAAATAATATTAATAACCTATTTTGCTAAGTATGAAAATTGTTTTATTGGGATATGGAAAAATGGGACAACTAATCGAGCGCTTTGCCTTGAAAAGAGGGCATGAGGTGGTTTTGATTGTTGACGATAAAAATAGAGAGTCTATTGAGCCCGAAGATTTATCACAGGCTGATATGGCTATTGATTTTAGTACACCTGCAGCTGCTTTAGAAAATATCAAACTATGTTTTCTGGCTAACCTGCCTCTGGTGGTCGGAACGACGGGTTGGTACGAACATTTAGATAAAGTAAAGGAAAATTGCTTGAGTTCTGACCAATCTCTATTATATGGATCAAATTTTAGTATTGGCGTAAATATATTCTTTCACGTTAATAGAATGCTCGCCCAGGCTATTAATCCATACAAACAATATGATGTTCAAGTCGAGGAAATTCATCATATCCATAAATTGGATGCGCCAAGCGGAACAGCAATAACCATCGCCGAAGGAATTATTGAAAATACTGACAGTAAGAAAAAGTGGGTAAACTCAGTTGAAGGTTCAAGAAATGAAGTAATACCTAAATCTGATGAATTGTTAATTGAAAGTTTACGTATTGAGGAGGTGCCTGGTACACATACTGTACTTTATAGTTCGGAAGTCGATCAGATCGAATTTAAGCATACCGCTCACAGCCGAGAAGGTTTTGCATTAGGTGCTGTAATTGCATCAGAATGGCTTTTTGGAAAGAAAGGATTTTTCCAAGTTACAGAAATGTTTGATTTTAATAAATAAAATATGTGGTATATATTCTTCGTAATTTTTCTCATTGGATCGCTATACGGCTTATATCTTTTGTATAAAAAAGCAGGTAAGCAGGGATGGGAAGCTATTGTTCCTTTTTATGGTCAATATGTTATGGCACAACTCGTGGGTAGACCAACATGGTGGGTCATACTGCTCTTAATTCCTATCGTGAATGTATTTGTGTTCTATGATTTGTTTTTGAATTTAATCAAAGCTTTTGGTAAGAGACGCTTTTGGGAAAATGCTGCCGCTGTGTTGGTTCCATTTATAGTTCTTCCGATCTGGGGAAGGGACTCAAATGTAAAATACTTAGGTCAACCTACATCTGAGGAATTTAAGAAAAAATACACATATAAGAAATCCGCAGCAAGAGAATGGGCTGATGCTATCATCTTTGCAACGGTTGCGGCCACTTTGATTAGGGGTTTCTTAATCGAGGCCTATATGATTCCTACAGGCTCAATGGAGAGAAGCTTATTAGTTGGGGACTTTTTGTTTGTAAGCAAATTGAATTACGGCCCACGCGTTCCCATGACCCCGATTGCCTTCCCTTTTGCACATCATACCATGCCAATCACTGGTGGCAAGGCGTACTCAGAGGCGATAAAGGTTCCCTATAAAAGGTTCCCTGGTTTTCAGGAAATTAAACGAAATGATGTAGTTGTTTTCAATTATCCCATGGAGGCGGATGCACCTTATAATAGACCCGTTGATAAGAGAGAAAATTACATCAAGCGATGTGTCGGATTACCTGGAGATGTTATCTCCATGGAAAGAACTAATCTATTTGTCAATGGAGAACCCGCCTTTACGAACGAGGAGTTCCAGACAAACTATTTGGCTATTACGGAACCAAATGGCCTGAATATGCAGAAACTTTTAGATATGAGGGTAGACATGGATCTATTATATACTGACCCTAGCCGTGGAGTGTACGGTATGCATATGACTAAAGAGGAAGCCGCTCAGGTGAAAAGCTGGTCCAGCATTAAAGAATTTAAGGAAATTGTGTATGAAACAGGAAGCTCTGATCCGAATTTTATTGCTTTCCCGCATTATACCAATGGCCTGATTTGGAACTATGATAATTTTGGACCCATTACCATTCCTTCAAAAGGGTGGACCGTTCAGCTTGATAGTTTAACTGTTCCACTTTATGAACGTGCTATAAGTGTGTATGAGGGTAACACCTTTGAACAAAAACAGGATGGCTATTATATTAATGGACAAAAAACGAACAGCTATACCTTTAATATGGATTATTATTGGATGATGGGTGATAATAGGCACAATTCGTTAGACTCAAGAGGATGGGGGTTTGTTCCTGAAAATCATATCGTAGGAAAGGCATTATTTACTTGGTTGAGTTGGGATAAGGATGGTTCATTTCTCTCGAAAATTAGGTGGAATAGAATCTTCAAAGAAATTAACTAAACATGGTTATTCCATTTTAATAGGCATAAAAAAAACGGGAAATAAATAAAATTTGTTTCCCGTTTTTTTATGAGAGTCAATCAGGCTAAAGCCTCCAAATAGCGTTTAATAGTTTCTTCTAAGCCCAAGTATAAGGCATCTGCAATCAAAGCATGTCCAATGCTCACTTCTAATAAATCGGGGATGTTTTGGTTGAAAAATTGAAGATTATTTAAATCCAAATCATGTCCCGCATTTAATCCCAAACCAACCTCTCTTGCTTTAAGTGCAGCTTGAATATAAGGTTCAATAGCTTCCTTTTTTTTAAAATCATACTCTTGGGCAAATGCTTCAGTATAAAGCTCAATTCGATCAGCACCAGTTTCTGCCGCAGCCTCAACCATATCTTCTATTGGGTCTATAAAAACAGAAACGCGAATCCCATGATCCTGGAATAATTTTACAGTATCCCTCAAATAGTGTTGATGAGTTATGGTGTCCCAGCCATGGTTTGAAGTAATTTGCCCAAGTGCATCTGGAACTAAGGTGACTTGGGTCGGTGTGTTCGCCAAAACGAGCTCAACAAATTTTGTTTCGAGGGGATTTCCCTCTATATTGAATTCTGTTTTTATATTAGCTTTTAAATCGTATACATCTTGATATCGGATATGGCGTTCATCGGGTCTTGGGTGTACAGTTATACCCTGGGCACCAAAACGTTCACATGCCAAAGCCGCATGGAGAACATTCGGTATGTTTCCACCACGAGAATTTCGCAAGGTGGCAATCTTGTTGATATTTACTGATAGTTTAGTCATCGCTTAACCGTTTTTACAAAAATACTGTTTTAATAAACCAATTTCCTATGAAATTCTGATTTTATATGAACAAATCAATGGATAATTTTTCTAAATTGCATCTAATATGGATGGACTGGATCTCAATCTCTTAAGTGGCTTTAGGCTTCTTGATTTCATAGATATATTGCTGGTTGCAATTATTATTTATTACGTGTATAGCTTAATAAAAGGCACCATTGCAGTTAACATCCTGATTGGTGTCGGTCTGTTCTATGGTATTTACCTGGTGGTAAAGCAAATGGAGATGAGACTGTTGAGTGAGATTTTTGGAGGTTTTATTTCTGTAGGATCCATTGCATTAATTGTCGTATTCCAACAGGAAATCAGAAGATTTTTGTTGCATATTGGTAAAAACATTTCATTACGTCGGAAGAAATTTTTTTGGACAATATTTGGCACCAAGAAAGCGAGTCATCGAGATAATTCGGAATATATACGCCCTATTGTTGAAGCCTGTCAGAATATGTCACGGTCTAAAACAGGAGCATTATTGGTCTTTTCTAGGTACTTCGATGAAGAATATTATCAAACCAGTGGAACGACAATAGATGCTCCTATTTCTAAACGATTATTGGAATCTATTTTTTTTAAGAATTCCCCATTGCACGATGGAGCAGTGATTGTGGTTGATTTTAGGATTATGACAGCAAGTTCTGTATTACCCTTATCAGATAGTGAAGATCTACCCCCTCAATTTGGTCTTCGTCATCGGGCTGCGATTGGTGTGACGGAGGTTTCGGAAGCTGTCGCGGTTATTGTTTCGGAAGAAACAGGTGAGATATCTTTTGCAAAAGATGGGAATATCAATATGAATTTGACAGCTGAAGAACTTCAGAAAATCCTTACTGAGGAATTGTAGATCTGAATATTATTTCCTTAAATATGTTTTTATTCGAATAATTGTTTTTGTTTTCGATTTTTTCGATAACTTTATTCAAATTACTGCTAAATTTTTGATTATGCATTTCGATGAAAAAAAACCAATTGATCTCGTGCTAAATGATCTCTTTGAGCACTATCGAGAACATGTTTCTGATGTAGATAAAATTACTAATGCTTTACTTCAGAATGGAGTGATCGAGAAACAATCCGATATTGTTAATGATCATATTGCCTTCCGAACTTTAGGAGTGGCTAATTTGGGAATTGCTTCTTTTGAGAAAATATTTTTGGCTTTGGGATATTCCAAGAAAGATTATTTTTACTTTGAGGGTAAGAAGTTAGATGCCTATTGGTATGCGCCTGAAAATCCAATTCACCCCAGAATATTTGTCTCCGAGTTGAGGGTTCACGAATTAAGCAAACAATCTCAAGATATAATTTATAAATATACTGCTAAAATCACGGAAGATCCAGTGAATAAATTGAATCTAAGCGATGGAAGGGAACTTGCACAATTTCTTCAAAAACCTTTATGGGATTTACCAAATTCAGATGAATATGAATTATTATTAGCAGAGAGCGAGTATGCAGCGTGGGTGATATATAACCGTTATTATCTGAATCACTATACCATCAGCATTCATGAATTAAAAGACGGGTATAATACCTTAGAAGAATTTAACGAATTTTTGGAAGGTATAGGTATTAAGCTTAATAGCTCAGGGGGTAAAATTAAAACAAGTGGAGATGGGTTATTAAGACAAAGCAGTACCGTGTCCGCTTTATATGATGCGAAATTTTCAGACGGAAAAACTTTGAAAATAGCAGGGAGCTATGTAGAGTTTGCCGAGAGGGGTGTATTGCCTGAGTTTCAGCAGTTAGGTAAAGATGAAATAGAAGCAAAACACAGAAGGGAGGGTTTTGAAACCAATAATGCTGATAAAATTTTCGAAAGTACTTACACAACTCAAATCAAAGGATCTTAAAAAATGGATGCAGAATTGGCCCTGCTTTCTCAAGAAATGCACGGTGAAATTTATTGGGACCAAAAGATGCGTCTGTTATATGCAACAGATGCATCTGCATATCGGGAGTTGCCCTTGGCAGTATCTTATCCTCGGGA
Source organism: Sphingobacterium sp. GQ94 (assembly GCF_059758715.1). Taxonomy (NCBI): domain Bacteria; kingdom Pseudomonadati; phylum Bacteroidota; class Sphingobacteriia; order Sphingobacteriales; family Sphingobacteriaceae; genus Sphingobacterium; species Sphingobacterium sp. GQ94. The sequence continues at coordinate 51,508 of NZ_JCAXEC010000009.1, forward strand.
TGATCATGATTTAAAATTGTTGATTCATTTTGCCTTGAAATATAAGACCTCCTTGATTCCTCGTGCAGCAGGAACGTCCTTAGCAGGCCAAGTCGTTGGCTCTGGAATTGTAGTTGATATATCTAAATATTTCACCAAAATATTAGAATTAAATATCCAAGAAAATTGGGTCAAAGTTCAACCAGGAGTGATTCGGGATGAATTGAACCTATTTTTAAAACCTTATAATCTATACTTTGGTCCAGAAACATCGACGGCTAATCGGGCGATGATTGGCGGGATGGTTGGTAACAATTCTTGCGGATCAAACTCTTTAATTTATGGGAGCGTACGGGATCATGCTTTGGAAATGGAAGTTATTCTGAGCGACGGTTCCCAGGTTAAATTTGAACCTTTGGATTTTGAAACCTTTTCTAAAAAATGTGATCAACGAGATCTGGAAGGTCAATTGTATAAGCAGATTCGAAGTATATTAGGGAATTACTCAAATCAACAAAAAATCCGAAAGGAATTTCCTGCAAGTTCTATAAAAAGAAGAAACACTGGCTATGCACTAGATATTTTACTTGAAACAGATCCGTTTACGGCGGGAGGGGAAGCTTTTAATTTTTGTAAACTCTTGTGCGGATCAGAAGGCACACTGGCGCTTATCAGATCAATTAAACTTCATTTGAACACACTATCCAAATTACCTACTGGATTGCTGTGTGTTCATTTTGCCAGTCTTGAGGATGCATTACAGGCAAACTTAATTGCCTTAAAACACAACCCATTGGTAAGTGAATTAATGGATCATTATATCCTGGAATGTACCAAATCTAATCTAGGGCAATCCAAAAATCGCTTTTTCCTTCAAGGAAACCCACAGGCAATATTAATTCTGGAATTAGAGGGAATTGATGAGCAAGAAATTTTGCAAAAGGCCAAAAGTATTGAGCAGGATATGAGAACCAGTGGTTTGGGATATCATTTTCCAATGGTTTTGGGTAAGGATAAGAAAAAAGTATGGGATTTGCGTAAGGCAGGCTTAGGTTTACTTAATAATATACCAGGGGACAAGAAACCTGTCTCAGTTATCGAAGATACTGCTGTACGTGTAGAGGACTTACCGGCATATATTGAAGAATTCAATGTTATACTAAAGAAATATAATCTGTATGCAGTACATTATGCGCATGCAGCAACAGGAGAACTTCATCTGCGCCCTATCATAAATTTGAAAACTCAGCAGGGTAATCAACTGTTTAGAGAGATTGCATATGAGATTGCTCTTTTGGTAAAGAAATACAAGGGTTCGCTAAGTGGAGAACATGGTGATGGAAGACTACGAGCTGAATTCATCCCATTGATGATTGGTGATCATAATTACGATTTGCTTAAGCAAATAAAGAATAATTGGGATCCCCATGATATTTTTAATCCTGGAAAAATTGTGAATGCTCCTAGAATGGATCATTCTTTGCGTTATAAGCCATCGGATCAACCAAAAACCATAAATACTGTGTTCCGTTTTGCGAGTCAAACAATTTTACAGCATACTGAACAATGTAATGGATCAGGCGATTGTCGAAAAACGCATCTATCAGGTGGGACAATGTGTCCCTCGTACATGGCCACAAAAAATGAAAAGGATACAACACGGGCTAGAGCCAATATCCTAAGGGAAATGTTAACCAATTCTCCAAAGGAAAACCCATTTGATCATATTGAGATTAAACAGGTGATGGATCTCTGTTTGAGTTGTAAGGCATGTAAATCTGAATGCCCTTCTAGTGTGGATATGGCTAAACTTAAGGCAGAATTTTTACAAGCTTACTATGATAGCCATGGCGTTCCTATTCGCTCGCGTATGGTTGCTCATGTGGATGGACTGACCAAACTCATTCAGCCTTTTGCTGGGGTATATAATGCTTTAATCAGTAACAAAATTACCAGTTCCTGGATAAATGGGCTAATGGGATTTTCAAAGTATCGCTCTGTACCCAAAATTTCATCGATAAGTTTACGCTCTTGGTTTATCAATAAAGTTAAACCGGTTATAGAGGGGAATAAAACAGCAAAATCGGTTTATTTTTTTTGTGATGAATTCACCAACTTTAATGATGTTGAAATTGGTAAACAAGCTATTTTGTTACTTGAAGCTTTAGGGTATAGAGTATTAATGGTTTCTCATGAATCTTCTGGCAGAGCGCTGATTTCAAAGGGATTATTAAGAGAGGCAAAAATATTGGCCAATAAAAATGTTAAAATTTTTGCAAACTGTTTGGATAATCAAACAAAATTAGTGGCTGTTGAACCCTCGACGATTTTAACCTTTAGGGATGAATATCCTGATTTAGTGGACCGCGAATTGATTGAAGAATCTAACCGGATTGCTCCTTTAGCCTTATGCATTGAAGAGTTTATTTATGAAGAATACTTAGCCGGAAATATTTCCTCAAGTCAATTTGAAGATAAGAAAGTTGACATTCTTTTGCATGGGCATTGCCAACAAAAAGCATGGGGAATCCAACCAACGGTTGCGAAAGTTTTGGCAATTCCAAGACAATACCACATTCAGACTATACCATCGGGTTGTTGCGGAATGGCCGGGTCGTTTGGTTATGAAAAGGATCATTATGCACTTTCAATGCAGATTGGAGAATTGGTTCTTTTTCCTACGGTAAGGGCAAAGGCACACAATACAATAATTGCTGCACCAGGTTCTAGTTGTAGGCATCAAATAATGGATGGTTGCGCGCAAAAAGCAAAACACCCCATAGAGATTTTATACCAAGCCTTAGTATAAGTTTTTCCATTTTTTGAACACTTAATTAAGCTCAAAGTTGACTAAAAAAGTAGCTTCTCATATTTAATACTCTATCGATAAGGAACTAATTATGGTGTTTACCGCTTTAATTCAACTAATTATCTTGTGAAAATTTAATTTCAGACTAAATAAATGGAGCAAAAGTACTCCGGCAAGAGCACTAGGAATTGATTAAATTCCCGAACAACATTGTTTAACTATTTAGGTATTTCTTACGATAAGCTAACGGACTCATCTTGGTTATTTGTTTAAAATATTTGTGGAAACTTGCGAAGTTATTAAAACCACTTTCATAACATAATTCTTTAACATTCATCTTATTTTCAATCAATAATTTGCAAGCATGCCCGATTCTTATCTCTATTAAAAATTTGCTGTAGGTTTTGCCAGTTTTGGATTTAAAGAAACGACAGAATGAGTTAATACTTATATCTGCGAAATCAGAAACATCGTTTAAAGAAATTTTTTGTCTGAAGTTAGTCAATGTAAAGTTGTACACTTTATTGATGCGATCTTTTTCTTTGTCTTCTAAATTAAGATTATATTCTATGTTGGAAAGGAATGAGTATTCATCTGTTGTTGAGAGAAAAAATAGAATTTCATACAACAGAAGCAAACGCTGGGGACCATCGCAATTGATTATTTTTTCTAATTGTTTGGCAATGTGAGTTTTGGCTTTTCCTTCTAACTGAATGCCTAGCTTAGCCCTTTTTAATAAACTTTTAATTTCCCGATTTTCTGGGAGGTTAAGAAAGGTTTCTCCCCAGAAACATTCGTTGAAGTGAGCAACACGTACATCTGCCATGGAATTTCCATTATCAAAATAAGATTCGTCAAATCGCCAGTAATGAGGAAGGTTAGCCCCTAATAACAAAACATCTCCATTTTTGAAACGTGATATATCATCTCCGATAAACTGAGTGCCAGATCCAGTTCCAAAATGGATTAATTCTAACTCTGTGTGATAATGCCAATGATTGTTTTTATAAGGAACAAGGTCTCTTCGCACACTAAATGAGTGAGACAAGTTTGGTTCTACTTTTAGGAATTGCGGTTTCATTTTTTAATTAGTCTATTAAGTTACAGTAAATTCTTCGAATTTTCTATATTTTCTGCCAACATAACTTAATGAAATGCCAATATAATTGATATATGATTTTTCAGAATCAGTAATTTTGAGAAATGCATGATGTGAAGTCGGGTCGTGATCCTATAAGCATCTCCTAAATGTAAACCTAAATACAATTTTCAAAATTATGATTTCAACGAAAAGATATGTTAATAAATAAATAGATAAGTATGCCAGTTGCTAGCTGTAGGTCCTTTAACAAGAAAGGTGTCCTTAATAGGAGTCTTTAGTTACCTTGATTAAGACTTTTATTCTATGCTAATAACTGTAAATGAGACTTTTAAGTAAATAATTTTATCGTTTAATAATACAATTGGAAACATTTTAATTTCAGCTTAAATGCGTAAAAAACAAAGAAACAATAGCAATCAATTGAAATACCAGCCTTTAGGCGATAGCTGGTTCTTCCAGTTCTTTTTGATTTCAATATTCATATGGGGCTCCAGTGTGAAAGCCTCTACTACAGTGGCAACTACTGTTGGTCATGAGGTTTTAGGATCCGAAAGATCTTTAATAACCAATCCTTTAATTAGAATGGATGATATCGTAATTAGTGGGGTTGTTAAGAATTCTAAAGGAGACATATTACCTGGTGTGAGTGTTGTTGTTAAGGGAACTCAAGTTGCAACGGTGACAGATGAGAAAGGCTATTTCAGTCTGAAATCGACTAGTGATAATGTAACACTCGTCTTTTCTATGATCGGTTATGCCAATATGGAAAAATTGGTTAACGAAAATGCAAATTTGGAGATTGTGCTCCAAGATTTAACAAGTGATTTGGAAGAAGTTGTGGTCGTTGGATATGGTTCTCAGAAAAAAGAGAATTTGACAGGAGCGGTATCAACAGTAAGCGCTAAAAGGCTTGCTGATCGACCAATCGCAAATCTTGGCCAAGGATTACAAGGTTTGGTTCCCAATTTAAACATTTCATCTGCAAATGGTAAACCTGGTACCGGCTCTTCTTTTAATATTAGGGGTACCGGTTCAATTAATGGTGGTACTGCGACTCCACTCGTTTTAATTGATGGCGTACAGCGGGATCCAAATTCAATTGATCCATCTGATGTTGAAAGCGTAACTGTTTTAAAGGATGCTGCTGCGGCAGCAATTTACGGAGGCAGGGCTGCTTACGGAGTAATTTTGATTCAGACCAAAAGGCCTAAAAATCAAAAGCCTCAAATAAGCTATTCAGGAGAGTTTACTACGTCCAGACCGACAAGAATGGCAGAATACATCAACTCTGTTGATTATGTAAATATGCATCGCGAGGCAAACCGAAATGGCCAGAGAGATGGAGGGACTACTGCATCCGAAATTTTTACGGAGGAAGATTCTATTCGCACCGTTGCCTATTTTAATGACCCTGTAAATAATTTACCCGTATACGTTGATCCGGGGAATCCAGCAAAATACCGCTATGTAGGTAATACTGATTGGATAAAAGAACAGTATCCTAGCTGGGCTCCTATGCAAAGACATAATATTTCCTTACAAGGTGGTCAGGGTTCGACTTCTTTAATTGCATCACTTGGTTACTTGGGGCAAGATGGGTTATTTAAAGAAGCGGATCAAAAATACCAACGGTTAAATCCAAGTTTAAAGGTAAACTCCGATGTGACTGATTGGCTTACCTTAACTGGTAATTTTGCCATGACTCACATTAGTGATAAAGAAGCTGCAGGTGTAGTTACGGGCGGAACGTCTTCTGGATGGATATCAGGTGATTTGAGACCCATAATGCCGATAAGGCATCCAGATGGAAATTTCTCTGGGCAAGGAAGTTTTACTAATCCTTTTGCAGTTGCAGCACAGAATGGCCAAAGAAAAAGATATTCCAATGATATTTGGTTAACGGGGGGGATAAATTTGAAACCGATCGACCATGTCACCGTCACAGCTGATTATACCTGGAACACATATACCAATTTTAATCAAAGTCATCAAATACCGTTCAAAGAATATGGGGTCGATGGGATTTTGTTAGGAACGTTTCCTTGGACAAGCCCTTCCTCTGTGTCAGAAACAACAGATAATAATAATTATCTTGCATTTAATGCTTTTGCAACGTATGAAAATACGTTTGCTGAGAAACATTATTTTAAGGCAATGCTTGGGGTAAATCAGGAGAGTAGCCATTATAAGAGAATTGGAGTTTTTGCTAATAACCTAGTTGATCCTACTTTACCGGCAATCAATCTTAACAATGATCCCCGACCTAGCGTTACGGGAGCAGAAAATGAATGGGCGCTCTTTGGTACAGTGTTCCGATTGAACTATATTTTTAATAACAAATATCTACTTGAAGTTAATGGCCGTTATGACGGTTCATCTCGTTTTGCTCCAGATACAAGATATGTGTTCACCCCGTCTATTTCAGCCGGATGGAGAATTTCTGAAGAGGGATTTATGGAGGGTACAAGAGATATAATTTCTGACTTGAAATTAAGAGGGTCCTATGGCGAATTACCAAACCAAGGTTTTAATCAAAATCTTCTGTATACAACCTCTAATTTTTATCCGTATCTACCTACTATGCCGATTAATAATAGCATAGGTTATGTTTTTGGAAATCAAACCGGAGTAGGTGTAGGAGCTCCAGGATTGGTAAGTAATAATTTTACCTGGGAAAAATCAGCATCAACTAACTTTGGTCTAGATTTTAGTTTTCTTAATAGTAGATTGTCTGGTAGTTTTGATGTGTATGAGAGACGTACAACAGATATGCTAGTGGGAGGTGTTCCTCTTCCTGCTGTTTTGGGTACTTCATCTCCAAATCAGAATGCTGGAACCTTGGTTACAAAAGGTTGGGAGCTTAGCCTGGGTTGGAACGATCGGCTAGAAAATGATTTATCTTATGATATCCTTTTGTCTCTGGCTGATAATTATTCGAAACTTACTCAATACCCATTGAATACGAGTAAGTTATTTACTAATAATAATTGGTATGAAGGCAAATTAGATGGTGAAATATGGGGTTTTGAAACTATTGGTTTTTTCACCAGTCAGCAGGAAGTGGATTCTGCCCCTAAACAGGATCAGCTTTGGGGAGGATCTTGGAGACCCGGAGATGTACAATATGCGGATTTAGATGGAAATGGAGAAATCGATTTCGGAAACAATACGGTTGCTAGTCCTGGCGATAGGAAAATTATAGGAAATTCTACCCCTCGTTATACGTTTGGACTGAATTTAGGATTAAATTATAAAGGATTTGATTTTACTACATTTTTACAAGGAGTAGGTAAACGGGATGCGTGGATTGGTAATAGTGCTTTTTGGGGATTTACTAGTGAATGGAATGTACCTTTTGTGTACGCAACTGATTATTGGACTCCAGAAAATACCAACGCTTATTTCCCTCGTTTGAGATTTGGAAACGGGGGGAACGCTCAAGTTCAATCAGGTTATTTACAAAATGCTGCTTATTTAAGAGTCAAACAGCTCACCCTTGGGTATTCCCTTCCCAAAGCGTTAATCGAAAGAGCTAAGCTAAACCGAGCTAGGGTATACGTTTCTGCTCAAAATCTATTTACAATTACAAACTTATTTGATGCCTTTGATCCAGAGGTGCTTAACTTTCAAGATGCCCCACAAATGAAATCGGTGGCTTTTGGATTACAATTGGGATTTTAACAAAATTTGTTCACTTATTAGTAAACATGAAATGAGAACTTTTAATATAATTTTAGGCATTTTTTTTCTTTCAGTACTTTTTGGAGGATGTAAGAAGAGTGATTTCTTGGATAAATTACCATTGTCTGCTATAGCAGAACCTACTTTTTTTAAGAATGAAAATGATTTGCAATTATATGCAAATCAATTTTACACTTCATTACCTGCCCAGAACTTTATACAGGATAATCAATCTGACGACAAGGTGCCAAACAGTCGTAATACTTTTTTATCTGGTCAGTATGTTGTGCCAACTACAGATGACAGCTATAATTGGGTGAATATTCGTAATGTAAACTATTTTTTACAGCGATACAAAAATGCAGATGCTTCTCAGGAGATTAAAGATCAATATGCTGGAGAGGTCCGTTTGTTTAGGGCATTATTTTATTGGGGACTTTCAAAACGATATGGTGATGTTCCGTGGTATAGTAAGGATCTGACAGCCGAGAGTGAAGAATTGTATGCACCAAGAACGAATCGACTTACTGTGATGGATTCTGTATTAGCAGATTTAAATTTTGCTGTTGAACACATACCCTCAGATAATAATACAAGTGTAGGTAGGTTACATAAGTATGCTGCGGCAGCATTGAAAGCCAGGATATGCTTGTGGGAGGGAACCAGAAGAAAATACTTTGGACAGCAGGATAGTGAGAAGTATTTACGTGAAGCTTTAAATGCTGCAGAGTTAATTATGAAATCTGGAAAATATGCACTTTATTCTACAGGTGATCCAGAAAGTGATTATTATAATCTGTTTATTCAACAAGAGCTAAACGCTAATCCTGAAGCGATTCTTCCAAGACGCTATTTGCAAAGTATTTTAATGAATGGGATAAGCAGAACTTTGGGAGAATCTGGAACAGGTTACAGTAAAGATTTCGTCGATGCTTATCTTTGTACCGATGGAAAACCAATAAGTATTAGCAACTTGTATAAAGGAGATGATACTCCAGAGAGTGAATTCGCTAATCGTGACCCTCGGTCGTATCAGACTATAGCAACTAAAGGGTTTGTATTACTTGAAAATAGTGATGGGACAAAAGATATCATTGATTTACCCAGAATCGGGACTAATACTGCTAATACTGGTTATCAATTGATAAAAGGCAGAAGCTCAGATCCTGCGATGTGGCAAGCGAATCAATCTACTCTTGATTTTTTTATTTTTCGTTATGCGGAAACATTACTTATATATGCAGAAGCAAAAGCTGAACTAGGAGAAGTTACTCAAAGTGATATTGATAAAAGTATTAATTTATTAAGAGATAGAGTGGGAATGCCCCATTTAGAAATTTCTACCTTGGTAAAAGATCCCGATTCAGATTTCCCTGATTTGCCTGTGCTCATTGATGAGATAAGAAGAGAGAGAAGGGTAGAATTGGCAGATGAGGGTTTCCGATTTGATGATTTATTGCGATGGAAAGCAGGTAAAAGAATTGATGATCCAGCGACCATTTTAGGGATGAAGTTAACACCGGCTCTGAAGGCTCAATACCCTGCTTCTCAGGTTAATGGAATTGTTATAAATGATGATTCTTATATCCAGATTTATCCTAATATTGAGTACCGGACTTGGGACGATAAGATGTACTTATACCCAATTCCATTAGAAGAGATTAGTTTGAACCCTAGTTTAGGACAAAACCCCGGTTGGGAATAATTATGATTAAGTATTTATTTGTTGTTTATTTCTTTTTGTTGAGTTTCCTTGTCAAAGCTCAACAAAAAGAAATATTGCCCTCAGCTGCTCAAGTAGAATGGGCAGAAGCTGAAATTGGAGCATTGTTCCATTTTGATGTTGTAAACTATGTGCCTGATTATAACTGGAGAAATTGGGGATCTCATCCACCAGCCTCAGTATTTAATCCAAGCATGCTGGACACAGATCAATGGATTAGATCTGCAAAATCGGCAGGTGCTAAATATGCTATACTGGTAGCTAAACATGGATCAGGTTTTAGCTTATGGCCAACCAAGGCACATGACTATAACATTAGCGCCTCACCTTGGAAGGAAGGAAAAGGAGACCTAGTTCAAGAATTTATAAAATCATGTAAAAAATATGGACTTAAACCAGGAATATATGCAAGTGCTTCAGCAAATGGATATCTGCATGTAGATAATCCAGGGAAAGTACAAAAGGGAAGTCCTATAACGCAAGAGCAGTATAATCAAATTGTTGAAACACAACTTAAAGAATTGTGGTCTAACTATGGTAAATTATTCGAGATATGGTTTGATGGAGGGGTTCTGCCTGTGAAGGATGGAGGTCCTAACCTTGCGCCTTTATTAAAGAAACTACAGCCAGATGCAATTGTTTTTCAGGGTCCAAGTGATGCAGAGAATTTGATTAGATGGATTGGAAATGAAGAAGGGAGAGCCCCTTATCCAAATTGGAGTAAAGCTGACTTTACAACTTCAGCAACAGGAACGATTGAAATAGAAGGCCTGAGCGGAAATCCCGATGGTGAAATTTGGTGCCCTGGGGAGGCTGATTTTCCGTTAAGAAATGGTTGGCAAGGAGGCTGGTTCTGGAAAGAAAAAGGACAAGAACTGCTTTCTGTTGAACAATTATTAGAATCTTATTACACAAGTGTGGGTAGAAACTCTAACATGTTGTTAGGAATCGTAGTGGATACCAGTGGTTTAGTTCCAAAGGAAGATGTAGCTAGATTAGAAGAATTTGGTAAAGTTTTACATAATAGAACAAGTAATCCTTTAATGTCCGTCGAATCTAAAAAGGATAGTTTAATCCTTTTAGATCTACGAACAGAAAGAGATGTCAATCAAATCATAATCAGTGAGGATATAAGGCAGGGTGAAAAAGTGCGAAATTACGTTATTGAAGCTATGATAGCCGGTACATGGGTTTCTATTTGTTCCGGAAAATCGATCGGACATAAACGAATTCAAACTTTTAATAAGGTAAACACCTCAAAAATCAGATTGAAAATTATTGAAAGTAAAGGATCGCCTACTATTAAAAGTTTTTCTGCATATAATAATTAGGAGAAGAGATTTAAGAAAAAAGTGTATTAATCAGGATATCTATTTTAGAAAAATATTAAATGGTAAATAAGATTTGGACTACTGTCCTTAGGAAAAAAGGTACAGCTATATTTTTATTCGTGTTCTTTAGCTCATTCCATAGCTATGCGCAGAATATTTTACCTCCGGTACCATATGGTGTGATCCCAAATAAAAATCAGATAGAATGGCAAAAAATGGAATACTATATGTTTATCCATTTTGGACCAAACACATTTACAGATAAGGAATGGGGAGATGGAAAGGAAGATCCGAAGGTATTTAACCCTACGAACTTGGATGCAAGACAGTGGGCTAGGACTGCCAAGGAGGCTGGAATGAAAGCTATCATTATTACTGCGAAACACCATGATGGTTTTTGTTTATGGCCAAGTAAATACAGTACACATACTGTGCGAGAAAGTCCATGGAAAGATGGGAAAGGAGACGTATTAGAAGAACTTTCAGAAGCGTGTAAAGAGTATGGTTTGAAGTTCGGAGTGTACCTATCACCTTGGGATCAAAACCATCCAGATTATGGTACCCCTGAATACAATCAGGTTTTTGCAAACACATTAGAAGAAGTATTATCTAATTACGGTGAAGTGTATGAGCAATGGTTTGATGGAGCCAATGGTGAGGGACCTAATGGAAAACGACAAGAATATGATTGGTCTTTATTTAGAAGTGTGGTTTATAAGCATCAACCAAATACAGTTATATTTAGCGATATTGGTCCGGGGGCACGTTGGATCGGGAATGAATCGGGTATTGCGGGGCAAACCAATTGGAGCACGTTGAATACAACAGGTTTTGGGATGGGCAAAGATGCCCCAAGTCAGACGGTACTTAATACCGGCGATGAGAATGGAGAAAGCTGGATTCCAGGCGAAGCTGATGTTTCTATCCGACCTGGATGGTTTTATAGCCCGAAAACAGACGATAAAGTTAAGAGTTTAGGACATCTTTTAAAGATTTATTATGCTTCGATAGGTCGCAATGCCAATTTATTATTGAATGTCCCGGTTAATCGTAATGGATTGATTCATCCCACAGACTCAACAAGATTAATGGAATTTAAAAAGGTCATAGACGCTACATTTAAAACGGATCTTGCAAAAGGTAAAGAAGTACTTGCTTCCAATACACGAGGAAATGTTAAAAAGTATGGTTCTCATAACCTAACTGATAGTGATTACGATAGCTATTGGACTGTTGATGATGGAATTAAGAATGCTACTCTGACACTAGATTTTATCGAACAGATCGAGGTAAATCGATTGGTTCTGCAAGAGTACATCCCGTTAGGACAACGCATCAAGGCCTTCACTGTAGAGTATTGGGACGGCAAAGAATTTGTTTCCCTCGAAAAGCAAACAACGATTGGCTATAAGAGAATTTTGATTTTTCCAACAATTTGGACAAGCAAGATGAGAATTAATATAGAAGCAAATGCCGCACCAATTCTTTCCAGTATTCAGGCTTACAAGGCTTCTGAAGTCATTGAAACTCCTGTAGTGTCCAGAACTAAAGGCGGAAGTATTTCTATCAAAACCGATAGCCCGGATCCAATTATCACATATACTTTAGATGGAACGGATCCAACGTTTAACTCTAAGAAATTCAATGAACTATTTGACTTTAGAAAGGGCGGACTTGTAAAGGCTAGAGCATTTATAAATAATGGTGCGGAATCTAGTGATGTGGTTGCAACTGAATTTGATGTTTCGGTTGCTAAGTGGACGGTAGTAGAAAATCACCAAGCAGTGGGTGACTATAAAGCTGAAAATGCATTTGATGGTAATTCGAACACTTCTTTTGTTGTTAAAGGGGCCGTGAATTTCCCTCAAATTTTAATTGATATGGGTGAGGAATTAGAAATTAACAGCTTTACCTATACTCCTGTTGTTGATGGTGATCTCAGTAGAAACATTTATAAGTATAATTTCTATGTAAGCAAGGACGGTTCTAACTGGAATAAAGTTGTTGATAACGGAGTTTTTGGGAATATAAAGAACAACCCGGTTAAACAGATTGTTGAGTTAAATAAAAAGCAGAAGGCTCGTTTTATTAAGCTAGAATCGCTTTCCCAAGCAGATGGAAAAATAGATGGTTTATCCATTGCCGAAATTGGAGTAAGAGTGGATTAGCTATTGAAGAAATGGGTACCAGCTTAATTGTATAACACTCTTAGGGGGCGAGAATATGCTTGAAATCAAACAAAACATATTGGCTTTTTTGACTATATAGATTACGAAATATTGAAATAGTTGGAATCAATTAGAGGGTAAGGTAATACCCAGCAAAAAATAAAAACCAAGGCTGGGAAGCCTTGGTTTTTGACTTTCTTTTATTTTTTGGTAGCTTCTAACGCTTTAGTATTCAGTTTTATATACTCGCTATTGTCCAATGATTTAGCCATCGCTATACCTTCTAATGCTGCCTTTTCTGCTCCCGGTTTATCACCGGCCTTTGTTAATATTAAAGACTTCCAGTATTTTATGTGTGGGGCTTTTTTATTACCCTTGTCTGCCTGTACAACCCATTCAACTGCTTTTTTAATATCTAAATCGTGATTGTAATAATATTGAGCAGCTTGGAAGAAGGGTTGATTTTCCCCTTTCATTGCTTCATCGATTGCCGCTAGAATTTCTTCTTGCTGATCCACTTCAATTAAGAAGGTAACTTTAGTTTTCTCCCAAGCTAAGGAAGTAAGCATAGATTGGTCATTTACTTGATCAAAGCTGATTGTAAAAGATTCCACGTTTTGACTTAACTGCTCAGGTTTAACTTTAACACGCAGGACATCATCAGCCTTTTCGTAAGTGTATGCACCCCATTGTTTTGCATTTTTATTGAAAATAATGGTCCATTCATTTTTTCCAGGCAATGTGAACAATGCGTAAGTTCCAGCTGCCAAGGTCTGGCCCTCAATCTTTACTTCATTCTGAAAGGTGATATTAGTTGCATTGTTAGCTCCTGTGCGCCATATTTGATCGTAAGGAACGAGCCCTCCGAAAATGGTTCTTCCCTTCATACTTGGTCTTTGATAGATAATACTTACCTGAGAAATACCTAAGTCCTGTAAGATAAATTGTGTACTACTAACAGGGGGGAATATTTTTTCTTGTCCTTGTGCTGATTGATTGCTAAAGAACAAAGCTGAAGCTACAAAGAATGTTAATGCAATTTTTTTCATGATCATTTCACTTGAATTTTTCGAATATACCAAACAGCATTCAAAAAACAAATGCAGTTAGCGAGCTAACTGCATTTGTTTTTTGTTTATGCGCTATATTTTTTTTTAACTTTATGTCCACTTATGGCATAATATAAAATAAATAAATAACAAGGGAACGCTATCCAATACGCCTGGTGGGCGCCAACAGAATGGGAAATCGAGCCATATAATAAAGGAATGACTGCCCCTCCGGCAATACCCATAACTAGAATCCCAGATGCTGCACTCGTAAATTTACCAACTCCTTTAAGAGCCAAAGGCCAAATAGCTGGCCAAACTAAAGAATTTGCCAGACCCAATAGACCTACCAAAGTCAAGGACACGATACCATCTGTAAACACAATACCAATTGTCAAAATTAAACCTAAAATCGCACAGACTTTTAATGCCTTCTCCTGTGAGAAGTACTTAGGAATCGCTATAATTCCAACAATATATCCGGCTACCATTGATAACATGGTAATCCATGGGAAAAATTTAGACGTAGCTAATGGGATATTTAGGTAAGTGCCATAGGCTATAATTGTATCACCAGCTAAAACCTCTACACCAACGTATAGGAATAAAGCTACAAATCCTAATAATACGTGTGGAAAATCAAAAATGCTTTGTTTAGTATTTGACAATGCCTTTTCTTCTTCATTTTCTTCTCCATCGCCTTTAACATTTGGTAAGTTCGATTTGGATACCCAAAAAGCTAAAATCAATAAAACAACAATGATACCTATATAAGGATTAACTACCTCTAAAGCCATTTTATCTAATGCACTTGTAAATTCTTCTGCACTTAGGTTTTTTATTTCTTGTTGAAGTTTATCGACCTCATCTACTTTAAGTAGATAGCCGAAAAGGGTGGTAGCAATTGCTCCAGCTAATTTATTGCAGATTCCCAGAATACTTATCCGTTTTGCCGCTGTTTCTACAGGTCCAATAATTGTAATATATGGATTAGATGCAGTCTGTAAGATAGCTAACCCCCCTCCCATGATAAATAGACCTGCTAAAAATAAAATATACGTTCTAGAATATGCTGCTGGAATAAAACACAATGCACCAACAGCCATGATCCCTAAGGATACAGCCATACCGTTTTTAAAACCAAAACGATTAAGGACCCAGGTAGAAACCGGTGCCATAACTAAGTAGGCAATATAAAATGCGAATGTAACAAAGTACGATTGAATTTCTGACAATTCGCAGGCTATTCTCAAATATGGAATTAATAAGGAGTTAAGCCAGGTGACAAAGCCGAAAATAAAGAACAAGGACGCGATGATAATCATAGGTCCTACGGTTGATTGGTTATTTTGATTATTCATAAAATTGATTGATGGATTTTTTAAATTTAGATGATCACAAGGCTAATAAAATAATTTCATATTTGAAAGGATAAATTGAATGTCAATCGATTGCATAGATTTTAAAATATTGGGCCAATCTGGGATTTCTTAGGGTTAACGTTTATCAGGCGCACTTACAAATTAGCACATGATTGGCGATTAATTTATTTTTTAAATGGTTGGTTTTTTTATAATGGCTATTGTTAATCTGGAAATACAAACTAGTTGTTTGCGTTCGTTATGAATCTGAATATCCCACACATGAGTAGTTTTCCCTATATGATAAGGTTTACATGTGGCGGTAACAATTCCTTTTGTTACAGGTCGAATATGATTTGCATTCACTTCCAACCCCACGCCTGCAAAATACTCAGAATCAATTAGCATATTAGAAGCAATACTTCCAACGGATTCGGCCAATACAACAGAAGCTCCTCCGTGTAATAAGCCATAAGGTTGTTTCACTCTTTCGGAAATAGGCATTTCAGCCACGATCTGTTCCTGATCGATTGAAATTGCCTTAATTCCCAAAAAGCCGGTCATGTTAATCTTGAAAAGTTCATTAACTTCTTGGAGTGTATATGCTCTAAACCACATCATTATTCTTAATTTGATCCTTTAAATATCTTGCTTTTAAAAGTAGAACATGATGATTCAAATGTCCAGCAATGATGTATAGTAATGCTCGTACCGAAATTAAACGATCAGAAGCCATTCCTTTTCTATTTAATTCGGTTTGATCAAAAGAATTGAATAAATACATGTTTGCCTTTCGCAAATGCATAAATTCTTCTGCAATCTCACTAATGCGTCTATCATTGTGACGTCCATTAGCAACAAATTCATCCTGTTCAAATGGAGCCAATGCCGTCATATCATTTCGTGAAAAACGAAGAGCTCGATAAGTCATTATGCGTTCTGCATCGATTATGTGACACAAAACCTCTTTAATTGTCCATTTATCCTGTGCATAGGAAAAATCTCCTAAGGTCTCAGGTATTGAGTTGATAAATTTGGGAAAGGAGACAATTTGCTCTTCTAATTCTTGCATTATATCACCTGTCACAGTTTCAATATAGTCATTAAAAATTGCTGGATATTCGTCAGATTTGAGTGGGTTCATAGCGTAAATTACTTTTTAAGACAATTCTAAATGTCGTACCTTTTCCTATTTCAGATTCTTTTACAAAAATTTGTCCTCGATGATAAAAGACCATTCTTTTGGTCAAACTTAATCCTAGACCCCATCCTCGTTGCCTAGTTGTAAATCCAGGTTGAAAAACAGTTTCCCAATTAGATCTTGGAATACCCCGTCCTGTGTCACTAATGTCTATAAAAATTTCTTCTTTTGCAATGTTTTCAGAAATGTTGATGGTTATTTTTCCTTCTGCTTCAATTGCATTGACTGCATTTTTTAATAAGTTTTCGATTATCCAATCGAAAACCTGAACATTCAACATCGCTTCCACGTGTTGATCACCCGTTAAATCAAACGTAATTCGTTTACTGGTGCGGATTTTGAAATAGTTAACATAATCCTCAATTAACGAATATACAATTAAATTGGAGAGAGAAGGAGTAGATCCAATTTTAGAAAATCGATCGGCAACAATCTCAAGCCTGTTCACGTCTCTTTCCATCTCATTAATTAATTCATCTCCTTGTCCTTTATAGGTAACACGTGCTAATTCTAGCCAACCTAATAATGAAGAAATGGGGGTTCCTAATTGATGTGCAGCTTCCTTAGCCATTCCCACCCAAACTAGATTTTGTTCAGAATTTCGTATAGAATTAAATACGGAATAGGCTATAATCAAAAATATTGCTATTAAGGAAAGCTGTAAATAAGGGAATATCCGCAATTGATTTAACGCTTTAGAATCATGATAATAAACGAACCATTTCTCTCCTGTATCTAAGGAAATTTGAATTGGTGGATGTGATTTCTTCATTTTTGCCAGATGATTCTCAAAATAGATGGGATCAAACTCTATTTTTGAAGAAGTATCCATCTGGGTTGATGGGTGGATATTGGTTTTGGTGCTGTCTAAATCTCTCCAAAAAATTATCTCCCCATCTTCTTTGGTAATAATGGCAGGAAGGCTTAAACTGTCTCTTACTGCATATATAAAGCTTATAAATTGATCGTCAACATCAGGCATAGTTACTATGCTCTGCGTACTGATTGCCCAAACTTGAGCTTTAGTTCGTTCAGATTTGGAAAGACTTTTAACAAGATAGTTTGTATACAGAAGAGAAACAGCCGCAATAAGTGCTGCAAATAAAAACAAAAAAAACTTCCATTTCTGTTTGTTGTATTGATATGGATGTTGTTTCATAATTTTTAAAAATCAATCCAAAGTAATCATTTTCCTTTTGGTTCAAGAAACAAATGTAAGAAATGCTTAATTTTGCTGCTATGAGTTTACATAAAAAAGTAAGGGTACGTTTTGCGCCAAGTCCTACTGGCGGATTACATTTAGGCGGTGTAAGAACCGCTTTGTTTAATTATCTATTTGCAAAACATCATCAAGGAGATTTTATCCTTCGTGTTGAAGATACCGATCAAACTCGTTTTGTGCCAGGGGCAGAAGAATATATAATGGAATGTCTCAAATGGTGTGGTTTAAATCCTGATGAGAGTCCGAGCAATGGAGGTACATTCGGCCCTTATCGCCAAAGTGAACGTAAATCATCATACCGGAAATTCGCAGAGGAGCTAATCACGAAAGGTTATGCTTATTACGCCTTCGATACTGCTCAAGAATTGGATGAACAACGCAAAATTCATCCAAACTTTCGTTATGCACATGATAATCGGATGAATTTAAGAAATTCATTGAGTTTGTCTGAAGGGGAAACCAAGGAGTTATTAGATAACAATACACCGCACACTATTCGCATTAAGATGCCAGAAGAAGGTGTAGTCTCTTTCGATGATATGATACGTGGACGAGTTACTTTTGAAACAAATTTAGTAGATGATAAAGTTCTTTTGAAAGCTGACGGTATGCCAACTTACCATTTGGCTGTTGTGGTTGATGATAAGGCAATGGAAATATCGCATGTATTTAGAGGTGAAGAGTGGCTTCCTTCAGCTCCGGTTCATGTGTTGCTTTGGGAATATTTAGGTTGGAAGAATGAGATGCCGGAATGGGCTCACTTACCCCTAATATTAAAGCCAGATGGCAAAGGAAAATTAAGTAAACGTGATGGAGAGCGTTTGGGCTTTCCTGTGTTTGCAATGAATTGGAAAGATCCAAAAACAGAAGAAACGACAACAGGCTTTCGTGAACGCGGATTTTTGCCTGAAGCATTTGTCAATATGTTGGCTATGTTGGGTTGGAATGACGGAACAGAAAAAGAGATCTTTAGTCTTGATGAATTAATTCAAAAATTCTCAGTTGACAGAATCAGTAAAGCTGGAGCTAAATTTGATTTTGAAAAAGCCAAATGGTTCAATCAAGAATGGATCAAACGAAGTTCAAATATTGATTTCTTACCTAAAGTAAGAGCTGTTTTAACTCATTATGGTCAATCAACTGCGGATTTCTCGGACAATTTTATAAATTCCATTCTTGATTTAGTCAAAGAAAGATTAACTTACGTTGAAGATTTTTGGGATCAAGCTTCTTTCTTCTTTCAAAAACCTGAAAAATATGATGTAGATGCTGTTAAACCTAAATGGAATACAGATAAATCAATGTTTTTTGAACAGATTGCAGATATATTTAATGCCCAAGTGGAATGGAGCGCTGAGACCTTAGAACCCTTATTCAAAAATAAAATTGTTGAATCCGGAATGAAGATGGGGGAACTGATGATGCCATTCCGAATTATGCTTGTAGGGGGTAAATTTGGACCAGATGTCTTTAAAATTGCTGAGCTATTAGGAAAAGATGAGGTTGTTGAACGAATTAGATTAGCATCACCAAAATTTGAAAGTTAATAGAATCAAATCTAAATCCATTTATATGAAACGTATAACTAATTTTTTCACTAGTTGTTTAACTATTTCTGTCTTATTAATCTCTGTTTGTTCAGTTCAGAAAAGTGTTGCCCAAAGTTCCAAATCCTCTTCTGTTGAAGAAAAATTGGGATGGAAACTTGGTTCACAAGCCTATACCTTTCGTCTTTTCTCATTTGCCGAGGCGTTAGATAGAATTGATAGCGCTGGATTGCGTTATGTTGAGGCTTTCCCAGGTCAAGCCGTTACTGCCGGAAGTTCCGATAAAATGACGTATGAACTTTCTACTGAAGGAAGAGAGCGTGTAAAAAAAATGTTAAAAGAAAAGGGGATTACTTTATATGCGTATGGTGTTGTTGGTGCAAAAGATGAAGCTGAATGGGAAAAGGTGTTTCAGTTTGCAAAAGATTTGGGCATTAAGGTGATTACATCTGAGCCCGCTGAAGACCAATTAAATTACATTTCTGACCTTTGCGATAAATATGATATTCGTCTGGCAATTCATAACCACCCAAAGCCTTCCCATTATTGGGATCCAGAAATTGTTCTTAAAGCAATTCAGGGGAAAAGTAAAAGACTAGGAGTGGCAGCTGATGTTGGGCACTGGATGCGCTCAGGTTTAAATCCATTAGAGAGTTTAAAGAAAGTGGAAGGACGGTTATATCATTTACACTTTAAAGATTTGAACGAATTCGGTGATAAAAAAGCTCATGATGTGCATTGGGGGACGGGAAAATTAGGAATGAAAGCAATTCAGAAAGAGTTAAAACGTCAAAAATTTAAAGGGATGATTTCCGCTGAATATGAATATAATTGGAAAAACAATATGAATGATGTGAAAGTGAGTGCAGAAAACTTTAGATCGGCACTTTAACACTATCCCATAAATAAAACACATTAAGCGTAGAGGAGGAAATCTTCTCTACGTTTTTTTTATTCTAAGTAAAAAGTTCGTTAATGTCGGATTTTGTTAAAGATTTCACAAAGGATTCCTCTGTTGTAATCAAAGAGGTTGCGATAGATTTTTTCATTCCTTGTAAGGCTAATATCTTTTCTTCGATCGTATCTTTAGCTATAAATTTATAAATAAATACATTTTTCTTTTGTCCAATTCGATGACTTCTATCTATGGCCTGTAATTCTACTGCTGGATTCCACCATGGATCAAGTATAAAAACATAATCAGCCTCTGTTAAATTTAATCCCACCCCACCTGCTTTAATAGAAATTAAGAATACTTGAATGTCTGCACGTTCTTTAAAGGATTTTACTGCGGTATTTCTATCAATAGTTGCACCATCTAAATAGGAGAAATTCAGTTGATGTTTTATTAAATAATCTTTAAAGATTTGTAAATGTTTTACAAACTGAGAAAAAATCAACACTTTGTTCCCTTCTTTTAAGATAGAATGCATTGTTTCAATTGCCGCATCGAATTTACCTGAACCATCTTTATATCCCTCGTCAATCATCAATGGATGATTGGCCAATTGCCTAAGTTTGGTCAAGCCCTGAAGCAAAGCAATCTGAGATGCTTTTCCTGAAAAAGCACCATCCATGATTGCGTTTCTGTATTCCGATTTTACTGTTTCGTAGTATTCCTGTTGCTCCTCTGTCATGCTGCAATAGAAAATTTGCTCCGATTTCGGAGGTAATTCAGTTGCAACCTGAGTCTTTGTTCTGCGTAACACGAATGGTTTAATAATCGCTTGCAATTTATGTGCTTTTTCTTCATCTTTTTTCTTTTCGATAGCTTGGACAAACTCTTTTTGGAAATAAGTGTAGCTTCCTAATAGACCAGGATTTACGAATTGCATTTGTGACCAAATATCGGCAACAGAATTTTCTATTGGAGTCCCACTTAGAGCCAATTTATGCATTCCTTTGATGTGTCTTATTGCAGCAAATGATTTAGATCTTGGGTTTTTTATATTTTGACTTTCATCTAAAATAATATAGTTGAAAAAGTAGGAACTTAATAATTCTTCGTCGACTCTTGAAATTCCGTATGTTGTAATGATTAAATCATAATGAGTGAAAGCAAAATTATCTTTGCTTCTATTGGTTCCTGTGTGGAGCAATATCCTTAAATCTGGCACAAATTTTTCGGCTTCTTTTTGCCAGTTGAAAATTAAGGAGGTTGGTACAATTAGCAGTGAAGTGTTCGCGTGTTCATCTTTTGTTTTCTTTTCTTTCTGGTTTTGTAGAAGCGCTAGCGTTTGAACAGTTTTACCTAGTCCCATATCATCCGCTAATAAACCGCCAAACCGAAACTCTTGAAGAAAATGAAACCAATTATATCCAGCTTTCTGATAAGGGCGTAAAGAACCATTGAATTTATCTGGCGATGGAATTTCTGCGATTTGATTAAATTCACCTAGCTTGTTTAATTTCCTTTGTAAACTTACCTGCGTGTTTTCTGTAATATCACTTAATAATCCTACATGAGTTTTGCTTAAGCGCAGATTATCTTTTTTTGTAGAAAATTGAAATAGATGTTCATATTGCGAGAACCATTCCAGAGGGATAATGGCTATTTGGCCATTTGGTAACTCAAATTCTTGAACTCGATTAAGAATATTTTCTCTAAGGGCAATGAACGGAATCTCAAAATCTCCAAATCGAACAATTGCCTTGATGTCAAACCAATCATTCTTTTCATCAACTTCGATACTCAAGGTGGTTTTGCCAACTTGGTAGATTTTCTGATTTGGATCCTGAATAATTTCAAATCCATTATCATGAAGTTCTATAATGTTCTCGTTAATCCACTCAATAACTGATACTTTATTTGTCGTCTCCGCTGTATTTACAGTATAGGTATCAAACATTGCGTCTGTTTTTTTTAATCCCATCTGAATCAAGAGCTCGGCCTTCGCTTTTTCCCACTGTATGGAGCGCTTAATTCGAAAGAATTGATGTCGATTGCTCTGTTCATCGTATACATAGCGTACTGTTAAAGGTTTTAGTCCGCTAGATGGGAAAAAATATTCTCCGTATTGGAAATATACCTGTATTTGTGTTTGTTGTTCAGGCGAATTAATGATCCTAAGTTGCGGTTTAGCTTGTTCTTTGAATGTAATGATATCTAAGCCTTCAGCATAAACATTGTGTTTTTCAATTAAGCTGGTTACAAATGTTTCGAAATATTTTTTTTCTGTATTTCGGGGGATAGATATAAATCTTTTATTTAGAAATGGAGTCAACTTTTTACCTTCGAGTTCCTGTTCAAAATGATAAAGAGTATTGTCCAGCAACAACCATGCTTGTTGATTAATTATGATCTCAGCATTTTTGAACATAAATTCCATTCTATTTCCATCATACTTTAGTGTTGGAAAGTAGCGTGTTTCCGTTTCGTTCCTTCTAAAATGAAAAAGGACAGAAGTAGGTTTTGGAGCAATCTTTAACTCTTGCTCTGCAGGATAGCCATCTTTGCTCATTAGAAAAAGAGGCTTATCTCCAATTTCGCTTAAAATTCTTAAAAGGTTTTGCTCGATCTTACCCCTGATGTAATCATGAGTTTTTTGATCAAATATTTGGGAGAAGTAGTCTGCCGGTCTGATTACTTTTTTGTGAAATTTTTTTATCAAATAGGTTTGTTCTATTTCATCTGCTAATTTGATCAATTTATAATCTGTTAGATCTAGAACCTCTGCAAATTCATCAGCTGTATTACTAAAAATTCGTTTATAGGACAACGAATATGAGCCATTAGGGTTTAAATAAACGATATGTGGTTCAATTAGATATCCTAAATAAGGATGCTTGCCCAAAGAGTAAACTAATCTAAATGAAGAAGTGACTGGCTTTTGCATTGAAATTTTCACTAGAAAAAGCTACTAATATACATTTATTCGCTCTTTTCCTCTAATTTCTGATATAAGAATTGCTAAATAATAATTTTACCCTGGAAAACTTGAATTGCTGGTCCAGATAGAATAACATCGGTGAATCTGTCACCTTGTTTGTGAAATGATACCTGTAATTGTCCACCGAGTACGCGAATTGGAATGTTGAAATCACCATCCTTTTTGCTCTGGATCGCCACACTCATCGCTGAGGCTACTGCGCCAGTTCCACAAGCATAGGTTTCATTTTCAACACCGCGTTCAAATGTTCTTACAAAATACCCTTCACTTTCTGTTTGGATAAAGTTTACATTGATGCCTTTCTCTTTGTAAGTTGCATTATTCCGTATAGCGTAACCTTCTCCATAGACATCCATTTTTTCTAAGTCATCTGTGAAGGTGACATAATGTGGCGAACCGGTGTTTAATACGTAAGCCTGACCATCTCTATTGAACTCAGAGACATCAATCATTCCTAGGTTAACTTGGTTATCCTGGATAGTTGCGGTGTGAGAGCCGTCTACTGCCAAAAAGACAGTGTCTTTTCTGATAATGTTCAAATCTCTGGCAAAAGCAACTATGCATCGTCCACCATTTCCGCACATGGTTCCTTCATTTCCGTCTGCATTATAGTAAAGCATTTGGAAATCAAAATTATTTTTTGACTGAAGCAACATTAATCCATCACCACCAATTCCAAATCTACGATCACATAATTGTTTAATTAAATCGTTATTATTTGTGTCAAATACTGAATTTCTATCGTCGATAAGGATGAAATCGTTGCCTGCTCCTTGGTATTTGAAAAAGTTTATTTCTGTACTCATTTTATTAAAAAAGTTCTGTAAATTTAATATTTTTGTTACAATTAACAGCGAGATTGTTAAATCTTGTTAAAAGGTTCTCCTGACCACTTCGTGTTAACATAATTTAACTGACAAAACTTGCGACTAGGTTCTGAATGGTCTTACATTTGATCTAATCAAGTATGAAATTAAAGTAATTGTTAGATTATTCAATAAAGTATATGAAAAAAATAGGAACAACATTATTAATAGCCATTGTAGGAGGTGCCATCGCCATTGGGGGATTTAAGCTCTTTGAAAACAAAAAGATGGATAATATGACGTTCGAGGAACGTCAGAAAGTATATTATGCAAGTAACCCTGAGGCAGGATCTTTAGTTTCTTCTTCAGGCAACCCAGATTTTACTCAAGCCGCCGCTGCGGTTTCACCAGGTGTGGTTCATATCACTGTAACAATGAGCGGCCGTCAGGCACAAGGTGGAGGGCAATCTCCATTTGACATGTTTGATGATTTTTTTGGTTTACCACAACAAAGACGCGGTCAGCAAGCTCCAAGAACAGCATCAGGTTCCGGAGTAATTATATCCACAGACGGATATATTGTGACAAATAACCATGTCGTGGAAGATGCTGATAAAATTGAGGTGATTCTGACTGACAAGAGGAGATTTGAAGCTAAGGTAATTGGTCGTGATCCCAATTTTGACCTGGCTTTATTAAAAGTGAATGGTTCTAATTTACCAATGGTAAAATTAGGGAATTCAGATGCCGTACAAATTGGAGAATGGGTTTTAGCGGTAGGTTATCCACTTGGTCTACAGTCTACAGTCACTGCTGGTATCATCAGCGCAAAGGGACGTCGTATTGGTATTTTGGATGAACCAGCACAACGCCAAGGTGGTTACGGGCAGCAGGAACAGATGATTAGCAATGCAGTGGAGTCATTTCTACAGACAGATGCTGTAATTAACCGAGGAAATAGTGGTGGAGCATTAGTCAATACCAAAGGTGAGTTAATTGGAATTAATTCGGCAATTGCATCACCAACAGGTACTTATGCAGGTTACGGATTTGCTATTCCAATTACCCTAGCAAAGAAAATTTTGGATGACTTTAAAGAATTTGGAAGCGTAAAACGTGGATACATCGGTGTAACATTTAACGAAATCGATGAAAGGGTTCGTAAAGAAGAAGGAATCGATGATGTAAATGGTTTATTTGTTCGAGATGTTGTGAAAGGTGGAGCAGCTGAAGAGGCTGGGATTAAACCAGGTGATATCTTGAAGAAAATTGAAGGCCAGGTGATATATGGTTCACCAGTACTTCAAGAACATATTGCACGTTTAAGGCCAGGTGATAAAGTGAAACTTACTTATGAGCGTAATGGTAAAGAAAAAGATGTCACCATTACCCTAAAAGGTGAAGAGACAAAAAAGAAAGCAGAGGAAGAAGGATCAAGTGCTTCGGCAACTGAAATATTCAATAAACTAGGTGCTAGTTTTGCCCCTGCCAGTGCGGGAACCAAGAAAAATTTAGGAATAAATTCTGGAGTGGTTGTTTCTCAAGTTCATAGAGGTGGAATATTTGAATATTTTGGTGTAGAAAGAGGGCTGGTGATTACCCATGTAAATGGAAAGCCAGTAAACAATGTGGATGATGTAGAGGCAGCCTTAGGAAATACACAAAGAAATATTGTTCGTATTACAGGCGTTCCTGAAAAAGGAAGCACACTTGAGTTAAATGTACCATTGAAGTATTAAATTCAAATAATGTAATCTCCAAATGGGGCGCTTCGAAAAGAACGCCCCATTTTTATTCTTATGTTTTTTGCGCGTCATTATTTAACTTATGTAAGTTTTGTGCCCTTAACTGATAAGATTTTCAAATATATGTTATCTTTGAAATCATGAAAATACTCATAGTGTGTTTAGGGAATATTTGTCGTTCTCCTTTAGCTCATGGCATCCTGGAGAGGATGACAAAGGATGCTGGATTACCCTGGGAAATCGATTCAGCAGGTACAGGCGATTGGCATGTTGGTCATGCCCCGGATAAAAGATCTATTCAAGTGGCAAAAGAGCACGGAATTGATATTTCTAATCAAAGGGCTCAATTATTTAACGCTAGCTTTTTTACAAAATTTGATCGAATATTGGTCATGGATCATCAAAATTATTCTGATGTGATCCAAATGGCGAATAATCAAGAAGATCGCGATAAAGTATCTTTGTTTTTGCCGGAGGATATAGTTCCAGATCCTTTTCACGATTCCAACCTGTTTTTACCAGTTTACAAGCTAATTGAGAAACGCTGTGAAGAATTCATTGCGGAATGGAAAAATTAATTAAGAATAGAAAATATGCAACCAGCAGAAATAAATAAAAAGTGGAATAATCTTCAGAAAGTAATTGCTGAGAGCTTCGATACGGACATTCCTGATATGAAAGTGATGTTATTTCTTATCGGTGTACAAGAACTTGGCAAGGGACCAGGTACCTTTTCAAAAAGGGAAAAAGAAGAGTTAATGCATATCGCAAATTGCCGCTTGTTTAGCAGCTTAGGGTTCTATGAATTAAGTGGTCTTGATGAACAAGGTTGGCCACATTGGGAATTAAAAAAACCAATTCCTAATTACACGTTAATGGAACAGGAGCTTATCATGAAGTCCTTAATTGTAGATTATTTCGAAGAGTTAAATTTTGTTTCATAGATGAGAATAGTTAGTCTATTAATAATCTTGATTTTTGGTTCATCCAATCTTCATGCGCAAACACCTCAACATTATTATGTCATAGTGCATACTAATAAAGGGGACGGTGTTTTAAAATTGTATAATCAAACACGTAAACATAGGGATAATTTTGTCAAACTTGTACGAGAGGGCTATTATGATTCTTTGTTGTTTCACCGGGTAATAGAAAATTTCATGATCCAAGGAGGAGATCCTGATTCTAGGTATGCTGGAAGCAGACAGCAACTAGGGAATGGGGGACCCGACTATAAGATTCCTGCAGAAATCTTGACCGATTTAATTCACAAAAAAGGTTCAATAGGTGCCGCTAGAGATAATAATCCGGCTAAGGAATCTTCTGCATCCCAATTTTATTTTGTTCAGGGACGAGTGTTTAGCCAGTCAGCTTTGGATTCACTAGAAAAGTTTCGATTTAAAGGTGTAAAATTAACTCCATTGCAAAGAGAAGTTTATTCTACAATTGGAGGTACTCCGCATTTGGATGGGGATTACACCGTCTTCGGAGAATTGATTGAAGGAATAGATTTTATAGATGAAATAGCAAGAGTAAAAACCGATGATAATGACAGACCTCTTCAAGATGAGCGTTTTGCGCTGAAGGTCTTGGATAGAAGAGAGGCTTTAGATTTTGAACGTAAACTAGAAGGTTTACCTCCGAAAAAGGGAATATTCACTAAATTGTTTGATTCATTTAAATCCAGAGTGTATAAATTGCCTTAACCATGAAAATAATAACTTATAATGTGAACGGTATTCGTGCGGCTTTGAAAAAAGGTTGGCTAGAATGGCTAAAAATAGAAAATCCTGATGTGGTATGTGTACAGGAAATTAAAGCGACCCCAGATCAAGTACCAGAACTTATTTTTTTAGAACAAATGGGATATGAGCATTATTGGTATCCTGCTCAAAAAAAAGGATACAGCGGAACAGCTATCTTTACCAAAATCAAACCTAATCACATCGAATATGGGTGTGGGCATGAAGATTATGATTTCGAAGGCAGAGTGATTCGTGCTGATTTTGATGAAGTTTCGGTGATGAGCGTTTATTTCCCTTCAGGAACTACAGGAGGTATACGTCAAGAATTTAAATATAGATTTCTGGACGATTTTAAGACCTATTCTACAGATTTAGTGAAAGAAAAAAGTAAATTGATTGTATGTGGTGATTTTAATATTTGTCATCGTGCAATTGATATTCATAATCCCAAATCGAACGCAAATAGTTCAGGTTTTTTACCACAAGAAAGGGAATGGATGGAGAGCTTTGTTGATTCAGGGTTCATTGATACTTTCAGACATCTAAACCCGGATCCAGATCATTATACATGGTGGTCCTATCGCGCTGGAGCTAGGTCAAGGAATCTAGGCTGGCGTATCGATTACAACATGGCGTCCGACGCACTGAAAGATCGTATAGTGTCTTCGAAAATTCTTAATATGGCGATACATTCAGACCATTGTCCTGTCGAATTGATTTTGAAATAAACAGAAAAAGCAAATCGGATTAAGATTTGCTTTTTTTTTCTGATGATTTTAAATTATTTATAATTGCTCCGATTATATTCTCTTTGGTTTCCCCTTTTTATAATATCTATGCCTTTAATAGAATTTTTATACCTAATTTTATTAAGTGTTTAACCTTTAATAATTTTTTGGCTATTTTATTGCTTTAATCATAAATGAAAAGACCAATTCTCGTTATAAAATTTGGATCAGCGGCTATTACTCTGAATGGCGAAGTAGATGAGCGAATAGTTTTGGAAATTGCTCGCCAATGTGCTCAATTACAACCTAAGTATAATATCGTATTGGTCTCATCAGGTGCAGTGGCGGCAGGAAAAAAATATATTCCAAAGTTTACCGGAAGTCTAGCACATAAAAAAGCAGCTGCGGCAATTGGTAACCCATTGCTGGTTAGAACTTATGCGAATTATTTTAAGGCATTCAAGATCGCTCTCGCGCAAAGTTTATGCGAACGTCACCATTTTGCTAATCGGGATCAGTTTCTTCAATTAAAGAGTACCTATGAGACTCTTTGGAAAAATAATGTTATTCCTATTGCTAATGAGAATGACGTTGTCAGTAACAAGGAATTAAAATTTTCAGATAATGATGAATTAGCTACTTTAATTGCTGTTGGATTTGGCGCTGAACAACTCTTGTTTAGCACATCTGTTCCTGGTGTTTTGGATGGAAACGGAAGTGTCATTCCTGAACTGAAAGCAATCGATAAATCAGTACTCTCTTTAGCGAAAAAGGAAACATCTACGGTTGGTTTAGGCGGAATGATTTCTAAACTTAATTTTGCACGCTTAGCTACTCAAATGGGAATTAAAGCGGTTATTTTTTCCATGCAGACCGAGAATGGTATATTAAAGGCAGTTAAAGGAGAAACTGGCACTGTATGTCACGCCCAACAGAAAAATGTATCGTCACGAAATAAATGGTTGGCAAGCGGTAGCTTAATTACCGGTTTGGTACAAATTGATCAGGGTGCTTTAATTGCTTTAAATAAGAGGAAGAGTCTTTTGGCAGTGGGAATAATAAAGGTTATTCAAGATTTTGAAATTGGTGAAGTTTTTCAAATCGCAGATGAATTTTCCGTTATTCATGCTGTTGCTAAGTCGAAGGTCGATTCTGTATTGTTGAAATCGCAATCAAAAACTAAAAATTTGGAAATAGCCCATGCTGATGATATAGTCTTATTATAAGGATGAAAAATGAATAAAAAATCAATAGAATCTCAACTTAATAATAGCAGAAATGCTAAGTTAGCTTTCCGTGATCTTAATCTGGAGAAGAAAAAAGCTCTTCTTTCTGCTTTGGCAGATAAATTACGTCTGAATATAGAGGTTATCTTGTTGGAGAACAAGAAAGATTTAGATCAAATGAATCCTAACGATCCTAAATTTGATCGACTCAGGTTAAATGAACAAAGAATAGAAGAGTTAGCAAAAAGTATAATTGATGTCTCTAGTCTGGAAGATCCCTCAGGGAGATTATTGATGCAAAAAGTTTTGCCAAACGGCTTGACCATTGAAAAGAAATCTGTATCCTTAGGCGTCGTTGGCGTAATTTATGAGTCCAGACCTAATGTGACAATTGATGTTGCGTGTTTATGTATTCAGTCAGGAAATGTCTGTCTTTTACGAGGGGGGTCAGATGCTTGGTACAGTAATTCTATCTTGGTCGGGTTGATTCGAAATACCTTAATTGAATTTCAAATTGATCCAAACATTGTACAGCTACTCCCTGTAGATAGAGAATTGATAATTGATCTGTTGAATGCGACATCCTATGTGGATATTATAATTCCTCGTGGTTCGCAATCTTTAATTAAATTCGTTAGAGAGAATGCTATGGTTCCTGTAATAGAAACTGGGGCAGGAGTTTGCCATACCTATGTTGAGAAATCCGCAGATCTGGATATGGCAGCAAAAATAGTTGCAAATGCAAAAATTTCAAGACCATCGGTTTGCAATGCCCTAGATACAGTTTTGGTTGACCGGGTTGTAGCGGAAGAGTTTATTAATAAGTTATGTCCTTATTTTGAGCAGGAAGATGTGGAAGTTTTTGCTGATCCGGAAAGCTATTCTTTTTTTCATAAATACGGATTTTCAAATTTGAAAAAGGCACAAAAGGATGACTTTGGGAGAGAGTTCTTGGATTTGATATGTTCTATCAAAGTTGTGGAAGGACTAAATGAAGCTCTAAATCATATTGCTTACTATTCTTCTAAGCATTCTGAATGTATTGTATCCTCAGATTCAAAAAATATTTCAATCTTTATGGAATTGGTTGATGCTGCTGCAGTTTACGCCAATGCCTCAACTCGTTTCACGGATGGAGGAGAGTTTGGTTTAGGTGCAGAAATTGGTATTTCGACTCAAAAGCTGCATGCTAGGGGACCATTTGCATTAGAAAAGTTAGTTACAGAAAAATGGTTCGTGACTGGGAACGGTCAAATTCGATAATTATGGGTATACGGTATGAAAAGGATACGATCCTCAACTGGGTCAATGAGATTGGCAAATACCTACGTTTATTGGTCGATCATGATCAGTTAATCGAAAATCATACCACCAAAATCGATATTGAACAAGGGTATCTGGATTATTTTTTAGAAAACAGAGATTTTTTTATAGACGCAAATCAACTGAAACTATTTGATTTTTTAGAGACCTTAGCGCCTGAAAAGATTCGGCCACTAGCTCAATTGTTGATGTACGATGGTTTGATTCAAAAAAATAAGAACTTGTTAACAAAATCAAAACAGATCTTTGAGCGTAATATGCAAAAGACTGAAACATTTACTTTTGAGGATTATGAGTTCCTAGCCAAAATAGACAAGGCATTATCGGAATAGCTGGTTATTTCTATTCTTTTAAAATTTCTCGTGCGATGACTAATCTTTGTATTTCTGAAGTTCCCTCGTAAATCTGCGTTATTTTCGCATCACGCATCATACGTTCCACATGATATTCTTTCACGTATCCGTATCCACCATGAATTTGAACAGCCTCGACGGTATGTTTCATGGCTACTTCAGACGCATTTAATTTTGCCATAGCAGCCACTTTGCTGTATGGTAATCCTTGGTCTTTTGTCCATGCTGCTTGGTAAGTAAGTAATCTTGCGGCTTGAATATCCACCTCCATGTCGGCAAGTTTGAATTGAATAGCTTGATGATTAGAAATTGGCTTATTAAAGGTTTTGCGTTCTTTGGAATAGGCTAGTGCAAGATCATATGCGCCACTCGCTATTCCCAAAGCTTGGGCCGCAATGCCTATCCTACCTCCATCTAAAGTTTTCATTGCAAAAGTAAATCCAAATCCATCGGCGCCAATTCTGTTTTCTTTTGGCACTTTCACATCCATAAACATCAAAGAATGTGTATCGGAGCTACGAATCCCCATTTTGTTTTCCTTTGGACCTATTGTGAAGCCTTCTGTTCCCTTTTCCACTATGAACACATTGATTCCCTTATTTCCTTTTTCTGGACTGGTTTGAGCAACAACAAGATATATGTCAGCATTTCCACCATTTGTTATCCAGTTCTTTGTTCCATTTAACAAATAATGGTCTCCTTTGTCTTCTGCTAAAGTATGTTGAGAGGACGCGTCGGACCCCGCTTCGGGTTCGCTTAATGCGAATGCACCTAATTTATCGCCTTTGGCTAGAGGAATTAAAAATTGTTGTTTTTGTTCTTGTGTGCCATATTCGTTTAATCCAAATAAGACTAATGAATTGTGTGCAGACATGATTACAGCTGTAGAGGCATCAATTTTAGCAATTTCTTCTAACACGATTACATAGGATAGGGTATCCATGCCTGCGCCTCCGAATTCTTCTGGGGTCATGATGCCCATAAAACCTAAATTGCCCATTTCCTTGACAAATTCTGCTGGAAATATAGCTTGTTCATCACGTTGGATGACTCCCCGCTTAAGCTTTTGAGCAAATTCACGAGCTGAATCACGGATCATTCTCATTTCTTGGGTAAGTTCAAAATGCATACTCTTAGTTGTATTGGTTAACCAAATATACTAAAATTTATTATGCAAGCATAGTAAATAATTCACTTACATTATTTTGTTTTTTGTAAACCCTTTAAATACTCAAATTAAGTCAAGCTTAATTTTTACCTTAATAAAACAAAGAATCATTATGGTAAGAATGTCATTTTTAACGGTATATAGTTGCATAAATAAATTAATACTACTATATTGGTAGAGTAAATGTAACGTAAATTAAAAAATAAAGATATGAGTTTAAAACTAGGAGATATAGCTCCAAATTTTCAAGCAAACACCTCTGAAGGTGAAATAGATTTCTACGAGTATATTGATGGCAAATGGGCTGTATTGTATTCTCACCCTTCTGATTTTACCCCAGTGTGTACAACCGAGCTAGGTCGGACTGCTCAATTAAAATCAGAGTTCGATAAACGGAATGTAAAAGTTTTGGCTTTAAGTGTAGACTCAGTAGAGGATCATAAAAGCTGGATACTTGATATTAACGAGACACAAAATACAGAGGTCAATTTTCCCATTATAGCGGATCAAGATAGACATGTTTCTGAATTATATGATATGATTCATCCAAACGCTTCTGCAACGGCAACTGTGCGTTCTGTATTTGTGATAGGTCCTGATAAAAAAATCAAATTAAGTTTGACCTATCCGGCATCAACTGGCCGTAATTTCAATGAAATTTTAAGAGTGATCGATTCATTACAGTTGACGGATGAACATCAGGTCGCCACACCAGCTGATTGGCAAGATGGGGACGACGTGATCGTAGTTCCAGCAATTAAGACGGAAGATATTTCAGCTAAATTTCCTAAGGGATTTACAGAAATTAAGCCTTATTTGCGGACTACTCCTCAGCCAAACAAATAGAAGTAGCCTTGATACTACAAGAAAAACCGACTATTTAGTTGGTTTTTCTTGGTTAAAAGGATTTTTCTTTTTCTTAGGAACTATATAGGATGCTACCAAAGCGATTATGGTAATCAATGACAATTGTATTAATATACCTTGGAGATCAAACGAAACCATTGAACTGGAAAGGAAGTATTGAAATAATTGAATAATGATGACCAATGTAAGAAAAATGAAAAAATAAATCCAAAAGGTTTGCATATTTTCTTTTTTTTACTAAATGTAAGTATTAAACATTTAATTGTCAATGAATTAAATACTTAAATATATATTTGACTCGATTTGGCTAAAGTTCCAATTGGTAATATGTTGTTTGTAACAAATCTTGTTTTTATTTCCAGGAAGAATTTAATTCATAAAAAGAGCGATGGAAACTTTCCATCGCTCTTTTTATGAATTGCTTAAAAATATAATTTTCTTAGAATAATCAGAAAATATTAATTAATATACTTTAACCATGTATATGTAATCCTGCATTTTCTTAATTTGTTCAGTTCTAGGTAATTTCGATAGAGAATTTTTTGTGCTTAAATTAATTTCACCTTTCAGTGAGTCCTTTGGAATATCATTTAGTGTTTCCAGTAAACCCTTGGTTTTAATGGCAAATGCAGCTCCGTCCAAACCTTTTTGTTTTCCTGAGATAATTCCTATAATGTGACCATCTTTGTCTAATACTGGTCCACCACTATTTCCCGGATTTACTGGAATGGAAATTTGGTAGGCCGTTGTGTCTCCTGTGTAACCCGTTGCGGAGCTTAAGTAACCTTCTCCATAAACAGCTTCATCTCGTGGATAACCAATCGTAAATATACCCTCTCCTAAATCTATATTTTGTTTGTTAAAAGTATAAGGTAAATTCGATAATCTATTAAAGCTAGAGTCAGATATATGAAGGATTGCTAAATCTTTTTCCGGATCAACATGAATGATGGAGGCGCGGAAAGTTTTTCCTTGACTGTTCTGAAGCTGTATAGAATCAGCCCCAGTGACCACATGATAATTCGTAACCACATAACCATCTTTTGTCAGCATGAAACCAGTAGCGCCATATTGCAAAACAGCCTGATTGTTTTGACTCTCTTTATTAATATTCCTAAGGGCATTATTATGAGCGTTAACATTGCGCTTGACATTGTTAATTTCACGTTTTAATGCGCTGTATTCTGATGTTGTTTTTCGAAGTGTAGAAAAATAACCTGTTAAATATAGGGTGAATAAAGAAGAAAAAATAGCTACAGCTGCTGCCGCGACTGCATTAATTTTTAATTTCTTCCACATCTTTACGATTGTAGTACCTGATGTTTTTTGATTAGCAATTTCAGCTAAATTTGATTTGAATGCAGCGCGCTTATCATACTTTTTTAAAGTATCAACAAAATCTTTGTGGGATAAGAACAAAGAATTCAATTCTTCGTCTTGTTTGCACAAACTTTCAAACTCCCTTATCTCTGGAGCTGAAAGCTGATTTTGCAAATAGCGATCTACTAGTTCTATAAAATCTTTTTGTTTCATTATTAACGTCAACTTATCTATTTTGATTAAAGAATAGTTTCTTTAATCGTTGTAAACACTTATACTTTTGAGTTTTTACATTATCAGAATTGGTATAACCAAGTTTCTCACATATTTCTTGCATAGATTGATCTTTTAAATAAAAATCTCTCAAGATTGTACTACAAGGTTCTCCTAATTGTTGAAGGGCAGCCTCCATCTTGTCGAATTTTATTTCCTGATCTAAATGGGACTGAATATCAGGCTCTATATCTGGAATTTCAAATTCATTTGATTCATAAATTTGATATGATCCATTTCTTCGACTTAGATGTTTTAACCACAGCCTTCTGGAAACTGCATATAAGAACGTGCTCAACTTACTATTTAACTCAAAATCTTGATGAGTAATTTTATCATACAATACTACAACGGCCTCTTGAAAAATATCTTTAGCTTCTTGTTTATCACCATTGTTATTTTGTATCATATGAGATACCGGTGGAAAACAGGATTTATAGATGAATGATATCGAGTTGTTGTCTCCATTTTTGAGCCCTTCTAACAACTCTTTGTCTTCTGGCTTCTCTGGTAATATCTTTTTAATTCTACTCACTTATTAATACCCTAATTTTCAAATAGTAACCCAAGTCTTGGAAAAAATAAATCTTTTTGCGGATTTGTATTCAAACCTAATGGAATTTTTATGCATTATCAAAATAAAATCAACTCTGTTTGAAATTCTTTAATACAAAATAAGGCACCATTTATTAATGGTGCCTTATTTTATGTCGCTATTTTTTTTAAATGCCGGATAACAAGTTATTAATATATTCTCCTATAATTGGAACTGGTTTTTTATTTCCGCCAATGGCATTAAATAGTCCCATTACCCAAAATATAACTAATAATAAAGCACCGATTGCTGATAAAATACCCCCAATCAAAGGGAGGTATCTTAATGCGCCAACAATAGCTAAGCATAAGAATATTCCTAATGATTGTCGGATATGAAATTTTGCGAAATCATTCTTCTTCTCATTATTCATGAGAAAGGCAATAATTAAACCTATTATGGTAATGTAAGCAATTATAGCTATGGTTTTGCCATCTTCTATAACGTTGTTATTACCTGAATTTCCGGTTGGGTATTGTGAAGGTTCCATAGTTTGAGTTTATAATTTGATTAAATATATTTTAAATTTAATACAAAAAAACCAATAGATCTAGTCTTTTCTTATTGGTAATCAGCTAAATTGGATCTAGCGATTATTTAGTTTGCCTGTTTTTTGTTCATAAAGATTTACAAAACAATGGTTGCTCTCACCTCTATTGGGAAACGTAATATTCTAACGACTAAAAATAGAAATATCTGATGTTTAGCTTAATCTTTTTATTACAATAGACTTTTTAGGATATCCGAATTAGTGATTTAATACATATTGAGTAGGAAAGACAATAAACAACAAAAGGTATCATTTTTTTAAATGATACCTTTCCTCGTCAGCGGTCTGGACGGGATTCGAACCCGCGACCCCATGCGTGACAGGCATGTATTCTAACCAGCTGAACTACCAGACCAACAATGTGTATATATTATCATCCAAAGTGGATTATATTAGCGGTCTGGACGGGATTCGAACCCGCGACCCCATGCGTGACAGGCATGTATTCTAACCAGCTGAACTACCAGACCTAATATTTATATACGGTTTTAAAGAACAAGTTGAAGTCGAAACTTCGGTACATTAATCAAATTAATCGATTAAATTTTAGCGGTCTGGACGGGATTCGAACCCGCGACCCCATGCGTGACAGGCATGTATTCTAACCAGCTGAACTACCAGACCGTTTTCCTTCTTTTTAGAAGGTGTGCAAATATAGTGTTTATTTCTAATTCTGCTACTAAAATTTTTAAAAATCTTATTCTACAGTGCCTTCTTTCATCTTTTCAGCGTTCTCAGCGAATTGTAGTGCATCGATAATGTCTTGAATATCACCATCCATAACTGATGGAAGATTGTACATAGTTAATCCAATTCTGTGTTCGGTTACGCGACCCTGTGGGTAATTATATGTCCGAATTTTAGCCGATCTGTCACCTGTTGACACCATTGTTTTACGTTTTGCAGCAACATCACCATGTTTTTTCTGTACTTCTAATTCATATAACTTGTTGCGAAGCATTTCCATGGCAAGTTCTCTGTTGGCCAGTTGAGATCGTTCTACTTGACAAACAACGACAATTCCAGATGGTTTGTGAGTTAATTGCACTTTAGTTTCCACCTTGTTCACGTTTTGTCCTCCAGCTCCTCCGGAACGCGAGGTCTGCAATTCAACGTCGGCAGGATTGATCTCTACATCAACTTCTTCCGCTTCTGGCAGAACGGCTACAGAAGCTGCCGAGGTATGTACGCGTCCTTGTGTTTCAGTATCAGGTACACGTTGAACACGGTGTACGCCAGACTCATATTTTAGCTGTCCATAAGCATCATCGCCAATTACCTTTAGAACCACCTCTTTATAACCTCCCGAAGTTCCCTCTGTCACATCCATTACTTCATTTCTCCAACCCTTGGTTTCAAAAAAGCGTGTGTACATACGGTATAAATCGCCAGCAAATAAGGCTGCCTCATCACCTCCACTACCACCACGAATTTCGAGAATTGCATTTTTAGCGTCTTCAGGATCTTTAGGGATTAACATTAAACGAATCTCGTCCTCCTTCTCGTCCTTCTGAGTCAATAAAATATCAATCTCCTCTTTGGCCATTTCACGAAGTTCTTGGTCCTTTTCGTTTGCTAGGATATCTTTATTGGTGTCAATATTGCTAACAATATTTTTGTAGATATGATATTGATCCACAATTTTTGACAAGTCTTTATATTCCTTGTTAAGTCTTGCGAAACGTTTCATGTCTTTTATTGTCTCGGGATTGCTTAGCTCAGCCTCGACCTCTTCCCAGCGTCCTTTTATAGCTTGTAGTTTCTCTAACATAATGAGTTTCTGATATTATACTTTTTAC
This sequence comes from Sphingobacterium sp. GQ94, assembly GCF_059758715.1. Lineage (NCBI taxonomy): Bacteria > Pseudomonadati > Bacteroidota > Sphingobacteriia > Sphingobacteriales > Sphingobacteriaceae > Sphingobacterium > Sphingobacterium sp. GQ94. The sequence goes on from NZ_JCAXEC010000009.1 coordinate 89,069, forward strand.
AGGTTTAAAAATTAAATCTCTGTAATCAATCGACAAAAATAAAGATTTTTATGCTCTTTTAATGAGATTAATGAGAAGAAACTACTTTTAGTCCAATAATGGAGGCTATAAGAGTAAAAATAAAGAAAATTCTCCAAAGATCTGCTGGTTCTTTGAATATAATTATGCCCATTAAAACGGTACCTACGGCCCCAATACCCGTCCATACGGCATAGGCTGTACCTAATGGCAAAGTGCTCGTGGCTTTAATTAATAATCCCATGCTTATCGAAACACTTATTATAAAACCGAGATACCAGATGAACATTTCAGTTCCCTGTGATTCCTTTGCTTTTCCAATACAATAGGTAAATAATACCTCAAATAATCCACCGATAACGAGTATAATCCAATTCATAAATTAGGTTGCTTAATTAAGTTCATGTCAAATGTGTTCAGTTTATTCAAGAAAATTTAACTTGTATAAGATATCACCTGGAGTTTTTTTATTGTGTGAAATATTAATTCTTGGATTCCCATGTTTCCAAATTTAGATTTACTCCATCCCATACAGCATAAGTATGGTAATTCATCCATTCTCCTAAATTAATAATTCGGCTGTTTTCATTTATTTTTACATCATAGGGTAGGTGTCTATGTCCAAAAATAAAATAATCTACATGTTCTTGCTTGAGGATTTCCCGAGCATACATGATGAGCCATTCGTTATCTTCTCCTAGAAATTTTTCCTCTTGATTATTTGCAATCCGACTCTTTTTAGACCATGCTTTGGCAATCCCTATGCCGATATCTGGATGTAGAATGCCAAATAGCCATTGGCAAATTGAACTTCTAAATATTTTTTTTAAGAATTTATATTTTTTATCACCTGGACCTAAACCATCTCCGTGGTGTATATAGAATTTTTTTCCGCCTAATTCTATTCTTTTCTCATTAGAGATGATCTCCGCATTGAGTTCTTCTGTTAGGTAACCAAACATCCACATGTCGTGGTTGCCTTTAAAAAGTTTGATTCTGACCCCAAGATCAGAAAGCTCGGCTAATTTCCCTAAAAAACGCAAATACCCTTTGGGAATTACCGTGTTGTATTCAAACCAAAAATCAAATACATCTCCTACCAAATATAATTCAGATGCGTCTTGTTTAATATACTCTAGCCAGGAAACAATTTGCATCTCCCTGCTTATGGAATTTTTTGAAGGATAAGAGCCTAAGTGAAAATCAGAGGCGAAATATATTTTGTTTCGTATGGCCATTCCATCCAAAATTACCATAATTAATAATTATTATCAAGATATGGTAATTTTGAAGTGTAAATTAATTCATTAGTTTTGTTTTAACTAATTGAATTCAGATATGAAAAAATATTTAAGTTTAAGTATTCTTGTAATCGGCATGAGCTCTTGTCAACAAGAAAAGGTGATTGAATCAAACCCTGATATAAAAGTGAAAGCATATCCAGAAACCCAAAAAGGGAACCAACAAGACGATTTTTTTGGAACTATTGTAGAGGATCCTTACAGGTGGTTAGAGGATGATTTGTCCTCTGAGACCAAGAAATGGGTGGCAGCTCAGAATGAAGTAACTGAAGATTATCTAAATCAAATACCTTTTAGAGAAGAAATCCGTCGAAGATTGGAACATCTATGGAATTACGAAAAGGAAACCGCACCTTTTGAAGAAGGCGATTATACATACTACTATAAGAATGATGGATTGCAAAATCAATACGTTCTCTATCGGGTTAAAACTGGTGAAGAAAAGGAGGAAATATTTTTAGATCCAAATAAATTTTCAACGGACGGGACAACCTCTCTAGCGGGGCTTTCCTTTAGTAAGGATGGTTCTCTTGTTGCTTACCAAATATCTGAAGGTGGTTCCGATTGGACCAAAGTGATAATCTTAAATGCTTCTGATAAGTCTGTTGTTGGAGACACCTTACAAAATGTTAAGTTTAGTGGATTAGCTTGGAAAGGCAATCAAGGTTTATATTATAGTTCTTATGATAAACCCAAAGATGCTTCTGCTCTCTCCGCAATGACGGATCATCATAAATTGTATTTTCATAAATTAAATACAGATCAAGGAACAGATGAACTTATTTTTGGAGGCTTACAAACACCTCGTCGGTATGTGGGGGCATATTTGACTGAAGATGAACGATTCTTGGTCATCAGCGCAGCCAATACAACCTCTGGAAATGAATTATACATAAAAGATTTGCGCGCAATTGAGTCTGGTTTTATCCCTGTGGTAAACAATATGGATAAAAATCATCACATCATAGGCAACCAAGGGAATAAATTATTTATATATACTGAATTGAATGCACCTAATGGTCGCGTGGTGCACACCGATTTTTCAAAACCAACTGTTGATACGTGGACAGATTTAATTCCAGAATCTCAACATGTGCTATCAGCCTCCACAGGAGGAGGAAAGATTTTTGCGAAGTACCTTAAGGATGCAAGTTCGCAAGTCAAACAATTTGACCAAAACGGTAAATTAGAACGTGAAATTGAATTACCAGGTTTAGGCTCTGTCTCTGGTTTTAGTGCAAGACAAGAAGAAACTAGCTTGTATTATTCATTTACTAATTATGTGAACCCAGGTACGATTTATAATTATGATATAGCAACAGGGAAATCTGATATTTATAAAAAACCAGATGTTCAATTTGACCCAAGTAAATACGAGTCAAAACAGGTGTTCTACTCCTCAAAAGACGGAACTAAGGTTCCCATGATTATTACCTATAAAAAAGGGATTAAGCTCGATGGTACCAATCCAACTTTGCTTTATGGGTATGGTGGCTTCGACATTAGCCTAACACCATCTTTTAGTGTGAGTAATGTAATTCTATTGGAACAAGGAGGAGTGTATGCTGTAGCTAATTTAAGAGGCGGTGGTGAATATGGTGAAAATTGGCATTTGGCGGGAACAAAACTTAAGAAACAAAATGTGTTTGATGATTTTATTTCAGCAGCTGAGTATTTGATTAATGAGAAATTTACCTCGTCAGAAAAGTTAGCCATCGCTGGGGGATCTAATGGCGGATTGTTGGTTGGAGCCTCAATGACGCAAAGACCAGATCTATTTAAAGTAGCTTTTCCTTCGGTAGGTGTATTGGATATGTTGCGTTATCATAAATTTACTGCAGGTGCTGGATGGTCTTTCGATTATGGTACAGCAGATGATAACGCTGAAATGTTCGCTTATCTTCATAAATATTCGCCATATCACGCTTTAAAAGAAGGTGTGAATTACCCTGCAACAATGGTGGCAACGGCAGATCATGACGATCGGGTCGTGCCAGCACATTCATTTAAGTTTGCTTCAAGACTTCAAGAATATCATAAAGGGAATAATCCAGTTTTAATTCGAATTGATACTAAAGCTGGCCATGGGGCTGGTAAATCCACCGAAATGGTTATTGCTGAACAGACCGACAAATGGGCGTTTATGTTGCAAAATATGAATTTAGGGTATAAAATAATCGAATAAAATAAAGTTCTGTAACAATACTTTAAAATTGAATGTAAGAAAAATAAGGTTACTGTTAATTTGAGCCTTAAAACAGAAAGGCCCTTGCAAAACGCAAGGGCCTTTCTGTTTTCACCAATATCGAATTATATTCCTAATTGAGTTGACATATTTTTTGTTAATGCTTTTTTATGAAGCAATAAAGAGATTGTTTTATAACGAACAAACTCTTTTGTTGCATACATATACCCTTTATAGTCATTTGTCGCGCCCCAAGAATTTTTAATAATGTAATACTCCTTGCCATTTTGATCTTTAACCAATCCCACTATATGCATTCCATGATCATCAGTAGTGGAATAATTGTCAAATCCTTCTTGCCTTTGTTCTTCTGTAACAGTTGCTTCCTTTTTGGGACCATTGAATAAGGCATCAATTTCCTCTTTACTCATCTTTTCGATCGGTTTTTCGGGAACAAAAGCAACTCCATTTTTCCAACTAAATGTTTTTTCTGAAACATCGGTTGCCCATGCAATTGTATATCCATTTTCCAATGCATTGTCAATGATGTCTGTTATGTCGTTCATTTTAACGTTATAGAAACTCTCAAACGACCAATTATCTGGGATTAATAACACGAATGGTTTGTAGTACTCTTGGTCTTTAAAAGACGATATCCCGACATAATCATCTGGGTTAATGCCAATAACCTGATCGGCAAATGTTCTAGGTGTATAGTTTTTGCCTTTGTATTCAAAAGTTTCAGGGACCTCTCCCAAATAAGAATCCATAGCACTGGTAAAGGATGTTAACCAATTTTTAGATGGTTTTTTGCTTTTAGCTACGTTTTCCGTGATAGACTGTAGTATGGGACTCATTTCACTAAAGTTATTTCGGGTTTCTCCATCCGGTAGGCCAGTATAAACTTCGTATGGAACAGCTCCGTATTTTTTGAAGATTGTCAAAACATCATGTAGTTGACCACCATCTCCTTGTGCTTGTTTTCCATGTAGTCTAACAAAGTTTTTAGCTTTTTCTACATATGTATTACGAGCGGTATAAATTTGAGAAATTTCTACAGGTTGTTTGCCCATACGAATCATTTCTGATTCCAGAAATGAATTACCAGAGTAAGACCAGCAAGTGCCTGAGGAACCTTGATCCTTAATGGAGGTTTTACCTAGATTTAACACCTCTGTAAATTGAAATCCTGCCTTGCTGTTATCACTAGCATTTCCTTTTAAGGCATTGATTAAATTATCTTGTGCTTGAGTATGCGAAACTGCTAGAAAAGCAATCGCAAATAGAATCGATTTACTCCAATTCATGTGATTTGAAAATTTTGTTTGTTAAATGCACGAATTTATTAAAATTTAAATAACATACCGGGGCGATCGTGTAAAAATTTTACCACAAAAAATAGGGGTGTCTCATAAGCCAAATCAAAATTATTAAATAGTGTTTAATTTGGATATATTTCCCTAGAACATAGAAGGTTAATAAAAAGGGCAAATTTCAAATCGAAAATTGCCCTTTTTATTAACCTGAAAGTTGTTTTAAAATTTAATTCGACACTTTAGGACCAAAATGATTTCTGATATAGTCCCGTTTTGTCTTATTGTTTCTCAAAGTCTTCTTTTTTTGGAAACATCAATGAGGCAACGATACTGACTAATAGGATTCCTAAAATAATGATTAAGGAATGAGTGGTCGTGAAGCCCCAAGCACTTAGCCAATGGTGTAAAAGCATTTTCAAACCAATAAAAATAAGTAAAAAAGCTAACCCAACTTTCAGATAATGAAATTTATGAATAATGTTTATTAATAGGAAGAACATTGATCTTAATCCTAAAATGGCAAAAATATTAGAAAAGAAAACAATGTATGGGTCTTTAGTAATAGAGAAGATTGCGGGAATGGAGTCTACTGCAAAAATTAAATCAGTAAATTCGATTACAATTAAAACCAAAAAGAGAGGTGTCATGTATTTTACGCCATTTTCAATATGGAAAAAATTGCCATGATCTAACTTATGGGTGACTTTAAAATGTTTTGACATAAACTTCACAACCTTATGGTTTTCTGGATCCACCTCTTCCTCCTTATTTCGGTTGATGTACATGTTGAAGCCCGTAAAGACAAGGAACGCCCCAAATAAGTAGAGGATCCATCCGAATTTGGTAATTAATGCTGCCCCTACAAAGATAAAAATACAGCGCATGATAATTGCTCCTAGAATTCCCCATACCAAGACTTTATGGTAGTATTTTTCTGGTATGCCAAAGGAGCTAAACAACAATACCATCACAAAAATATTGTCTACAGAAAGGGCATATTCTACGACATATCCTGTTAAATATTCTAGGGTTAAGTTTTTATTATAGATATGTAGACTTCCTGCGAGATCACCTTCATTAATGGTAATATTATGGAAATGGCTTGCAACTATTTCTTTTAATCGAGGTATATCATGAACATTATGAAGTTCATTTCCCCAATAGTAGAGTAATAAGCCAAAAAGTAAGGCAAATGCAACCCAAATTGCACTCATAATAGCCGCCACTTTTAAGGATACGGGTTTATCGCTCTTGGAAAATAGTCCTAAATCTATTGCTAACATCAGAATTATAAAAATTATAAATCCGATCATGAATAATGCTTCGTGGCTCATGTGTTATTTTTTTCTTTCTGTTGTAAATCTTACTAATTGTTCTAATCCAATTTTATATTCTCCCCCATCGGGAATTTCTTTAAGAATTTCAAAAGCTTCTTGTTGATATTGAAGCATTCTTTTGGTCGCATAATCTAGGCCGCCATTGAGTTTTACAAAATTGATGACCTGGGCGACCTTCTCTGCATCATCATTGTGATTCTTGACCAAGTTTATGATTTGTCTCTTTTGGCTTTTACCCACAGTAGACAATGCATAAATCAATGGTAGAGTTAATTTTTTTTCTTTAATATCGTTCCCAACAGGTTTTCCCACATCGTCTAATCCGAAGTCAAATAAGTCATCTTTAATTTGAAATGCAATACCAACTTTTTCGCCAAATAGTCGAAGTTTTTCGATCGTTTTTTCATCGGCACCCGCCGAGGCGGCTCCACATGCACAACAAGATGCGATTAAGGAAGCTGTTTTCTTTCGAATTATCTCGTAATAAATAGATTCCTGTATATCAAGGTGTCTTGCCTTTTCAATTTGAAGCAGTTCTCCTTCGCTCATTTGTTCAACAGCTTCTGATACAATTCTTAATTGTTCAAATTCTTTGTGTTTTACGGATAATAATAAGCCTTTAGATAATAAAAAATCACCTACTAAAACAGCTACCTTATTTTTCCATAATGCATTTATTGAGAAGAACCCACGACGTTCATTCGCATTGTCTACGACATCATCATGAACCAGCGAGGCCGTGTGTAATAATTCAACCAAAGAAGCTCCGTGATAAGTAGATTCAGTAATCCCGCCAGTCAATCCAGCTGAAAAGAAAACAAACATTGGACGCATCTGTTTTCCTTTTTGCTTGATGATATAACGAGTAATTCTATCTAATAATGGTACCGAACTTTGCATCGAACCTTTGAATGTTTTTTCAAAGCGATTGAGATGTTCTTTTATAGGAAGTTGTATTTCGTCTAACGTTAACATGAAAATGGTTTATGCCCATCAGTAATCACTGAACTCGCTATAAAAATAGTAAAATTATGGTTGAGAAGCTAAGGTATTTTCTAGCTTAATGAACCATTCTTCACCATATTCTCTAATCAATGGATCTTTTAGGAATTTATAGACTGGAATTTTGAGTTCTTGTCCAAAGCTACATGCATCTTTGCAAATAGACCAACGGTCATAATGCAAGACATCAAACTCTGGATAATGGGTCGCACGAATAGGGTATAGGTGACAAGAAATTGGCTTTTTCCAAGTTATATCTCCCATTTCATAGGCTTTTTCGATACCACATTTTGTAACACCATTTTCCCAAGTTACATAAGCACATTCTTTATTCCCTTCAACACAAGTCGTGGTTAAATCACCGTCAAGATCAATGACAGACTTTCCTTGTTCTTCTATTGCTTTGATTCCTTTTTGAGTTAAATAAGGTTTTACCTTTGGATATATCTCCTCTAATATTTTTGTTTCAGCTTCTGTTAATGGAGCGCCAGCATCTCCTTCTATACAACAGGCACCCTTACATTTACTAAGGTTACATACAAAATCATTGTTTATGATATCCTCATGAACCAGGACATTATCTACTTCTATCATTTTATTTTGAATAACTTACTCGTTCGCCCAGAGGGTATTTCAATCCATCTGCACTTACCAATTCCATCGTTACTGAACCAATTAAGATCTCAACCTGAGCTTTTACGGGTATGCGATTGCCATCATTGGTGACCCAAAGATACAAACGGCTACTCTTTTTGAAAATTCTTCCAGGGGTTATTTCAGGGCTTAGTTTGATACATTCGATTTCTCCGATAACCGATTTGATCTTTTCAACTCCAATATACTCAATGCCTAACTGAGCTACTTCATCATTTAAAAAATAGGTTATTTTGAATTTGTCGCCTGATTTCAACTTTGAAAAATCTAAATTTCTTGAAAAATAATACGCTGACACTAAATCAAAAGTTTGTGAACTAGGACTACTGAATGTTCCTTTCTTTCCGCTTACTTTTTTGTTTTTTTGATCAAAAGTTGCATATTCTACGCGTCGATAATTGTTTTCCCTGATATTCTCGGTATACAAAATTGGGAGAAAGTTACTTTGATCAATGTACGAGTCGTATTGATTTTTTACAGTAAATAACTTGGAAAACGCTCCAGAAGTCTGGCCATTGGCAGATAAATGGATGGCATTTTTTACCCCAAAAGTATACTTCGACTTTTGAACCGATAGAGTTCCTGTTGCGGCAGAAATAAAGCCATATCGTAATTTATACTTAAGGACCTCTCCAGGATTGAAGGTAGGCTCTTTTAGATAAGGAAGTGTTTGAGCGAAACCTGCGGTTGCAAAAAATAAACAAATCGTAAGGAAAGTAATGATTTTTTTCATATTGTTTTGACCCTTCTTAAGATGAAAAGTTTAAGATTTTCTCTTGAATACTGGTACTGTTGAACAAGGCTCTCCATACATGATACTTTTTGCATATTTGCTTAATTGGGCTGTAAAAGTAATAAAAGCCGATTCTGGTATAAAAATATCTCCACAACCCTTTATAACCAGACGTGCATCTTGAAATGAGCTATAATCTATTGATTGTATAGCTTGATTGAATAATATTCTTCGAACTTCTTGCTCGTCTCCAAAATTAACGGACAAGGCATGCCCCACAAGTTTGGTACTTAAAAGCATGTAAGCCCAAGTTGGAATAATTGCATCCGCAGAGCAAATGATACCGATATGTTTATTCTCATATTGAGTCCAGTCGTGATTTTTGATAAATTCTCGGAAATCCTTCTCCTTTAGAATTATTCCATGGAAAAGATTCTCTTTAATATCATAGGTTTCTATGATACCCTGCGGTGCATATTTCGCTAAATCTATGGTAATTAAACCACTTTGTGCAACCTTGTTTATTATTGTCTCTTGAATTTCCATTTCTGTAAAAATAAAAAAAGCTGGGTAACTTGACATTACCCAGCTACAAATTTAACTATTATATGTTAATAGAATTTAATTCGATTGTCAACAATTTTTGCTTTGTCTTGTAAGGCTGTGAAAATTGTTCCCCAAGAACGTTGCGCTTTAGCTTGAGAAATTTGTTTCTGTTGAGCATTTAAGTCTGCGCCAGATAAGGCTTTTGGATTTACAAACCCTGTTACCTGTACGGCGTATACGCCTTGTTTACCTTCAATTGATTTCGAAGGTTTGTTTGGTTGTAATCCAAATACTGTACCCACTACTGCATTCTCAACAGCTACCCCAGGAATAACTGGGTTTGCCAATACTACGTTTTCTACAGTTTGTGCATTCTTTCCTAATTTCTGTGCAACTTGATCGATAGAAGTAGCGCCGTTTAAAGCGTTGGACATTTTTTCTTTCAGCATCCGAGCCTTTACTAGGTTTTTAACAACGGGTTCGATCATTGTTTTTACAGATTCCATCGGTTGAATTCCTTTAGGTTGAACCTTTGTAAGACGAGCAATAATAAAATTGTTCTCGGTTTCATATACCTTATCGGTTACATCATCAACTTTTGCTTCGTATACCCAACGCACTAGGTCACGAGGAACTTCAACTGCTCCAAACGTATTATCCATAGCTAGAGTACGATCATTTTTAAGAACAACTATGTTCTGTTTTTTAGCAACCTCTTCGAAGTTGGTTTTATTCGCTTCTGAAAAGAATTTATTCGCTTTAGCGTATGCCGCATCTGTCGTTTCTTTAGACGCTAAAATAGGTTTATTCACAATAGCCAATTTTGCAATTGGAGAATTTCCTATTTGTTTATTTATCTTGACAATATGAACACCCATGTTTGTAGAAACGACCTTAACCTCTCCAGTTTTACCATCAAAAAGGGTTTCATCCAATTCTGGTACCATTCCACGAGTCAATGTGCCTATTTCACCAGCATTATTTTTACTATTTGGATCCGCACTAAATTCAATTGCTAAGGCAGCAAAGCTAGCCCCGTTTTGAATTAGGTTTTTAATTGAATCCGCTTTAGCTAAAGCGGATTGCACACCACCTTCGATTGCAGGATTTAGCATGATGTGACTAGCATTAACTGAATCTGGGCTCGTTTTTACCTCAAGCACTTTAGCGATCTCATAGTTGTTTTGAGAAAGGAAAGGTCCAACAGTAGTTCCAGGAGCGGTCTTAAAGACTACAGAATCAAGGGCAGGACTTATTTGACCTTTGCTGTAAAATCTTACCGGATATTTGTTTTCTGAATTGATCGAAACAAAATTAGAATCGTTGGTAGATGTTTGTAACTCAGCTTTTAATTTTTGAATGCTACTTAAAGCTAATGCAGAGTCTGCTCCATTTGGGGATGCATCAAATAAAAGGTATTCAACACTACGAATTTCTTCCTTATTTTTGAACGCATTCTTGTTTTTAGTGTAGTATTCATTGTAATCAGCGTCTGTTAATTTGATTTCAGAATCATTCACAGAGGCATAATCTAGCATGACGTATTTAAAGTTTGCTAGTTTGTTTTGAGCATTATAATCGTATTCAGCCTCTAGGGAAGTTGTGTAAATACTGTTACTGATTAAGTTGGTGTATTTTTGGTTTAAGCGTTCATTCTTTACGCCAACTAAGAATCCTTCCCATTGTTGTTTTATTTCTGGATTAACTTTTGATTGCTCAACAAATCCATTCAAATAATTGCGGTCAAACTGTCCAGTTTGTGGGTTTACAAATGCTTGAAGAACTTGTGGCGAAGGGTTGTTCCCAAAAATTAAGTTGTTTAATTCTTCTTTTCCTAAAGTAAAACCGATTTTCTCTAGTTCTTGATCAATTACATTTTGTTGTAAGAATTGGTTCCATACTTGTTGGACAGCAAAATTTTTCATTTGTGGAGAAACAGCACCACCCATTTGTTGTTGAAACATAGCGTTAGCTTGATCAACCTGAGCATTAAATGCTTGATAATCTATCGCTTTTCCATTAACTTCCCCCACCTCGTTTTGACTACTACGCCAAAATGGAGTACCCATATTAATGATATCTCCCAATAAAAACGCAACGATTGCCAAACCGATCACGGTAATTACTAACCCCGCATGGTTTCGCAAATAGCTCATTAATCCCATAATTGTATACTCTATTTTATTAAATTCTTAACTTTAGTTACTTAATTGTCGTTTCTTAAAAACAAGGCGCAAGATACAATTTTTATGAAAAAAAGCGTAACATTTTATTTTTAGTGTTATCTATTTTTTTTCAGGAAATTAACTCAATACCTGTTAGTTCCCAAATGATGGAAATGATGAATTTGCAGATGGGTAATATATTGCTGTACCAGATGTGAAAACGATATCGTTGAAATTTTCGTCTGAGGTAAATGAAGTCCCCTGAGCTGAAGTTCTACCGTCGGTATATTCCGCGGTAATAGGTTGGCTTCCGTAATATTTCTTGTTCTTTTCGTCGTGAATTAACTCTTCGGTCTTAACAATCATGCCATCCTTCTTTGTGATAACCACGTTTTTTCTGAATTCAGTACTATTTTCTTTGGGTTTTTGAATAGCATAATCTGCGGTAATTCTTTGGCTTTCTCTTGCTTGTTCGTCAAAGAAAATAATGGTCACTCCTTTTTTAAACTCATAGTTCCCTGTGCTATCGTGATAAACACGCATTTCAGGCGCCCTAAGTTCGGCTTTTACCACTGCAGAATCGCTGTATATCACTACCACATCCTTTGAAATATCTACAGCTTCCTCTGGAGTAATGTTTGCTAAACGATCAATATCCTTGGTGTCATTTTCACAGGCAAAAGACAAGACAGCCCCTATCAAAATAATTGTTAAGGGCATTATCCTTGATATTTTTACGCGTGTTAACATCTTTTATTAATCATAACTCCTTCTCATAAACCATGCATCATTGATGGTAAATCCAAGATTGATATTAATATAACGCTCTCTGACTAAATTACTCTTTAGCGTTCCTTGTTGACCAAATTCAGCAGAGATATTCACGTTGGAAAATGTTCTACCAAAGTTTGTTTCTGGCAATGGGATACCAAGACCAACAGTGACTGCCATATCCGTAATCCTATTGTTGTTTACGCTAATATGTGTTTTGTTGTACCTAAATCCTACTCTATAGTCGATAACGTTTAGATAGTTCAATGATGTTGGGTCTGGTTTAAACTGACCACCAACAGCAACGCCGATATTTTTTCCAAGTTCTGGTTCACCTAAACGGGTTTGAAATTTGGACCAATCTGCATACTTGAAATCAGCTCCTACCATCCAATTAGCTCCTTTACTTAGGGTAAATCCCACATTGTGTTTTAATGGTAAATTAATTTCGCGATTGGATACTAAGCTCATGGCCGAGGTATCAATAGCAACTTGATCGTTTATACTTCCTGAATTGGCATCCGTTTGAGTCCGGGTTACCATCGAGGTAACTTTACTGTTAACAGTATTGTCTAATGAACCTGAATAGCCTATGGTCATATTCATTTTATTGCCTAGCGGCTTGAAATATTGAGCACCATAATCAAAAGTAATACCACGGGTCTGTCTTGTCATGGTCTGCACCGTGTTGTAATATCCTACTTGATATGGGAATTCTATCATTGCCTTGTCATAAAGATTTCCAAACAAAAATCCAACATTAGCCCCGATACTAAATCCTTTAAATGGTGAGACACCATAACCTACATACGCTTTATTTATTCCGCCCTCACCTACTAGGCTTGTTTTATATGGGATGTTTTCAATTTCACGAGTTGCTGCTATGTTGTAGCCTACATCTGAATAAGGTAATAATCCAAATGATATTCCACCTAATTTTGGGCCATTTGATTTGTTGAGTGAGAAACCAAATGCGAAATGACTAAATGCAAAATCAGCTGTATTATCAGTGTTGTTCCCTTTTGCCAGTTGTGTAACATTTCCATATAAACCTGCATCTAAAATTGCTCTATTGAAAGTCGAATAACTAGCAGGGTTAGCGATGTTAAGAATGGGAAGTCCACTTTGATATCTCACTCCGGCAGAGATCCCGCCCATGCTACGGGTTTGTGGTAATAAGTCCTCCCTCATTTGACCAATTCCATACTGGGAATAAGGCGAATGAGAGGTTGATGATTGAGCGTAGCTGCGCGTGCTAGTTAGTATCAATGAGCCTATTCCTAATACGATAAGCAGTTGCGTGAGTGGGTATGTAAATTTCAATTGTTTCAATATTTTAAATTGATTCATCGTAATTGGAACCTAATTAAAGGTCTTCTTTTGCCAATTGTGATGAGGTAAATCTTCTAATTCGGGTATATTCTCGCTAATTTTTGCTACAAAACTATCTATTTTTTAAATATGTGAAGAGTATTAGTTGTTAAAAAAGGTTAAACAGCTAATTTTCAGTTTTTTAGAAAAATTGAAAATACACAATCGTTAATAAAATTACTAGATACAATGTTTCGTAAAACCATTTAATTTTTGCGTGTGTAAAAAAATAGGCTAAATAGATGCTTATTGCTGGTACTGATAATAAGAAATGATTGACCGATTTTTCTTGATTGAGATAGAAAGAGCCAATAATTAGAATTAACATGATAAATAAGAGCTGAAAACTCTTTCTAACCTGAACTATGCTTTTGAAGAAATTATCTTTTAGAATAAAGATAAAACCACCCAAAGCAATTAGAACAGGAATTAATACAAAATAATCGTACATATCCATGTTCAGTCTTGTCGGGATCGAATAGGTAAAGGGGATAAAAATTTGGTAAAATTCATCTAATCTATTCAACCAAAAATATGCCACTGCCAATAAGAAGTAGACCACAACCACACCTAATAAAGGAGTAATCCATTCTCTCCAATTAAAGGGTCTATAGATTATTAAACTCGCCCAAATTAGGACCAGCATAACGATAAAGGGGAAGTAAATCAGACTCCCTAAAGCAACAAGAAGCCCCAAATCAAGCATGATCGATTTTACGTCAACATGCTTATAAATGTTGAATAATTTTTGCAACATCCATACCGTAATAAAATTACAAATCAAAGTAGGGGATAATACCAAAAAAGGAATGAATAAACTCACCAATGTCATAAACATTAACGCTGTTAAAAAATTTGGTTTACCTAGTAGATTATAATGATTTACGACTCTATTTAGTGAAAAAGCTTGTAAAAGTGTTAACACCAAGGTGATAAAAACATTGGTTTGCGGGTTAAGGTTTGAGCCTATTTGAAAACCTAAGAGTTTCCTTAGACCAGGTTCTACCAATATCGGAGTTAATTTTTCCGGGAGATGTATATAAACAGCCAAACAAAGTAGCGTACCAACAAGGGAGACAAGAAAAATATTTAATCCCGATAATGAACGATGTTGGTTAATTAGCATATAATCAAATTGATTATTTATCTTTTTCTAACTTTGATATTTTACGATCAATTGAGAATAAATAAACAGCCACAGCACAGAAAATGACTAACATGACCAAAACAACCACATAAATTTTTCCTTGCGAACGCAATCCATCGGCCATTTCAACCTGGTTTTGCGCACAGATATGCCCAATGCTAATGATTAAGGCTAAAAGGGAAGAGATAAACTTTTTCATTTTATAAACTATTTTTTTTGTCCTCAATTAACCTTAGTCGGTAACCCAAGGTAGCTATCCATGTTCCAATTAATATCCAGCCCAAGACAGCTGTGTAAAAAACGGGTCTTAGATTATTGTCTAGATCCAAGTTTCCAAAACCTGAATTCCCACCGCTTCCAGGGTGTAATGAATCAGTCATCTTGGGTAAGATGTACAATAAAACAATCATGATTGGAAAAGCAAAAATATTATAGATAGCGGAAATTTTCGCGCGTTTTTGTTCTTCCTCCAGGGCATTTCTTAATATTAAATAGGCTAAGTACATTAAAGTCGTAATAGCGGCTCCGTTGAGTTGGGGATCGTTTGGCCAAGGATCCCCCCAGGTTATATTAGCCCAGAGCATTCCTGTCATCAATCCGCAGGCGCAGAATAGAATACCTGTATTGACAGCCTCTACGGCAATCAAATCGTGTTTTCGTTTTCCTCCATTTAGAAATTTAATACTATAAATTACCGAAATTAAATAGAGGAAAACCATTGTAAACCACATGGGCACATGGAAATATACATTTCGGATAGTTTCATTCAATATGGGTAACTCAGGTACAGGACCTAATAAGCCTGCAACAATGGTGCTTGCAACCATCACAATCCCTAAGATTTTCCACCAAGACTTTTTCATAAGAACCTAAATTCAATCTCGCCAAAGGTAAGGAAATAAGAGCAAAGAAATAGCAATTGTAACGACATTAATTGCCAATAAAACAGCTATATCTCCCCAGCTCGCAGAGATTGTTCCACCCATAACAGCATTTTTTGAAAGCTTAATCAGAATTATTAAAAGAGGAATAATGACTGGAAAGCTCAGAATAGCCATGATCGTGCTGTTATTGCCTGCTTTTGCACTTATGCCAGCGACCATGGTGAAAACAGTTGCAAAGCTTATACTCCCTAATAAAATACTCAAAAGATAGATCGGTAGGTTTCCAATTTCACTGTTAAATATCAAATTATAGACGACAAAAGCGATTGACGTTAGCAAAATCATCAACAAAGAATTGTAAATTATTTTTGCAAGTATAATTGCCTTAGGATTGATTAAAGAGTAATAATATAATTGCCTTGAACCAGTTTCTTGAATAAAACTGCGATTCATAGCATTTATTGCGGCAAACAATAAAATAATCCAAAACAGTGTATTCCAAACAGTAGTATCTACAGATTTGAAAGATTGAAAGCAAACAAATACTGTAGATACTACGTAAAGTAATATGCTGTTGATAGCGTATTTGGAACGCCATTCCAAAACAACATCTTTATAAATAAGTGTCTTTACTTGGGTAAACAAATCCATGGTAGGCAAAGATACAAATCAATCTTTGACGGATACATTTTGTCCTAAAATAAAGGTCGATATTATACGTTTTTAATATCTGATTTTGCTTTATTAGCTAGATCCTCAGATTTTGAGATGACGCTGTCAGCCGCCTCTGATGTTCTAGTTGCCCATTCGTTGGCTTTTTCTGAAGCTTTATCTAAGACTTCCCTACCTGCATGTTTTGCCCGGTTTTTTAAATTTTCAATATCTGATTTTGCAGATTTTGCTAATTTTGCAGCTCGTTTCGCTTCTTTTTCAGATAATTCCTTAATGGTTTTTGTCAGATTTCTTACTCCTTCATTAGCACGGTCGAGCTGTTTTTTACCATCCTCTGTACCTAATAAGTAATATGCTGCTGTTCCAATGGCTAATCCTAAAAGTGCGAATGCTACTAATCCATTTTTGTTTTTTTCCATGATCGTATTTTTTTTTCGATTTAGTCTTTGAATCTTTTACTGTTTAGTTTTAAACAAGCCATAAGCCAAAAGGTTTCAAGTTAATTGAAATTAACACTAATTAACTTACTACTACTTGTAGGGATTGTAAAGTGTATAGATGACGGTAAAGACCATTGTCCTTTTCCATTAATTCTTGATGGGTGCCTTGATCTGAAATTATCCCATTCTCTACAATGATAATTTTATCTGCTTCCTTAATCGTAGATAATCGATGGGCGATTATTATGGAAGTTCTATTACGCATCAGTTCCTCTAAGGCTAATTGAACCAAACGCTCCGATTCTGAATCAAGAGAGGAAGTTGCCTCATCCAATATTAAAATTGCAGGGTTCTTTAATAGGGCCCTGGCTATGGCAATACGTTGACGCTGTCCGCCAGAGAGTTTAACTCCTCTTTCACCAACTATGGTGTCATATGCCTCCGGGAAATTCAATATAAAATCATGAGCATTTGCTCTTTTTGCTGCTTGTTCTATTTCTTGATGACTTGCATTTAAATTTCCATAACTAATATTGTCTCTAATGCTACCTCCGAATAGGAGTACATCTTGAGGAACAATCGCTACCTGATTTCGGATATCTGTTAATAGTAGGTCTTCAGAAGAAATCCCATCGTAATATATTTTGCCTGAAGTCTGTTGGTAAAACTGTAAAATAAGATTAGCAATTGTGGATTTACCTGTTCCACTTGGGCCAACAATGGCAAGTTTCTTGCCGGCTGGTACCTGGAAGGTAATGTCCTTTAAAGTTTCAATGTCTGGACGTGAAGGATAGGTGAAACGAATATTTTCAAATCTAATTTCACCTTTTAAATGGTGTTTAATTTCTTTATCCGTATGGTCTACTTTGATGTTCTCTTGTTTTTCGTTCAGTATTTCTAAAACCCTCTCGCTAGCGCCTAATGATTTTTGAATACTTGCGTATAATTCAGGGAAACTTCCCATTGAACCAGCAACAAACATAGAATACAATATATAAGTCGTTAAATCACCGACTGAAATTTCATTGCTGGAGACCAATGTTGCCCCATACCAAATAACGACAATCACTGCTCCGAAAATTGCAAATATGATAAAGGAGGCAAAAACTCCTCGGAAAGTTGCACCCTTGACAGCTAAGCTTACTGCTTTACCTAGTTTATCTGCATACCTTTTGGATTCAAAAAATTCATTTACAAATGCTTTTACATTACTAATACCCAATAAAGTTTCCTGAACTATCGCATTTGAATCTGCAAGTTGATCTTGAGACTCTTTAGATAGTTTACGGATGAAACGTCCAAAAATCAATGCAACAATTATGATTAAAGGTAAAATACTGAGGTTCATTAAGGCCAATTTAGGAGAAACTAGAATCAAAAGTACCACGCCAAAACTTAAACTAATGGTCTGCCTTAATAATTCAGCTAAAGTAGTTGTCATCGTATCTTGTATCTGAGATAAATCTGAAGATAGTCTACTATTTAACTCACCAACCCGGCGATTTGCGAAGAAATCTACAGGTAGCGTTATTAATTTATGATAAGCATCTTTTCTAAGATTTGCCAATGCTCTTTCAGAAATTTCAACAAATAACCGAATTCTAAAGAAAGAGATAATGGACTGGACGGCTAATATTGAGATAGAAAGTGTACCGATGAACATGATGTCCGCTGGTAACCATGGATGTGTTTGTTTTCCATTTGCGGCATCTATCATCGAACCTAACAAGGCCGGAAATGTTAACATCGTTAGACTCGATAATATCAGAAAAATCATTCCTATTATAAATTTCCATTTGAATGGTTTTATATAGGAAAAGATCTTTAATGATTTTTTAAAGATATCTTTATTAAGTTTCGGCTTTGGTAATTCTTCAGAATGTGTATCACCACTGTTCAATCTCGGTCTGGCCATGAATTATTTATATATGACTTTGGGCAAAAATACTGATATATCTAAGTCTTCTTATCACTATTGGGTCAATTTTTTTGATTTTGTATTTCTATATTGTGTATACAGAAGAAATAATAAACCCAAAATAACTAGAATTGCAATATAAAGTAGGATGCCGTTGCCTGTATCGACATTTTCTAATACACTTAATTCTTTACGCAATTTATCATTTTCAGTCTGCAATTTAGTGATGGTCTTCATATAGGCGGACACCTGATGATCATATTCTTTCGCTAATCGCTGATAACGTTCACTTTGAGCATCTTTTAAATCAAGAAGCTTTCTAGTTTCAATAAAAATATTATTGTCATTTAAAACAATTTTTCTTAGGATATCAATGGATTTTTGCATATCGGCTTTCGTTTTGAATAAGCCAAAAATTCCGGTTTTCTGTCCCAATGAATGATCATAATCTCCAAAACGCTTACTTCTATCAATAAGTAATTTATTTACTCTCTCTCTTTGGAATTCAAAAGATAACGAGTCCGTTTTCGACTCATTGCTGTCTTGAGCGTAGAGACCCAAAGTCACAATATTGCTTAAGAGTATAATGGAAATGATTTTAATGATATTTTTCATATGTATTATAACCTTATAATTATCAAGTTAAAACTTGATAAGAGGGTTCAAAAGTAATTAATTTTTGAATATATTAGTCATTTTCGTTCCTTATCTTGGTTGGTCTGAGTCAGTTGCTTTCAAGGTAAGTTTATGCTGAAGTGGTATTTATTCTAAATTCCACTTCAGGATTAAATGTAATCGGATAAATTTTTCTAAAATTAAGGAGTACTAGTGTGGGTTCAGGAATTCGACCAAAATCGTTTCATCCTGATATAATCCTAATAACTGGCTTGCATTTCCTTTGTTGATTGCGATTTCTAAAAAATTGCTGATACCGAAAAGACATAATTTCTCACCCTCGGCCACTTCATTATAATGCCAGCTTAAATTACTTATAGTTTCATTTCTTTTAAACCTTAAAATGAAATCTCTTCCGTTTTGAATTTTATTGAAGAGTTCTTTACTTATATTACTGATTACATTTCCAAAAGCGTCAATGAATGTTACATGACCTTTAATTGAATTTATATTGTAAATAGGTTGAAAGGTAACTTTAATTACAGGATTATCAATAGGTATTCCTATATCGTTTAGTTTTCCTCCATTCGCGATATGACACGCTGCTTTTGTTAAAATATCAGCCAGGGGAAAGTGTAAATACCTTAAGTCCTGCATGATATTAATTTCAACAAGTTCTGAAGGTCTATCCTGGCCGGTAATAATACTAAATATGCCATTATCTGCTCCAACGAAATACTGGTCTTTATAAGCCATCGCCAGATATCTAGAACCCTCTTGAAAAACTGTGTCAATGCCAATTAAGTGTACCGTGTCCTTTGGAAAATATGGATAAGCGTTATTGATGACAAATGCTGCATGTTGAATGCTAAAGGAAGGAATATTGTGTGAAATATCCACCAACCTAACATCGGGTAATTGTGAAATTATGCTGCCTTTTAACGCTGCTTGATAAAAATCGCGGTGACCTAAATCTGTGGTTAACGTAATTACTCCCATATTTTTCAGCGTGCCGATAGCTGTAATTATTAAATGATTTATTAAAAAGCGAAATACAAAAATATAAAAACTAAACCGATTGCTAAATGATATATGAATTAATACTTGCAAATGCTTTTAATTCTGTTCAATTAGTTTGTATTTTTGGTATAAATAAGATTTCAAAAGACCTAAAAATGGTTTATTTTTTTGATATCTTTATGCAAGCTTCAGGAAGTCTAATGGATTAGTCTCAGGTTTTAGTAGTAGGATGCTATTATTTTGCTTACAGGAATTCTGATAAGCATTGAATTGAACTATTTTTCTTGTTGTAATGCATCTATAGTAAGGATTTTTTTGTTTATTTTTTCACATTTAAATAGATACTTTATTGATAAACTAAGGGTTGAGAAAACAATACAATTTAAAAACGGTGAGGTAATAAATTAATTCAAAATTAATAAGGAAACAAGTTGAGTGAATTAGAAATCGATTTAGAAGTCTACAATTTAGCAACGCTATGGGGCGCTCAAAATGAAAACTTTGAGTATATAAAAAAAAGCTTTCCAAAGGTTCGTTTAGTGGCAAGAGGAAGTATTTTAAAAGTATTGGGTGAGGAGGTGGAAAGAGTACATTTTCAACAATCATTTAATGACGTGTTGAATCATGTAAACAAGTATCACTCGCTTTCTATATTAGATTTAGAAAGTATCCTATCCAATGTGACGGAACTTAAAAGTCCAATTCAGAATAATTTGGATCCGGAGAATAAGGCAGCAATTTTTAAAGGAGAACCGATTGTATATGGTCCAAACGGGATAATAGTCAGGGCACGCACTGCCAACCAACGTAAAATGGTTGATAGTATAAATAAGAATGACATCTTATTCGCTATTGGACCTGCTGGAACAGGGAAGACTTACACAGCGGTGGCCCTAGCAGTTCGTTCTTTGCGAAACAAAGAAATCAAACGTATTATCCTGACAAGGCCTGCCGTTGAGGCTGGTGAGAATTTAGGTTTTTTACCGGGAGATCTAAAGGAGAAAGTGGATCCGTATTTACGACCATTATATGACGCGCTGGACGACATGATTCCTGCAGAAAAATTAAAAGGTTATTTGGAAAACAGGACTATTGAAGTTGCGCCATTAGCTTTCATGAGGGGAAGAACTCTAGACAATTGTTTTGTAATTTTGGATGAGGCTCAAAATGCCACTGATTTACAGCTTAAAATGTTTTTGACCCGCATGGGACCAACAGCAAAGTTTATTGTAACCGGGGATATGACACAGGTAGATTTACCTAAAAAGACACAATCTGGTTTGGTGAATGCTGCAAAAATACTGGATGGTATTCCCGGAATAGATATGATTTATTTAACGGGAGATGATGTAGTCCGTCACAAATTAGTAAAACGTATTTTAGAGGCATACGGTGATATTTAATAGGAGATGAACCCTCCAAAAATAATTTAAAATAAAAGCGTATAATACGCAAATAGTATGAATACAATAAAGGAAACAAATTTTAATTTCAAGAATCAAACTTCATTTTATAGAGGTAAAGTCAGAGATGTGTATAGCATTGGCGAGGATTATTTAGTGATGATTGCCTCAGATCGCATTTCGGCTTTTGATGTCGTTCTGCCACGTGCAATACCCTATAAGGGGCAAGTGTTAAATCAAATTGCATCCAAATTTTTAAAAGCTACAGCTGATATCCTGCCAAACTGGGTTATTTCAGTTCCAGACCCTAGCGTGACTATTGGTAAAAAATGTGAACCATTCAAGGTGGAAATGGTAATCCGTGGTTATGTATCGGGACATTTATGGCGAACCTATAAAGAGGGAGGAAGAGTATTATGTGGTGAATCGTTGCCCGAAGGACTAAAGGAAAATGATAAACTTCCTGAGCCAATCATTACTCCGACAACAAAGGCTGCTGTTGGGCACGATGAAGATATTTCAAGAAACGATATTATTGCGAAGGGAATTGTGACAGAGGCGGACTATTCTGCATTGGAAAAATATGCTAAAGCCTTGTTTCAAAGGGGAACTGAAATCGCTGCAGAACGAGGATTGATTTTGGTTGATACCAAATATGAATTTGGTAAAATTGATGATGTAATTTATCTTATTGATGAAATTCACACGCCTGATTCTTCTAGGTATTTTTACGCTGATGGATATCAAGAGCGTCAAGAAAATGGCGAGCCCCAAAAACAACTCTCAAAAGAATTTGTTCGCCAATGGTTAATAGAGAACGGTTTTCAAGGAAAGCAGGGCCAAGAAATTCCTGAAATGACAGATGAAATTGTAAACAAAATTTCGGAACGTTACATTGAGCTCTATGAAAAAATTACTGGAGAAACATTTATTTTTCCTGAACAAGGGAAAATAATAGAAAGAGTGCAAAGGAATGTAGATAATGCATTGATAAGTTTATAATTTAATTTTAATTGAAACTATTATGAAATTTACGGTTGATAAATATGAGCGGTATGTCGTGATTGAACCACTTCAACATAATTTAGATGGGGAGACAGCTGCCAGTTTGAAAGGAGAACTATTACTACGTAATACGGGTGGTCATCGTAATATTGTTTTAGATTTGAATAAAGTGTTCCTTACCGATGAGGTAGGAATTAGGATTGGATTACTTGCAAGAAGGCTTTGTAAGTCTATGGGTGGACTGTTTATATTGACTAACTTAAATGATGATGTTAGACAATATATTGAATCCTTAGGGCTTGATAAGTATTTAATTATTACACCTAATATTGAACAAGCTAAAGATTTGATTTTTGGAAATGAAATCAGATTGGATTTAAAAAATGGACAGTCGTGAAATGATCCGATTTGAGGTTTTGATTTTAGGAAATAGTTCAGCAACTCCAATGTTTGAGCGTCATCCAACTTCTCAAGTCGTTAATTATAACGAACAATTGTTTCTGATTGACTGCGGGGAGGGGACACAAATGCAACTTTCACGCTACGGGATAAAAAGTAATAGAATAGATCATATTTTCATCAGCCACTTACATGGGGATCATTATCTTGGATTGGTAGGTTTGTTGTCCTCAATGCATTTGATTGGTCGAAAAGCGGATCTTCATATATATGGGCCGGCGCCTCTCCAAGAAATTTTAGAACTACATTTCTTGCATTCACAAACGGTTATTCGTTATGCTATTATTTTTCATGTCACCAATCCAAATAAAGAGGAACTTCTTTTTGAGTCTAGGATGATGAATATTAGTTCTTTTCCTCTGATTCATCGAGTTCCATGTACTGGATTTCGATTTGATGAAGGGAAACGAAACGCAATATTGAAGGCAGACCTAGTGACTAAGCTAGGAATTCCACCCGTTTATTACAATGCCATAAAAAAGGGAATTGATTATGTAGACCCTTCTGGAAAGGTGTATTCTGCGGTCGATCTGACTGATGAACCTCCAGAGACAAGAAGTTATGCATTCTGCTCTGATACAGTTAGAAACCCTATTTATTTATCCGCAATAAAAGGTGTCAATATGCTTTATCATGAAAGTACTTTTCTACATGAAATGGTTGATCGAGCCTACGAAACCTTCCATACGACGTCCAAACAAGCCGCAGAGATAGCTTTGGAGAGTCAAGTCAATAAACTTCTACTTGGACATTATTCTGCCAGGTATAAAAACCTTCAGCCATTATTGGATGAGGCACAGTCCATTTTTCCAAATTCTGAGCTTTCTGAGGAAGGGAAATGGTTTTTAGTTTAGTGATTTTGTAGAATTTTGTCCATATTTACAGCTCGTAATTTTTTAGTCTAATATAATGTCTTTCAACTTAAACGCTCTACTTAGAGACAATATCAAAAACTTAGTTCCGTATTCTTCGGCACGTAGTGAATTTAAAGGTAATGCTTCAGTTTTTTTAGATGCAAATGAGAACGCTTTTGGTTCGCCTGTTTCACATGATTACAATCGATACCCGGATCCACTCCAGCTGCAACTGAAAAATAAGCTGTCAAAAATAAAAGGAGTGCCTAGCGAAAATATGTTTTTGGGCAATGGTTCGGACGAAGCGATCGATATCCTTTTCCGTGCATTTTGTACACCAAGGATTGATAACGTCATATTGGTTCCGCCAACCTATGGTATGTATGAGGTTTCTGCAAACATTAATGATGTAGAGGCCAGAAAAGTAAATCTGACTAAAGATTTTCAGTTGGATTTGGATGGAATAGCTGAGGCGATAGATACACATACAAAAATTATTTTTGTGTGTTCTCCGAATAACCCAACTGGTAATAGCATTGATCCTCTAGATATTGAAACGTTGTTAATTAATTTTAAAGGATTAATTGTTGTGGATGAAGCATATATTAATTATTCAAAACAATCATCTATTACGCAGGGACTATCTGAGTTTCCTAATTTAGTTGTTTTGCAAACCTTGTCGAAGGCTTGGGGGTTGGCCGCTTTAAGGTTGGGATTGGCTTTTGCAAGTAAGGAAATTATTGAAATCTTTAATAAAATTAAACCACCTTACAACATTAACCAGGCAACGCAAGATCTGGTTATGGAGGCTTTGGATCATCTCGATGTGGTTAATGAGTGGATAAAGGTGACTATTGCCCAAAGAGAGTGGCTGATCGATCAACTTAATCAATTGGATCAGGTAGAGAGAATTACACCTTCCGATGCAAATTTTATATTGGTCAAGTTAGAAAATCCAAACGAACTTTACACTCATTTGGTTGAATTCGGGGTAATTGTAAGGGATCGTACAAAGGTGACCCTATGCGAGGGGTGCTTACGGATAACAATCGGAACGCAAATAGAGAATAAGAAACTTTTGGAGCGAATTTGTGAGTTTTATAAACTAGAGAAATAATGTCAGATAAACTAAAAAGAATATTGTTTATTGATAGGGATGGAACGCTGATTCAGGAGCCTGAAGATGAGCAAATAGATTCTTTTGCAAAATTAAAATTTTATCCAGGCGCCCTACAATACTTACCTAAAATAGCTGAAGAATTGGATTTTGAATTGGTTTTAGTTACCAATCAAGACGGTCTGGGTACAGACTCCCATCCTGAAGAGAATTTCTGGCCGGTGCATCATTTTGTCATGAACACTTTTGCTATTGAAGGGGTTCATTTCCTAGCTGAACATATCGATAAAACTTTTCCTGCAGAAAATGCTGAAACGCGTAAACCTGGAATTGGAATGTTGAGTTCCTATTTTGATGAGAAAAAATATATTCTTTCTGAGTCTTTTGTTATTGGTGATCGACTGAATGATGTTAAACTAGCGCAAAATCTTGGCGCTAAAGCAATCTGGTTAAGAAACAACGACGAGCTAGGTAAACACGAAAACTTAGCAATATCTCAGGATGTTGTTGCACTTGAGACATCGAGCTGGAAAAGTATTTATGAATTCTTAAAGCTGGGTTCTCGCGTTGGAGAACATCGTCGAAAGACTAACGAAACGGATATCTATATTAAATTAAATCTAGATGGCACCGGTAATTCAAATATTGATACCGGCTTACCTTTTTTTGACCATATGTTGGATCAAATTGCTCGGCATGGTTCATTGGATTTAACAATTCAAGCGAAAGGGGATTTACACATTGACGAACACCATACCATTGAGGATACAGGTATTGCCCTGGGAGAGATTTTTCTGTCGGTTTTGGGTGATAAAAGAGGTATAGAACGATATGCTTATACCTTACCGATGGATGATTGTCTAGCGCAAGTTGCTATGGATTTTGGTGGACGGAATTGGATTGTTTGGGATGCTGAGTTTAAGCGTGAAAAAATTGGCAGTATGCCTACTGAAATGTTTTTTCATTTTTTTAAATCCTTCTCAGACGCATCAAAGTCCAATATCCATATTCAAGCTTCTGGAGAGAATGAACATCATAAAATTGAAGCAATTTTTAAAGCCTTCGCCAAAACAATCAAGAAGGCTGTCCGTCGTGACTCAGAGAACATGCGGTTGCCAAGCACGAAGGGTTTATTGTAAAACTATTTAGCGTCCATTTGGTTATATTTAAAATGATTTCATGATTGGGATAGTAAATTATGGTGCAGGAAATATATTTTCGATTTCTGCTGCATTGAAGCGTTTGGGGATTTCCTATGGGATGATTGATCAAGTAGAAGACTTTGATTTGTATGATCGAATCATTATTCCAGGGGTTGGTCATGCAGGGGCCGCAATGAAAAAATTGACAGATTCTGGATTGGCAAACCAAATCCTCTCTTTGAAGAAACCGGTTTTAGGAATCTGTGTAGGAATGCAATTGTTAACTGATTTTTCGGAGGAAGGAAATTCCGAATTATTAGGGTTGGTACCATTAAAGACGTTACATTTTGAGGGTAGAGTGAAAGAAAAGGTACCTCATATGGGATGGAATAGTATTCATTTTGAAAATAATTGCCCTCTTTTTAAGGATATTCCTGATAATTCCTATTTTTATTTCGTTCATTCGTATTTTATTGAGCATGCGCTTGATGAAACAATTGCAATATGTAACTATGGATTGCCTTTTTCAGCTGCGATTCACAGAGATAATTTTTGGGCAGTTCAATTTCATCCTGAAAAATCAGGAAAAGTTGGCGAACAATTGTTGTTAAATTTTAATAACTTTTAATTGATTTTAAGAATATGTATATAATACCTGCTATCGATGTATTGGACAAACAGGTTGTCCGTTTAAGAGAAGGAAATTATAATGAGGTTACTCAATACCCTATCTCCCTAGAAGAACAAATCAAAAAATATCATGCTAATGGCACAGATATCGTGCATATCATTGATTTGAATGGAGCTAAAGGCGATTTTAGCAATCAAGAATATCTGTTTGAAATTATAAAAAGAACAGAAATGAAAGTCCAATATGGGGGAGGAGTAAGAAGTATAGAAAAAGTGAAGGAATTAGTTGATGCCGGAGTCTACCGCGTAATTGTCGGCACACAGGCTATTACCAATCCAACATTTTTAGAAGAACTTAGCAAATTAAATGAAGGAAGAACAAAATATGCTGATCATATTGTTATTGCCATTGATGTTCTTGATGAGGTTATTAAATATTCTGGTTGGTTAGAAAGCTCCCCAATCAAATTGATCGAATATATAGATAAATGTTTGGCCTTAGGTTTTTACCGTTTTTTATGTACAGACATTAGCAAAGATGGTAAGTTAGGTGGAGCAGGCGTTGAGCTATATAGTAAGCTTTTGAAACACTCCCCAATTATTAAACTGATTGGCTCAGGTGGAATAAGCTCATTAAAAGATATTGAAGCATTAAAAGAGCTTGGTCAAATGGAATCAGTTGTTGTTGGTAAAGCCATCTATGAAAACCACATTACCATTGAGGAAATTAAAGAATGGAATTTAAAAGCATTAATTAGTTTCTAATGCTAGCAAAACGTATCATTCCTTGTTTAGATGTGAAGGATGGCCGTACGGTTAAAGGTGTCAATTTTGTTGATTTACGAGATGCCGGTGATCCTGTAGAGCTCGCATGGCAGTATTCTGAGCAAGGGGCGGATGAATTGGTTTTTTTAGATATTACAGCGACCCATGAGCGACGTAAAACAACTGTAGATCTTGTGAAAGCTGTAGCTCGTCAAGTTAATATTCCATTTACAATTGGGGGAGGGATTAACGAATTGGCTGATGCGGATATTTTGCTCAATGCAGGTGCTGATAAAATATCTATCAATTCTGCAGCTGTCCGGAATCCTAAACTTTTAGATGAATTCGCGAAAGCTTTTGGAGTTCAATTTGTTGTACTTGCCGTTGATACCAGAGTAGTAAATGGTAAAAATTATGTGCACCTGCGAGGAGGAAGGGACATGACAGACATCCAAACGGAAGATTGGATTTTTGAGGCCCAAGAAAGGGGGGCTGGTGAAATTCTGTTAACTTCAATGGACCATGATGGAACCAAAAACGGTTTTGATATTGGTCTTTTGAAGAAAATTAATGACCATATTCATATTCCTTTAATTGCTTCGGGAGGAGCAGGTGAACAGCAGCATTTTGTGGATGTATTTCAACATGCACATGTTGACGCCGCATTGGCAGCCTCGGTATTTCATTACGGTGAAATTTTAATTCCGGAACTAAAAGAAACACTACAAACTAATGGAATTCCAATTAGGTATTGATAAATAGGTAAAAATGACTATTGATTTTAATAAAAGTGAGGGTTTAGTACCAGTGGTCGTTCAAGACTTCCAAACATTAGAGGTTTTGATGTTAGGTTATATGAATGAGCAAGCTTGGGAAAAAACTCAACAAGAGAATAAGGTAACATTTTATTCGAGAAGTAAGCAAAGGTTGTGGACTAAAGGTGAAGAAAGTGGTAATTTTTTACATGTAGTAAGTACACACATTGATTGTGACCATGATACAATTTTGATCAAGGTAAATCCGGAAGGTCCGACCTGTCATACGGGTAACAGGTCTTGTTTTAATACGGAATTTAATCAAAACTTCTTGTTACAATTGGAAAGAATTGTCCAATATAGAATTGATTTTCCCTCAGAAGAGTCCTATGTAAATAGAATGCGAACCAAAGGTATTAATAAAATTGCTCAAAAAGTTGGTGAGGAAGCTGTAGAGACTGTCATTGCGGCATTAGCTGAAACTCAAATTGATTTTATCAATGAATCTTCAGACCTCCTATTCCATTTAATATTACTGATTAAAGAAAAGGGATTGAGCTTAGAAGATATTGCTAAAAATTTAGAGAGCAGACATCAATAGTTATGTGGTTTAAATGAAATAAAAAGGGAAACAATTTAGTTTCCCTTTTTATTTTGATATCGGTCCGTTATCTTTGGTTAACATGAGCAGTAACCCAATTGATATTACATTAATTTCGACCCTAATAGGGCATCAGAATCCGATATTTACCTTATCCAAACCCCTAAATTCCGCTGTACTATATTCAGCAGGTAATGACAAGGGAGTTGTAGAATGGGATTTAAACACCATGAAGTTCAACCGTATTCTTTGTCAAGTTAATTCCTCTGTATATTCTTTGCTTGCTATACCAGAAAGTAATTTATTGGCAATAGGTATGCGATCTGGAAAGATTATGATTGTAGATCGAGAAACTCAGACTCTGAAGGCACAACTAAGTACGGAGCTCGGCGCTGTTTTTTCCATTCAGTATATGAGCCGTAAAAATGAATTAATTGCGATTGGCGAACAAGGAGTTGCTTATGTATGGAATATGATCACCTATGAGTTGCTTTATAGATTTAAAATAACAGATACCACTGTACGCGTCATTGCATTAAATCCACAGGAATCCATTTTGGCATTTGGAGATAAACAGGGATTTATTCACATCTATTCGACAGAAGATTTTCAGTTAATTGGAAAACAAAAAATACATGAACTTCCTGTCACTAGTTTAATTTTTCATCAAGATCAATTACTCTCAGGTGGAAGGGATGCTAAATTAAATAAATTGAACCCTATGACTCTAAAGGTTATAAAATCCTTAACAGCTCATATGTTTACTCTTTATGGCATTGATCATGTAATTAATCAAGATCTTATCGCGACCGTTAGTAGAGATAAAACATTGAAAA
The DNA here is from genome assembly GCF_059758715.1 of Sphingobacterium sp. GQ94. Classification (NCBI taxonomy): domain Bacteria; kingdom Pseudomonadati; phylum Bacteroidota; class Sphingobacteriia; order Sphingobacteriales; family Sphingobacteriaceae; genus Sphingobacterium; species Sphingobacterium sp. GQ94. The sequence goes on from NZ_JCAXEC010000009.1 coordinate 118,731, forward strand.
TTTGGCGATTGGAGGATTTTAGTTTGGTGAAAAATGTTTCAAGAGATAGAGGATACGATAGCCATATATTATCCATTAATGCTTTATTATGGGATAATCAAAATATCTATACAGTGAGCGATGACAAGACGGTTAAGATATGGAAGGTGGATATTCATTAAGCTCTTTATTGACCATTCTAAATGGTTTACATCTGTAAAAATTATAGAGGGTAAATAAAGCGGATAGCGTAAATACCAGATATAACCAAGGTTTAATATTTGGAAGGTCTAAAAATGTAGGTGAATTCTTCTGAAGGTATACGATGCCATAAATTCCCCAGGTCAATATTGAAGAAACTGCGGGCAAACGGTTTATATAAGAATAAAATAAAGTGAATGCTGAAATACCCAAAAGTATAATAATACTTGCATAAAATAGCATGTTTTGGCTTACAAAACTAGGTAAATGTTGCATCAACGCAATGGGCAGCATAAAAAGCAATACAACCATTAACCAACCTGTGTACATACCAAATGCTAACCGTGTAAAATACCTTGTGTAGGAATATGTGGTTAGTTTTTTAAGTTCCAAGCGTTTATTGATAAGTAGGATACTGATAATGGTTCCAATATTGAATAGAAGTGCAGTTATAATTTGGTTATTTACGGTAAAGACCATGCTCATCCCGCATAGAAACTGATTCCAAATAAATAGGTAGTCGATTTTTGATATTTTGCGAATGGTTTTAAAGCTGCGGTCTGATTTTCCAGTTCCATTATACATCAAGTAGGTTGATAGACTTAAGCTTGCTGCAATAAAAATCCAGATTGTAAAGGTGAAATCAATGGGACTTAAATAGGTTGGGTATTTATTTATTGTCGAACTTATTGATTGCCCAAAGACTCTACGTACATCAATGAGAATAATCCAAGAGAAATTAACACAGGTAATAAGAAAATTTAATAAAGCTAGAGTTCTAATACCGGTCATGGTTATTCGTAATTGGTTTAAGATTGTAATTACGAATATAGTTATTTTCTACGTATTTACGTATACTTCCAGAATCTGTGTTAAATATTTTGAATCGATGTCATCAAACGTGTTTAGTTCGTCGCTGTCAATATCTAAAATTCCGATACAAGCGTTGTTTCTAAAAAAAGGAATAACGATTTCTGATTTTGATTGAGAACTGCAGGCAATATGTCCGGGGAACTTCTCTACATCTTCCACAATGATAGTCTCCCTTTTTGCCCAAGCACTACCACAAACACCTCGATTGTAGGCAATTCTTGTGCAGGCCACTGGTCCTTGAAATGGACCTAATATTAATTCATCCCCTTGAACTAAATAAAAACCTACCCAAAAAAAATTAAATTGTTGTTTGATTGCTGCGCAAACATTTGCCATGTTAGCCACGGCATTTGTCTCACCGGTAAGCAAACCTTTAATTTGTGGGAGCAAAGAGCGATACTGCTCTTCTTTGGTACCCTGAATGATTTGTAGATCCTCTGCCATTGACACCTTTTTTAAAAGCACTAATATACAATATTTTGAAATAGCAAATTGACACCTGTATAAAGCATATTGTTGAAAGTTTCCTTTCTCCTTACAAGCGTTTTAAGGCTGCTTTGATAAGTTGTTCCACACTGAGCTCGGGTTCAATAGCGATAATCGATTGGATGACCTTGTCAGCTTGTGGTTTAGGGAAACCCAACATGATTAATGCGGTCATAGCTTCCTCGATAGAAGATGGCTTACTAATCGCCATTGGCATTAACGCATCAGGGCCTTGTTTTTTTAATTTATCCTGCAGTTCCAAAATAACTCTTTGTGCAGTTTTTGGTCCAATACCTTTAATTTTTTGAATCACACTTACCTGGCCATTTACAATAGCGTGTTGAATTTCCTCTGGGTTGATGGATGATAGCATCATCCTTCCTGTATTTGGACCAATTCCTGATACAGATATAAGATGATGAAACAAATGCCGCTCTGCCTGGGTTGCAAATCCAAAAAGAGTCTGGGAATCTTCCCTGACTTGATGAGATGCATACAGTTTACACTCTTGTTGGTCCTTGATCTGACTATATGTTGTCAAAGAGATATGAAGGTAATAGCCAATCCCACCCACTTCAATAATGACGTGGGTAGGGGCTTTAAATACTAGTTTACCATTAAAATATTCATACATAGTTATAAATGATTAACTATATTTTGTTTGTTTTTTCATGTTCAATCGCATCCACAACAGCAATGGTAACCATATTGACAATTTCGCGAACAGAGCTGTCTAATTGCAAAACATGCACTGGTTTGTTCATGCCTAATAAAATCGGTCCAACAGCTTCAGAATTACCGACCTGTTGTAATAATTTATAAGCTATGTTACCGGATTCTAAATTTGGGAAAACTAACGTATTTGCAGGTTCGCCGCTTAGGGTTGAAAACGGAAAATTGCTCTCTAACATTTCTTTACTAAGTGCAAAATTAGCTTGTATGTCTCCATCAACGACCATGTCAGGATGTTGCTGATGTAAAATTTGAACAGCACCTCGTACCTTATCGGAAACTTCCCCTTCATTAGAGCCAAAGTTTGAATACGATAGCATGGCTATGCGTGGTTTGGTGTTGAAACGCTTAACAGCTGAGTCTAATAAAATCGCAATATCAGCTAGTTCTTGTGAATTTGGATTTGAATTCACTGTTGTATCCCCAAAAAATAAAGGACCTTTGGTGGTCATCATGATGTACATTCCTGCCAAACGACTTCCTGGTTTTGCGCCAATGACTTGTAATGCAGGACGAATAGTTGATGCATAATTACGTGTTAAACCAGAAATCAAAGTATCAGCCTCTCCAAACTCCACCATACTCGCGGCAAAATAGTTCCTGTTGACCATCAATTTATTTGAGTCTAATTTACTGATGCCTTTTCGTTGTCTTTTTTGATAAAGGTGCTCAGCGAATTTCTCGAAACGTTCAGTTTTAATTTCTGACTTCGGATCAATAATCTCCAACCCTTCTAATTCAAAACCATGTTCTTGAATTAGATTTTTAATTTTTTCTTCATCACCAAGTAAGATAGGGAAGGCAATTCCTTCTTCTTTTACTATTTGAGCAGCACGTAATGTTTTATAATTATCCGCCTCGGCAAAGACAACTCGTTTAGGATTTGATTTTGCTTTTGCAGTAATATTTCTAATCAATCGATCATCTTTGCCAATTCGTTTGTACAATTCATCACGGTATAATTCCCAGTCCTCAATTTGAACACGTGCAACGCCAGACTCCATAGCTGCTTTCGCTACAGCAATAGATACTTCAGTAATTAGGCGTGGGTCAGTAGGTTTTGGAATTACATATTCCTTGCTAAAGCGTAAGTTATTTGTATTGTAAGCAATGTACACCTCCTCCGGTACTGGTTGTTTAGCTAATTCTGCAATTGCCTTAACGGCAGCAATTTTCATAGCCTCATTTATCACGGTAGAGCGAACATCTAATGCGCCTCGAAAGATATAAGGAAAGCCGAGTACATTGTTTACTTGATTTGGAAAGTCAGATCGACCAGTTCCCATAATCAAGTCGTCCCTGGTGGCAATAGCTAAATCATAATCAATTTCAGGATTAGGGTTCGCCATTGCTAATACAATAGGATTAGGGGCCATTGATTTTAACATTTCAGGAGTTAAAACATCTGCCTTGGAAAGTCCTATAAACACATCACTTCCATCCACCGCATCGCCTAAAGTATGTAAGTTTTTATCGGTCGCCCATTCTGCTTTTGTTTGCTCTAATGACTCTCTATCCGACCGTATTACACCTTTGCTATCCAACATGACGATATTCTCCTTTTTAGCGCCAACGGCAACATACATCGCCGTACAAGAAATGGCGGCAGCACCAGCCCCATTGACAACTATTTTGACATCGCTAATCTTTTTGTTTTGGATTTCGCAGGCATTGATTAATGCTGCTCCCGAGATAATTGCTGTCCCATGTTGATCATCATGCATCACTGGAATATTCATTTCAGCTTTCAATCGACGTTCAATTTCGAAACATTCCGGAGCTTTAATATCTTCTAGGTTTATCCCTCCAAAAGTTGGTTCTAGTGCTTTTACAATTTTTACGAATTCATCAACATTTTTGGTGTCTAACTCAATATCGAAAACATCGATGTCAGCAAAAATTTTGAAAAGTAATCCTTTACCTTCCATCACCGGCTTTCCTGCCTGTGCTCCAATGTCTCCTAGCCCTAATACGGCTGTTCCATTTGAGATGACAGCTACCAGATTGCCTTTTGCTGTATATTTGTAAGCGTCATCACTATTTTTGGCAATGGCCAAGCAAGGTTCTGCAACCCCTGGCGAATACGCTAGTGATAAGTCTCTTTGTGAACTGTGCGGTTTTGTTGGTACAACGGCGATTTTTCCTGGCCGCCCCATCGAATGGTATTTTAATGCGTCCTTTTTTCTGTTGATGTTACTCATTACAATTTTGGTTAATTCTATTTTTGACCCTTACCCCGTAATGGTCTATTTTAATGCATCTAATAATTTAAACATGTTTTGGCGCATCCTACTGGATGATCCTTGGTAATTGTTAACCAATAGAGCAAAGGTGTATTCGGCTCCCTCACTAGATTTCTGATATCCCGTATATCCTAAAGTTCCTCCAATTGTCCCACTTTTCATTTGGGTGCCATTGATCTTTGGAAGAGAAGTATAAAATTGCTCAAACCAAGGTCTTCCTCTTGCATATTGCATAATTTGGCTCATAGCCTTTGTTGTCACCCTATTTTGAGGAGATAATCCAGATCCATCAAAGATATTGATTTCGCTTGGGCTTATCTTAAGTTTATTTTGCCAGTATTTAGAAAGCAATTTAACAGCTTCTTCAGTCTCAAATTTATTGGCTGTAATTCCGCCAACGACTTTGATCAATGCCTCACCATATAAATTGATACTTTTTTGATTAAACCAGTGAACAATATCGGTTAATTTAGGTGAATGAACCGTCAATATTAACTTACGATCGGCTGGGATTGTCTGTTGATGAGTTGAATGGTTTAATCTTGTTAAAGTTGTAAGGGTGTCCAATACCCTAATTGAATCCTTAAGCAATGAATTAGAGAGATCATTAACTAATGCAAGTGCAGGATCTGGATTGGATATTTCGATTGTTTTTTGAAGATTTGATCCATAGGTCCCCCTTAAATAAATCACCTTGGAGTATGGCGCTGAATAGGCATATACATTATCTCCGGAACCGTGAGTTCCCGTGGTTACTTCATTTATTAATTCGAAATAAGATGGAACTCCGGAGGTGTCCAAAGTTGCTGGTTGGCCTGTTTTTGTTGGAGTAAAATCAACCCCTAATTTGTTCTCTCGCCAATTTAAAGAGGATATTCCTGCACCATAATAATTTCCGATATCAGTCCACATCCATGTTCCTGGTGTTCTATAACCATTGTATAATTTGTCGTCAGCAATTATTTTACCATTAATTTGTTTGATTCCCAGTTTTTGAATTGCCTGTTTCCATTTGTTCAATACTACCTGGGCACTATGTTCAGGATATCTTTCACTACCTAGTGTAGGGTCTCCCGAACCCTCGATGATGATGTCACCATTTAATGTACCTAATGAGTCTATAGTTCCAGAATAATATAAATGGGTATCAAATTTAAAATCTGTGCCTAGGAGATCTAAAGCTGTGATGCTGGTGATCACTTTAAGTGTAGATGCGGTTGGTAACCCTATCTTATTATTTTCTTGAAAAATGGGTTCTCCAGTTTTCGCATTAATTACCGTAAAAGAAGCAATTCCATTTTGTAAGGACGCATCCTCTTTAAAGGACTGGAACGCTGTCTGAATTTTTGACTTTATTCCCTGTGCCTGAATCGACTCAATGCTAAGAATACTAAGCACGGTCATGAAATAAATAATTGAAAAAATTCTATTCATATTTAGCAAATATCGTAATCTAAGGCACAACTCGTACACAAAATATGTAAAATTTCAAATCTATAATAATGTGAGGGCATAAATTACTAGACTTTTCATAACTTGCGAATTATATTAAAAAAAACATAATGAATTACATCGATAAGTTGACTTTCATCCGTCAGTTGATGAAAGAAAAGGGTGTAGATGCCTATATTATTCCATCCTCCGATCCGCATATTAGCGAATATCTACCTGAAAGATATAAATGTATTGCTTGGACTTCTGGTTTTACGGGTTCAGCTGGTACATTAGTCATAACCCAAGATTTTGCAGGTTTGTGGACTGATTCTAGATATTTTGTTCAAGCCAATGAGCAATTAGCTTCAACAGGTTTTGAATTGGTGAAATTAGTAGTGCAAGGAAAAGCAGAATATGTGACCTGGCTGTCTCAACGGTTAACTTCAGGAAATACCGTTGCATTTGATGGGAATCTTGCCTCTGTGGCGGTAGCACAGGCTGTTCAGACTGAATTGTTGCCATTAGGCGTTGTGGTCAATGGAAAAATTGATTTGCTCGATTCCGTTTGGGAGAATAGACCTGAGCTTCCTGTTGAACAGGCTTATTTATTGTCTGAGCTGATTACCGGTCAATCCACCAAAGACAAAATCGATCTGATAAGAGAAAAGTTAAAAGAAAAACATGCGGATGCACATTTCGTCTCCTCATTAGACGATTTGGCTTGGATTCTGAACATTCGTGGGAATGATGTGCCGTGCAATCCTGTTGTGTTGGGATTTTTGTTAATCCAAACAGATCAATGCACCTTATTCATTGAAAAAAGTAAACTCTCTAGTGCGGATGTTTTAAAACTTAATGAAAGCGGAGTGGGTATTGAAGAATATCATCAAGCTTATCAGGCTATTCAGAATTTAGACGCAAAATGCCTTCTATTAGACCCAAAACGGACGTGTTTTGCTATTCACGATGCAGTAAACGATACGGTAAAGATTTTGGAGGATATGAATCCTTCGACAATGCTAAAGGCTGTAAAAAATGCTACGGAAATAGCAAACACTAGGAATGCTATGGTAAAAGACGGAGTTGCTTTAACGAAGTTTTTTAAGTGGTTAGAAGAAAATGTTGCTAAAGGAGAATTGTCTGAAATTTCCATTGCCGAGAAATTACAACACCTTCGTTCTCAATCTCAAGGATTTGTTGATATTTCATTCGACACGATTGCGGGATATAAAGAACATGGAGCGTTACCTCATTATAAAGCAACAGATACCAGCAACTCAATTCTTAAAGAAGAAGGTTTATTGTTGGTCGATTCTGGAGGTCAGTATATCGATGGTACAACCGATATAACTCGAGTTGTATCATTGGGTAACATTCAACAGCATGAACGAGAAGATTATACGCTGGTACTAAAGGGAACCATTGAGGGATCTCAGACCATCTATCCAAAAGGAACCAGAGGATATCAAATTGATGCTATTACTAGAAGACCAATTTGGGAAAACCTTAGAAACTATGGACATGGTACAGGTCATGGTGTTGGATTCTTTTTGAATGTTCATGAAGGACCACATGTATTCAACTCAGCACCAATAGACATTACTATTGAACAAGGTATGATTACCTCGATAGAACCTGGTTTATATAGAGAGGGTTCTTATGGCATTCGAATCGAAAATCTGGTTCTTAGTAACATCATTGAAAGCAATAATTTTGGTGATTTCATGAATTTTGAAACCCTTACAATTTGCTATATTGCCACTGATTTAGTAGATAAAACATTCTTGGATCAAAAGCATGTTGACTGGTTGAATCAATATAATGCTTGGGTTTTTAAACAACTTTCGCCTCATCTTTCAGCAGATGAAAAGACTTGGTTGGAGAATAAAACTAAAGCCATATAACTAATTGAATTTGACTCAATAAATTGTATTGGCTTTAATTCACAAATACCATAAAAAAACTCCCCTGTTATTTTTAACAGGGGAGTTTTTTAGATAGATTTTAGTTCTTTTTTGCCCACCACAATGGTGTTGAAACAGCGTCTTCTCCTCCCAATAAGCTAACCGCTTGGTTATACTTCTCTGGAGAGGCTTCTCTTAAACTTGAAGGATAAGGGATGCGTTGTGGAAAGAAGGTTACTTTATTCGTCATGAAGTTACTTGCATTCAGATCTGCTAGATTTGGAAGCGGATTTTCAATGGCTGGATTTTCAAAGAATGGTAAACCCAATCTTCTATGATCATTCCATGCTTCTAATGGCAACCAAGGCATATTGGCTATATATTTTTGTGTAATGATTTTTGTTAAAGCATCATTCCGCACTGAACCGTTTTTATAAATGGTATTTACTGGATAAGCCATATTTGCAGTTCCAGGGGCACCGGTGTATCCATCAACAAATGTTATATTATGGGAGTTTCCTGGCTCTGTGGTATGCGTGAATTTAACAGAAGTTCCCACTCTGTTGTAATCAGAGGAGTTTAGATAAGCATTAAGATGTTGGGAAACTTTCCAATACTCAAAGTTAGCCTTAATTCCTTCTTCATATGCTAATTGCGCTGTGATACCGGTATTCCATCCCTTGACTGCGGCTTCTGCCAGAAGAAAGTAAGATTCCCAAGCAGCAAAAAAGATGCGTTTGCTTTGACTACCTCTAAAATTTTGGGCTAATCCTGGAACTTTTCCAACTTGAACATTGCGGATTCCGTTGGCGGTGCCTTTTGACCCAAAGTCACCAATTGCTGCTGTACTCCATGTGTTTTTAGTGTCTACAGTAATATCTCCTGATGTACGCTTCATCGTGGCAGTTGTTGTTTTTGCGTCATCTGTCCAAGATGGGTAGTTCGAAAATATACTACTATTAACATCACCTGGAATGAAGAATGTTTTGTAAGCTCTTGGGTCAATACTGTATGGAAGACCATCGAAGAAATATCCCGCTGAGGGATCATTTGTTTTTACAGAGTAGTGTTCTAACATGCGTTTACCAGCATAATTGGCCGGCTTGATGTTGGGATGGAAAGAAGATGTTAATTGTTCATCTGATTTTATTCCACCCAGACCTAAATAAAGATTGTTTAAGGTAGAGGAAAGCACCTGACCATTCCATTCTCGGCTCATTACACCAGATAGGGGATCCCATCCTGGTTTTTCTGCAATGGCAAACATGTCAGCTTCAGTTTTGATGTACTGTCCTTTAGAGGCAGCATCTTCAAATTCAGCTTTCGCTTTAGCCGGATCGACCTCAGAAATTCGCATCGCTAAGCGCATTCGTAGGGAATTCCCATATTTAGTCCACTTATCCGTGCTAAAACCATAAGCATTGTCAAATTTTGCTAAACTACTTGGGACTTCATTTGCTGGGTCTAATTTTGAGGTTGCATCCTTAATTTCAGTCAATAAATACGTGTAAACCTCTTCTACAGAATTATAATCTGGATTATCACCTTTGAACCCATTGATAGGGATAGGTCCAAAATTATCGGAGAGTTCACTCATTAAATAAGCTCTCCAAATTCTGCTGATTTGGACCATATTGTTCACATATTGTTCCGCCTCATTATTTGCAATCCTTTGTTCTCCAATTTCAATTGCTTTATTAACGCTCGAGAGCCATTTACTCGCATATCCTCTGCCCCAATATTCGTTGGACCACCCGTCATTATGTGTGCCCACAGCTATTCCGTTTGATAGATGCTGCCTAGCTGCATTTTTCCAGTACAAAACAAATATACGTTCAGCGATATTTGGATCTTGCTGCGCTCCGATCAAGGCATCATTGAATAAGTATTCAACTTGTATTTGCGTCTCATTCACCTTTAAAGGGTCGACGTTCATCTCTTCGAATTTCGAACAAGATGAAAGGCCTGCCGTTAATGCTAAACAGAACCCTACTTTTGTTAATATATTTTTCATTTTCTTATCTTCCTTTAAATTAAAATCCTAGAGTTAAATTGACAAAGAATGATCTTGATGTTGGTGTAGAGAAGTTCTCAAAACCTGTAGCATTGCTGCTGATCGAGAATACAGACTCAGGATCAATACCGTTCGCATAGCTTTTGATCATCCATGCATTATTTACTGTGAAAGCAATCCTTGCCCGTTGCAAAACCTTACTTTTTAGTACAGATGATGGTAGGTTATAGCTTAACGTTATATTTCTTAAGCGGATATTGGTTGCATCATAAATATTCTGCTCATTGATCCCTAGATTCCCTGAATTAGTAACTTGGTTCCAGTACTGCTGAGGTGTTACCTCTTTGGTGTTTTCACTGTAGCTTTCGCCATTTTGAATGGCTCCACTTACAATAAAATTATCACGGGATCCATTTGGCGCAGTAATTTCTGCCAAACCGTTCCTTTGTAAGTTCAAGTTTGTTCCCGAAAAGAATTCACCACCAAATCTTCCGTCAATCTGGAAACTCAATCCAACATTCTTGTAGGCAAAACTATTGGTCCAGCCAATCAACGCTTTAGGGGCTTGGTTACCCAGTAAAACTGATCCAGTCGCTTGAGGAAGACCCTCTCCGTTTAACAACAATTGACCATTAAGTGGGCTGTTTTCATCTTCAACACGCAGAAATTTTGATCCATAGATATTACCATACAGCTCGTTTTCGACTGCACGAACAGCTAAGTTGTCAAAACCACCTAAATTATAGGTATTAACATCTTCTGTTAGTTCGATGATTTTGTTGGTATTTTTTGAAAAATTTAATGAAGAATTCCAATTCACCCCTGATTCAGATTGTAAAATTTTACCATCAGCAGTAATTTCAATACCTGTGTTTTGAATATTACCCGCATTGATTCTCTCTGCTCTAAATCCGCTCATTGGATCAGTTGGTATATCTATAATTTGATTGGTCGCATTGTTTTTATACCAGGCAAAGTCTAGACCTAAACGACTATTGAATAACCGAGTGTCAAATCCAAATTCAATGGTTTTGATTAATTCATTTACAAGACTTGCATTGAATTTTATATCGTCATAACTTCCTGTCGTATTAGAATTTGGATCTTTACCAACGGAAAAGCTGTTGTATAGACCATATGGTGAAGTATCATTACCCACTTGCGCATAAGAACCTCTAACTTTTAAGAAGTTAATAAAACTTGGCAGGTCTCCTCCATTTTTAGTAATCATATCAGAAAGCACTAAGGATGTGCTGACAGAAGGATAAAAGAATGGTTCTAATAAGGCAGATGACCAATCTTCTCTACCTGTTAAAGAGATAAACCAGTATCCACCATAACTTAGTTCCGCAGTTGCATACAAGGAATTAATTTGTTTTTCACGATGGAGTTGTGAAACAGATGGGTTCCCGATTCCATTGCTTACAGAAAAGAAATTTGGGACTTGAAGTTCACCAGCATTTACGCTTAACATTGTTTCGTTGGATTGCATTATTTGTCCAAATAGCGATCCTGAGATTCCCCATTCACTTCCTCCTAATTGTGCTTTGTTCGCATGTAATGCAAGCGTGTAGTTTTTCTCGGAAAAATTAGATTTGCTATTCGAATAGCGACCTGAAGAAGTTAACGGGCTTCCACTGTAAGTACGGTTGTCAAATTTAGTCGCGTAAGTATCCATTCCTGCACGTGCTTCTACATCTAGCCAATCTGTCAACTTGTATTTGATGTTGGCATTCATTAAATATCGATCTCTAATGTCATTATTTAATTGGTAGTTTGCTAACCAGTAAGGATTTATGCTATTTGTGGTTCCGTACCAATTCATCTTACCCAGATTATTGATTGGATTCTTATAATCCAGAATGTTTAATGATCTTGGCATTGTGAATAAGGTAGAATATGCATTGGAGTTATTCTGCCCTGATGCCGGTCGATTCAATGCATTGTTGTTCATGTATTGAATCTTTACATCGGTAGTCCATCTTTTGTTCTCGCCGAAAGTTGAGGTCACCTTAGACATGAGGTTTAATCGCTCTAAGCTAGAACCAGGGATTTTGCTTTGGTCATTTAAATAGGTTGCCGAAGTGTAAACACTGGTATTATCATATTGTTGTTGAAAGGAAATATTTTGCGTGTGATTTACCCCCGTTTTAAAATAATTCTGGATGTTCTCGTGTGCCCGATATGTTGATCCCATTTCTGGTCCCCAACTAGTTCCGCTAATTGCATCAAAAATACCATCAGAACCTTGTGCAAAAGAATTTTGCAAACTTGGAAGTGTAAATAAAGATTCTATACCTAAGGTAGAAGAATAGGTAATACCAGTCCCTTTTTGTGCCTTTCCTGATTTGGTGGTGATGATAATTGCTCCGTTACCGGCTCTTGAACCATAAAGAGCCGATGCTGCCCCACTTTTTAAAACTGACATGCTTTCAATATCTTCTGGGTTGATATCTCCTAAGCCGTTACCCATATCTGTACCTGGATTCCAAAAATCATTATTTGTTGAACCAATAAAATTATTCATTGGAATACCATCTACTATAATTAAGGGTTGATTGTCACCTGTTAAGGAGTTATTACCACGTAAAGTAATTTTTGTTGACGAGGCTGGTCCAGCTGAGCCCTTAATCACTTGTAGTCCTGAAACCTTACCAACTAATGCATTGGCAACATTGGTTTCTTTGGCATCTGTAAGCTGTTCGGATTTGACTTCTTGGAATGAGTACCCTAAAGATTTACGCTCTTTTTTGATACCCATTGCTGTTACTACTACTTCATCAATGTTTCCTGCATCTTCTTGTAAGGAGACGTTGTGAATTGTAGAATTTACAGTTATCGTTTCGCTAGTGTATCCAATAATGCTAAAACGGATTTTGTCTCCATTTTTAACCTCTATGGAATAATTACCATTTTGATCCGTTTGAGTTGCTTTATTACCTCCGATGAGGGAGACGCTTACTCCAGATAATGCTCCATTTGAACCTGTTACTTTTCCAGTAACGGGTTGTTGTGCAAATAAAGAGGTTATGCATAAAAACATAACTATCGATATACTGCAACATTTTGAGTAAAATTTGGTCATTTGATGATGATTTTTAATTTATAATTTCTGTTTTTTTTCGTTTATATATGCTCTTGTCAGCATTTGCAATGGTGATACATGCTGAACCTAATAATTGAATGTTTTCTGTGTTTGAGAATTCCAGTATTGTATGTTGCGATAACCTCTGTATGCTGAATTCAAAAATGGCGCTTTGGACTTGAGGTAATAATGCATTTTTTGCCTTTGCACCGCGGCCACTAATGACGACCTTTTCTGGATTAATAATATGAATTAGGGTGGCAATTCCTTTGCCTAACATATATCCAATCCGATGTATTGCTTCTAAAGCAAGTTGGTCCCCTTGATTTGCTGCACTTAATAACTGATCACCCGTCACTGTTTGATTTAATTGAAACAGGGGTCGCAACGAAGAATCATCTCCTGACTGCAGTTTTAGAATAGCAAAGTCAACAGCTGCTAGTAGCGATGCTTCTACCTCTAAACAGCCTTTTTTTCCACAAGAACATAATTTGCTGACATTGGATAGTGGAATATGACTAAATTCACCGGCATAGCCGCTATGGCCGCGATATAGTTCATTGCCGAAGATCATACCTAGCCCTACACCCCAATTTAAGTTGATTACCATTACATTCTTTGAATTTCTTCCTTCCCCAAATTGATGTTCTGCAATAGCAATTGCGCTCGAATCATTCTCCACAAAAGTGGGTAAGTTGAATTCTTTCTGAATGTTTGTTTTTAGATCGTAAAATTTAGAATCTGTAGTATAGGATTCGTTCTTGCCGGTATTGCTATCTACAAAACCTGGAATAGTTACTCCAATTCCGTAAATGTTATTTATATCTTCCTCGCCCAACACTTCGTGGATTAATTCAGTTAAGATTGAAAAGGAATTTTCGGCTCGTATGTCTATTTCCCTTGTAATGATTTCTGATTTAAAGGTGTTGTTGAAATTAACTATACCTATTGAGGTGTAAAATTGGTCAATGGCAACACACAGCAATAAAGGAAGGTTGTCAGCGCTAGGAACAAATTGAGCAGCCCTTCTGCCGCCTGTCGATGGGGCCAGACCGTTTTGTTCAACAAGTTTACTCTCCAATAACTTATTAATTGTACTGGTTATATTGGGTACGCTTTTACCGATTGCAGCACTTAATTCTGCAATGGATTGAGGGTTTGAATAATACAAACACTTTAGTATCGATAATTTTAGGTTTTCCAAGTAATAGAGTGTTAATTTAGTGTAAAGTTATATTAAAAAAATTGTAACCTCCAATTACTTTTTAATTTTTTTAATAAGTATACTTATCATTCTTGATTTTTATATCTATGTTTCTCCATTTGAAGGAACAATTGAGCGTCTTATAAGGTTAAATTCGTTGGTGTATAATTTTTTAAGGTGAAAGATGTACCTTAGATTATTGTAAAATTATGAAACAACGATATTATTCTTTAGATGTTTTCAGGGGAGCTACAGTTGCCTTGATGATTATGGTAAACAATCCAGGTACTTGGTCGCATATGTTTTCTCCATTAAAGCATGCTCCTTGGCATGGGTGCACGCCTACAGATTTGGTCTTTCCTTTTTTCTTATTTGCAGTCGGTAATGCGATGTCATTTGTGATTCCTAAGCTACAAATGTCGGGTGATCAAGAATTTTGGAAAAAAATTATTAAACGAACGATTCTAATCTTTTTGATCGGATTAATCTTAAACTGGTTTCCATTTGTACAGTGGACCGAGGAGGGACTTCAATTTAGAGAATGGGTTAGTTCTATTGATCCAAGTAGAGGTGTTAGAATCTTAGGTGTATTACAACGGATAGCTATTGCTTATTTCTTTGCTTCTATTTTGGTCTATTATTTTAAACCGAAAAAGTTAATTCTGATTTCAGGAATCATTCTTATGGCCTATTGGGCTATGTGCGCTTGGCTCGGAACGGCAGATCCTTATTCTTTGGAAGGCTGGTTCGGAACAGATATTGATAAACAAATCTTGGGTGTAGCCCATCTTTATAAGGGCGAGGGTGTTCCCTTCGATCCCGAAGGGTTGGTAAGTACATTACCAGCAGTTGTTCAAGTCGTTTTTGGTTATTTGGCAGGCGTATTCATAAAAAGACAAGGTCAGGTCGAATGGTTATGGACAAGGGTTCCTCAAAGTAATGAGAGTCATTTTAAATTATTGTCGGGTTTATTTGCTACAGGTTTTATTCTTCTACTTTTAGCTTGGTTCTGGTCATTAGGATTTCCAATAAACAAAAAAATCTGGACAAGTTCCTATGTACTTTATACTTCAGGTCTTGGTATATTGTGTTTAAGTACAATGATTTGGTATATAGAGGTACAACAAGTTAAAAACAAAGTAACTCAGTTTTTTGATGTGTTCGGTAAAAATCCATTATTCATTTTTGTTCTAAGTGGCTTGTTACCAAAAACCTTAGCTCTAATTCGAATTCCAAATGGCGTAAATGAACAGGGTCAACAGATTTTCATAACACCATTTAGCTGGTTTTATAAGAATGTTTGTGCAGCAATACCTGGACCCCCTGAATTGGGGTCATTCGCATATTCACTTTGTTTCTTAGCATTTATGTGGGCCATTTGTTATTGGTTAGACCAGAGAAAAATTTATATTAAAGTATAATCCTGAACCCGGGAATTTCAACGGAAGGTAAACAGTTTGAAAATAAAATTTTTATTTCGATTTACAGATACTATCTTTGCAGCTAATTAATTAAATTTTTAACGCTTCAATATTATTCAAGAATGTATTTAAGTAAAGAATACAAAGCTGACATCTTCGCGGAATTTGCGGGTACAGCAGTAAACACTGGTTCTGCAGAAGGACAAGTTGCTTTATTCACTAAAAGAATTGCTCATTTAACTGAGCATTTGAAAAAAAACAGAAAAGACTTTAACACGCAACGTTCTCTACAAAAACTAGTAGGTAAACGTCGTTCATTATTAGCTTACCTGTACAAAAAAGACATCGCAAGATACCGTGCTATTATCAAAGGCTTAGGTTTACGTGATATCATCAAATAAGCTTTTAGTTACATTATTAAAAAGCTCCGTTATCGGGGCTTTTTTTTTGTTACTAAAGTTGATATCAACTTTAGTAACTAAGGATACTTTAAATTCTTTTATTGGAAAGCAACCAGGTAATTGAACTTCCATTTTTCCTTTATAATACCTATATTGATTTTTGAAAACTTTATTTTATTCGATGCTAAACCGAATAATCTATAAGTAGATAATCGATTATTTAATACAGACCAACCTACAAAAATGAATTATTTAAGAGAAAAGTGTCTTTTTTTTACCTTCATGCTTGTTTTTTTGCTTGGAGATTCCCAAGCACAATCAAAATATTTTAAAAAATGGCCAAAAGGCAAATCTCCAGAGGAAATAGGACGATTGTTGTCTGGCCGATTTGTTCAATCACCACATTCTAATTGGGGTAAATCTGGCCCAGCAAATGAAATAACATATCCTGAAACCTGTGCTTGGTATGGAGCGTTGCTTTTTGCGAATATTACTAAAAATGATTTACTATTAAAGGCATTACAAGGGAGGTACGAGGTCGTCTTGTCGACAGAGAAGAGGTTAATCCCAAAAGCGGATCATGTCGACCATACCGTTTTTGGCGCTATTCCCTTGGAATTATATCGACAAACCGATTCTGTTAAATATTTAACCCAGGGTTTGATTTACGCAGATAAGCAATGGACACTTCCTGAAAACCCTCTGCCAGAATTTATCGAATTACATAATCAAGGGTATACATGGCAGACACGTTTATGGATTGACGATATGTTTATGATTTCTGCCATTCAGTCTCAGGCTTACCGGGCTACGGGTAATCAGAAATATATTCATCGAGCTGCTAAAGAAATGGTAATGTATTTGAGTAAATTGCAGAATAAGAATGGATTATTTTATCATGCACCCGATGTTCCTTTTTTTTGGGGTCGTGGGAATGGTTGGTATGCCGCTGGTATGGCCGAGTTGCTACGTTCTTTACCTGTAGAAAATACATATAGGGCAGAAATTTTAGCAGGTTATACAAAAATGATGAACACTTTATTGCATTATCAAGATAATTCGGGGATGTGGAAACAACTACTAGATGAACCTACCTCATGGAACGAGACTTCCGGTACAGCAATGATTACCTATGCAATGGCATTGGGTGTTAAAAACGGTTGGTTGAGTGAAAAGAGGTTTGGTCCTGTTGTGCGGAAAGCTTGGTTAGAGCTTACGAATTATATTAATGAAAATGGCGATGTCCGCGAGGTGTGCGAGGGGACAAACAAAAAAAATGACAAACAATATTATTTAGAGCGAAAACGCTTAATCGGAGATATGCATGGACAGGCTCCTGTTCTTTGGGCTGCTTTCGCGTTATATCAATAATTTTTTTCTTATACTATTCTGGAAAGCGACCTGCCAGTGCTATAGTGTTATCAGCTTGTTGTTAGGGGCACGAGCTGTCGGTTTAATTATTTTTTTTCAATATGTTTAAAACTTAAATTTTATTTACCTTTGAACGATTAAAAAGGTCAAAATAAATTTGATGCATCATAATAGACGCAAATGCATCTCAAAGAAAACACAATGAATTATAACGAAAAGAAAGTAACAATTGAATTAGGTGGCGGATTAGCCCCAATTGAATTGTCAACTGGTAAATTAGCCAAACAGGCTGACGGTTCAGTTGTTTTGAAACAAGGATCAACCATGATACTTGCTACTGTGGTATCATCTAAAGAACCTAAAACAGGTGTAGATTTTCTACCGCTATCAGTTGATTATCAGGAAAAATATGCTTCGACTGGACGTATACCAGGAGGCTTTTTACGTCGCGAAGCAAGACTTTCGGATTACGAAGTTTTGATTTCGCGTTTAATCGATAGGGCTTTACGTCCATTATTTCCAGATACATACCATGCAGATACGCAAGTTATGGTAAGTTTAATATCTGCCGATAAAGAAATCATGCCAGATGCATTAGCAGGTCTTGCCGCCTCGGCAGCAATTGCAGTTTCTGATATACCTTTCAATGGACCAATATCTGAGGTGCGTGTAGCTAAAATTGATGGACAGCTTGTTATAAACCCAACTGTAACTGCATTACAAAATGCAACTTTGGAGTTTATGGTAGCGGGTTCGGCAAGAGATATCGTAATGGTTGAAGGTGAAGCTAAAGAAATTTCAGAACCTGAAATGGTTGAGGCAATTGCTTTTGCACATGAAGCGATAAAGAAACAAGTAGCCGGGCAAATTGAACTAGCCAATTTGGTTGGCGCTCAAAATAAACGTGATTTTAATCATGAACCTTCAAATCCAGAATTAAGAGACGCTATTTTCGCAGCTACTTATGATCAGGTTTATGAGGTTGCTAAATCAGGATCGTCTAAGCATGAACGTTCTGAGAAATTTTCTGAAATTGGTAAAACATTCTTTGATACCCTAGGGGAAGAAATTGACACTGATACAGAATTTTTAATGAAAAAGTATTTTCATGATGTTCAGTACGATGCGGTACGTAATTTAGTTTTGAATGAAGGTATTCGCTTAGATGGCCGTGATGTTCGCACGGTTCGACCTATTTGGTCAGAAGTAGATTATTTACCTGCTGCACACGGATCGGCGGTATTTACACGTGGTGAAACTCAATCTTTAACTTCAGTTACATTAGGTGCGAAAGATGCTGAACAAATGATTGACGGAGCATTTTTCCATGGATACAATAAATTTATTCTTCATTATAATTTTCCTGCATTTTCCACAGGTGAGGTGAGGCCTAATCGTGGACCTGGTCGTCGTGAAGTTGGTCATGGTAACTTGGCTATGCGCTCATTGAAGCAAGTTCTACCTTCGGACGCAGAGAATCCTTATACTATTCGGGTTGTTTCTGATATTCTTGAGTCTAATGGGTCGTCTTCAATGGCAACCGTTTGTGCGGGTACGTTAGCCTTAATGGACGCTGGTGTTAAACTTAAAGCTCCGGTTTCCGGAATTGCAATGGGATTGATTACAGATGAAAAAACTGGAAAATTCGCAATACTTTCGGATATCTTAGGTGATGAAGATCATTTAGGAGATATGGACTTTAAAGTTACAGGTACAGAGAAGGGCATTGTTGGCTGCCAGATGGATTTAAAAATTAATGGTCTTAAGTGGGAAGTTTTAACACAAGCCTTGGATCAAGCAAAAGAGGCTCGCTTACATATCTTAGGTGAGATGGCTAAGACCCTTCAAACTGCTCGTGAAGACTATAAAGCACACGCACCTCGCATTATTCAAATAACCATTGATAAAGAGTTTATTGGTGCTGTAATTGGGCCAGGAGGTAAGATTATTCAAGAAATGCAACGTGAAACTGGAGCAACAATCTCTATTGAAGAAGTAGAAAATAAAGGTGTTGTCCAGATTTTTGCTGATAATAAAGAATCTATTGACGCAGCTTTAACGCGCATCAAGCAAATCATCGCAAAACCTGAGATAGGTGAAATTTATGAAGGTAAAGTGAAAACGATCATGCCTTTTGGCGCATTCGTTGAAATTATGCCGGGTAAGGATGGTTTACTTCATATTTCTGAGATTGATTGGACTCGCTTAGAGACCATGGATGGTGTCTTTAAAGAAGGCGATATTGTAACGGTTAAGTTATTAGATGTGGACAAACAAGGTAAACTGAAGCTTTCGCGTAAAGCGTTATTACCTCGTCCTCCTCGGGAAGACAAACCTAGGGAAGTTGAAAAACCTCAATAGAAATAATTATAAGAAAAAAATGGAATCATACTTGGTTCCATTTTTTTCTTTAAATCAATTTGTAATATATTATTTATAGCTGTAGATTAGATGCCTAATGATTATGGTGTTTAAACTAGTTTCTGTTTAAAGCATCATTACCTCCGGGATCTCGGATACCTTTTTGTAATAATTTATCACCTCATCAGCATCCTTAACGAAGCATTCGACGGAAATTGAAGTATACTTTCCAGCCGATGAGCTCTTTTGTAAAAACTTAACACTTGGGTGTTCAAATAATCCCCTAACTAATTCTATTTTGTTTGAATCTGTTTTTACAATAAATTTAAAAGTATAGACCGAAGGAAAACGTTCTACTTCGATTAATTTTTCTTTGAATGTTTTGTAAAAATCTTGATTATTGCTTTCTTCTATATTTTTTAGATGAATATTATTTTTTAAATCTGTCATATTATCCTTCCTTTTCAGTTTTATTAACAATAAATATACCTAAACATTTTTAATGGAATATTTGTCATGTTTGATTTTCACTTAACAAGATTGTTCAATTTCTCCAGGATCTAAACCAACAAGAGTATTATAAAAAATGTGATTATTTTATAATCTTAAGAATTATTTATCGTTATATTAGTTGTACCTAAAACACTTTTCGATATTTTATTGAATAAACCCTTTTAGTAAAAAATATTATTTTTTTAGCAAATGTTTGCTAAAATTTAGCTAATATTATATATTTAATAAATTTCGCAGAGAATAATTATTAACCTAACATGAGAAAACGTATTTTAATTAGTGACATTGCAAAAAATCTAGGGGTATCCGTAACCACTGTCTCATTCATACTGAATGGGAAAGCTAAAGAAAAGCGAATTAGCGAAGGCCTAACCAAACGGGTTTTGGACTATGTGAAGAAAGTAGGATATAAGCCTAACCAATTAGCGCAGAGTTTGCGAACTGGGCAATCAAAAATTTTAGGTTTAATCGTTGAAGATATTTCCAATCCTTTCTTTTCCAATATTGCTAAATATATTGAAAGAATAGCTTATGATAATGGGTATCATATTATCTATTGCAGCATGGATAATGATGAAACAAAAGCGAAAGAGTTAATTCAATTATTTTACGATAGACAAGTTGATGGATATATTATTACTCCTCCGGAAGGATTAGAGGATACTTTAGCCAATTTAATGAAAAATAATGTGCCGTTGGTCTTATTTGATAGGTATATTCCCCAGTTGGATTCCCATTATGTTGTCTTAGATAATTTTAACGGCGCCTTTGATGCAACCAAACATTTACTTGAAAACCCAAATAATAAGCGCGTTGGTTTTGTTTCCTTATATTCAAATCAAACGCAAATGCGAGATCGCTTGGATGGATATATGAAAGCAATTGATGACTTTCAACAACAAGCTTTCATTAAAAAGATTAAAATAGAAGAAAATGATGAATCTTCCATTGATCAATTACATGAATTTATTAGTGCAAATCACCTAGATGCAGTACTTTTTGCTACTAATTATCTGGCAATTGATGGTTTAAAAGCGGTCAAAAAGTTTAAAATGGATTTGCCTAAAATGGTCGCATTTGATGATCATACTTTATTTAAATTATATGAGCCAGGTATTTCGGTTGTTACACAAGATACTTCTGCAATAGCCAATGAGCTGATTCATACTCTTTTGAATGAAATTAAAGGGAAAAATAAGGAATTACAAAAAATTGTAATTCCTAGTGAACTTCAAATTCGCGGATCATCAGTTATTCCGATGGAATCTTTGGAACGAACTTCATAGAAATGGAATTTACACAATGTCTCGTGTTTTTGGAGGTAAACCCCTCACCTTCAAAAACATGACCAAGGTGTGCCCCACATGATTTACAAAGTATTTCTGTTCTTCTACCGTCCGCATCAGTCACTCTCAAAACTGCTCCTGGAATTTCTTGATCAAAACTTGGCCATCCACAGTGGGATTCAAATTTTGATTCTGAATTATATAATGGGGCATCACATCTTTTACAGATATAGGTTCCATTCTTTTTGTTGTCTAATAAATCTCCTGTAAAAGGTCTCTCTGTTCCTTTTTGTAAAATAACATATTCCTCTTCAGGGGTTAAACTGTTGTATTTTTTATCCTTGTCCATAGTTATATTTGTTTTCTGCGTTTGTGAGTGAACACAAGCGGAGAATGTCATTAATATTAGTAGACTATATAAGACTCTCATAGTGTACTAAGTTACCAAAAAAATCAGTAAGTTTTTTAAGTTAAATGTCAATTTGTTCGGCAAATAAGGCTATAAATGGGCGTTTATTTAGAATGAATATAAATTGATAAATTACGTCATCAAATTGTCAGGGATTCCTTAATAAGTTATACTTTTGTGCATTGTTTTGTACCAGACTGTGTACAACAAGGAGATAGTCAACAATTAATTATTACACATAAAATAGTATAAAGTGCTAAATATGAGAAATATCTCATCCGTTTTGGGAAGACTAGCAAAGTCAATATCGATCAGTTTGGTGTTGTTATTTGCCGTTACTACAACCTCACATGCGCAGGATGCTGCAAATGGTGCCGCGCTATTCAAAGCCAACGCTTGTAATTCATGTCATGCGGTTGGTAAAAAATTGACAGGGCCAGATTTGGCTGGATTATCTGAGCGTCGGGAAGAAGCATGGATTATTAAATGGGTCCATAACCCGCAAGCGATGATTGATTCAGGAGATGAACAAGCTGTGGCTTTGAAGGCTGAATATGCAACAACTATGGCTCCTTATGCCAGCCTATCTGAAGGTGATATTAAGGACATCGTTGCTTTTTTAAAAACAGAAGAAGTTAAGGTTGCTGAGAAAAAAGCAGCTGCAACTGCTGGGAATGGTGGAGGATCAGGAGCAAGCTCTGATGCTAACAATTTGATGATATTCGGTTTGATCGCGTTATTCGTGATTGCTGTAGCCGTCATTATTGCTTTAAACAAAGTCACTAGGACTTTAGAAAACGTTATTGCAAATAACAAAGCTTCCATTGACGAGGCTCAGAAAGATTATGAAGATTCATCTGAAAATAAAGGTCTTAAGTTTGCAAAGGCATTTGTTAAGAACAAGAAACTAGTTTTCTTTGTCGTTTTGATGGTGGTTGGTTTATTGAGTGTGGTAGGTTGGAATACGATGTGGAATGTTGGCGTGCATGAGGGGTATAAACCCGTTCAACCCATTAAGTTTTCACACCAAATTCATGCTGGAGTTAATCAAATCGAGTGTCAATATTGTCACGGAGGCGCATTTAAATCAAAGAATGCTTCAATACCTTCTGCGAATGTTTGTATGAACTGTCACAATACAGTAACTGCATCAGATCATTATGATGGAAACATTTCGCCGGAGATTGCCAAATTATATCGTGCAGTTGATTGGGATCCAGAAAGCAGAACTTATGGAGATAATCCAAAACCAATTGAATGGGTTAGAATTCACAACCTGCCTGACTTTGCTTATTTCAATCACTCGCAACACGTGGTTGTTGCAGGCGTAGAGTGTCAAACCTGTCACGGACCTATCCAAGATATGGAAGAGGTTTATCAATATTCTCCATTGACAATGAAATGGTGTGTTAATTGTCACCAAGAAACCTCAGTGAACACAGACAATGCTTATTATGATCAATTGATCGAAGCACATGAGAAATTGAAAAAGGGAGAAAAAATGACTGCTGCAATGGTCGGTGGATTAGAGTGTGGTAAGTGTCATTATTAATAATTATTTAGAAATACAGAATCTTATATATAGCTTAAATGGAAAGCAATAAAAAATATTGGAAAGGTTTAGAAGAGTTGAATCAGACTCCTGCTTTTGTTAACGCAAGCAAGGGTGAATTTACTGAGCCTATTCCCGTAGAAGATGTGTTAAATGAAGCGGGCTTAAGTACTAAGACACCTCGTCGTGACTTTTTGAAGGCTTTAGGGTTTGGAGTAGGAGCTGTAACATTGGCAGCTTGTAATCGTACTCCTATACATAAGGCTGTTCCTTATGTAATTAAGCCAGAAGAAATTACTCCAGGAATACCTAATTATTACGCTTCTTCTTTTAATGGACAAAGTGTCATCGTCAGAACAAGAGAGGGTAGACCTATATCTTTGGAGGCAAATCCAAATGCGGTTGGTTTAAATCAAGGTACAGATTCATCTACTGCTGCCTCTGTACTTGATCTATACGACATGTCAAAATTGCAAAACCCTCAGATAGGTGACAAAGATGTACAGTGGGATCAATTGGACAAAGCGGTCATTGATGCTTTAAATAAGGCACAATCTTCTGGCAAACAAATTACAATTGTTTCCAATTCAATAAATAGTTCTACAACCTTAGCTGCAATTGCAGCATTCTCAGCGAAATATACTTCTGCACAACATGTTCAAGTTGATGCTGTTTCTTACAGTGGTATTGTTGAGGCAAACAGAACTTCATTTGGAAAGGCTGTTATTCCTTCATATCATTTCGATAAAGCACAGGTTGTCGTTTCCGTTGCTGCCGATTTCTTAGGAACTTGGTTGGCTGGAGAAGAGCATACACAAGATTATATTAAAAATCGTGATTATAAATCCCTTAAGGGAGGTAAAATGTCACGTCATATTCAGTTTGAATCTGGCCTGTCGATGACGGGTACAAATGCTGATGTACGTATTGCAATTAAACCCTCAGAAGAAGGTGCCGTTTTAATTGGGTTGTACAACGCAATCACTGGTCAAACTTTAGCTGGTGCGACTACGAATGCAAAAGCTAAAACTGCAATTGCATTAACGGCCAAAGAATTACTTAATTCTAAAGGTCAGTCGGTTGTTATCTCTGGTTCAAATGATATCAACGCACAATTGTTGACAAATGCTATAAATACTGCATTAGGTGCCTATGGATCTATTATCGATTTAGATAATTATTCTAAACAGCATCTTGGTTCCGATATCGCGTTCCAGCAATTCTTAACAGCTGCAAAAGCTGGCCAAGTTGGTGTAGCTTTGTTTTTAAACAGTAATCCGGCATATGATTATTTCAATGCAGATGACATTAAAAACGCTTTAACAAAAATTGACTATTCTGTTTCATTTGCAGATCGCGCGGATGAAACGGCTTCTGAAGTGAAAGCGATTGCTCCTAATTGCTCTTTCTTAGAAGCATGGGGTGACGCCTCGGCTAAAGAGGGCTTGTTTACCGTTGTTCAACCTACAATTAACCCGGTCTATAACACACGTCAAGCTGAATTAAGCTTGTTAGTTTGGGCAGATGTTAAAAAATCGATTTACGATTTTGTAAAGGAAAATTGGGAAACTAATATATTACCTGGAACTGGTAAAGTTTGGAAAGATGTATTACAACAGGGATTTGTTTATAAAGGCACCTTAACAGGCTCTTCATATGCAGCCAACGTTGATGTAAATGCAGTCGCAAATGCTATTGTTAAAGATAGTAAGCGTGTAGCCGGTGAGATAGAACTTAAGTTATACGAATCTACGGGTTTAAGGGATGGACGTTATGCTAATAATGCTTATTTGCAAGAATTACCTGATCCTGTTTCAAAAGTAACTTGGGATAACTATGCTGCAATTAATCCTGCAGATGCTGAGGAGTTTGGAATTAAGGAAACTGGAAAAGTTACCGTTGAGGCAAACGGTTACAAAGTTGATCTTCCTGTTATTTTACAACCTGGTCAAGCTAGAGGAACTGTATCAGTCGCTGTAGGGTATGGACGGACTAAAGTGGGTAAGGCTGGTAATAATGTTGGTGTAAATGCTTATCCTTTTGCTTCATTAGTAAATGGTACCGTACAATTTACATCTAAAGCTACCCTTACTAAAGCAGCAGGTGTATATGAATTAGCACAAACACAAACACATCATACGATTGAGGGACGTAATATCGTTCGCGAAACCTCTTTTGCTAAATATCAAAAAGATCCAAATTCTGAATCTGGTCGTTTTTCAGATAAACATCAGACGTATGATTTATGGAACAAATTTGAACAACCTGGTCATCGCTGGGTTATGGCAATTGACTTAAACGCTTGTACTGGTTGTGGTTCGTGTATTGTTGCATGTAATGTTGAAAATAATGTTCCAGTTGTAGGACGTGATGAGGTTCGTCGACGTCGTGAAATGCATTGGTTACGTATTGATCGTTATTACACCCTTAATACAGGTGAAGGTCAATTGACCAAAGAAAAGGAAATTGCCAATTTAGAGGGTTACGATTATGAGGATGTTACGGTGGTTCATCAACCTATGTTATGTCAACATTGTGAACACGCACCTTGTGAAACTGTTTGTCCAGTATTGGCAACGGTTCACTCCTCTGAAGGTCTGAATCATATGGCATATAATCGTTGTTTCGGTACGCGTTACTGTGCTAACAACTGTCCATATAAAGTTCGTCGTTTCAACTGGTTTAACTACTGGAATGATTCACGTTTTGATAATTATTTGAACAATGAATTTACACAGTTAGTATTGAATCCCGATGTAACTACTCGTTCTCGTGGAGTTATGGAGAAATGTTCGATGTGTATCCAACGTATTCAAGCTGGTAAATTACAAGCAAAAATAGAAAACCGGAAAATTAAGGACGGTGATGTAAAAATGGCTTGTCAGTCGGCTTGTTCAGCTAATGCAATTATATTTGGTGATGCTAATGATCCAGAATCAGAAGTTTCTAAAGCACTTCGTAATGAACGTATTTACTATGTACTTGAAGAGATTAACGTACAACCAAATATTGGTTATATGACCAAAGTAAGAAACACATTTGAAGCATAATTTTTTCTATACTGAAATAAAATAACTATGTCATCGCATAACGAATCAATATTAAGAGAACCATTAATAACCGGCAAGGATATCACGTATGCCAAGATTACTGATGATATCTTACTTCCGGTTGAAAATAAACCAAACAAGGCCTGGTGGATCGGATTTACGGTTGCCGTACTTGGTGCCTTGTTATGGGTAGTGAGTGTTGGGTATACCTTTTGGACAGGTATCGGCGCTTGGGGATTGAATAAAACAGTTGGTTGGGCTTGGGACATCACCGACTTTGTGTGGTGGGTTGGTATCGGTCATGCTGGTACTTTAATCTCAGCCGTATTATTGTTGTTCCGTCAAAACTGGCGTAATTCAATCAATAGATCTGCAGAGGCCATGACGATCTTTGCGGTAATCTGTGCAGCTACCTATGTAGTTGCTCACATGGGACGTCCTTGGCTAGCATATTGGATTTTTCCACTTCCAAATCAATTTGGATCATTATGGGTTAACTTTAACTCGCCTTTAGTTTGGGATGCCTTTGCAATTTCAACATATTTTACTGTTTCATTGGTATTTTGGTACTGTGGTCTTTTACCTGATATTGCATCAGTTCGTGACCGCGCAAATGGCTTAAAACGGAGGATTTATTCCATCATGTCTTTTGGATGGAACGGATCAGTTAAGACTTGGCAACGTTTTGAAATCGTTTCCTTGATTTTATCCGGGATTTCTACTCCGCTTGTACTTTCTGTGCATACAATTGTATCAATGGACTTTGCAACTTCAGTAATTCCGGGATGGCATACCACGATTTTCCCTCCATACTTTGTTGCCGGAGCGATCTTCTCGGGTTTTGCCATGGTACAAACCTTATTGTTAATCCTACGTAAGGTGATGAATTTTGAGAACTACATTACCATGTTTCATATTGAATCCATGAATAAGATTATTCTAACAACAGGATCGATAGTTGGTATTGCTTATTTAACGGAGCTTTTCATTGCTTGGTATTCTGGTTCAGAATATGAGATGTATGCTTTTGAAAACCGTATTGCAGGACCATACGCGTGGGCATATTGGACGATGATGACCTGTAATGTTATTTCGCCTCAATTATTTTGGTTCAAAAAGATTCGTACAAGTATTCCAATCTCTTGGATTCTGTCGATTGTTGTAAACATAGGTATGTGGTTTGAGCGGTTCGTAATTATTGTTACCTCTCTTCATCGTGATTATCTGCCATCTTCTTGGGCTATGTTCTATCCTACCTGGGTTGATGTTGGTATTTTTGTTGGATCAATTGGTCTTTTCTTTACCTTATTCTTATTGTTCCTTCGTTTCTTACCAGGTATTGCTATTGCAGAGGTGAAATTGCTATTAAAACGTGCAAGTTTGCAACACAAAACTAAACTGGTTGAAGAAGGAGCTTTCCCTGAGGATCAAGTAGAGTACTTCAAGAACTCATTGAATAAATATGATTCTGTCACGGAAGAAGATATTAAAGCACTAGATCAAAAATAACAGCAATGAATAATACAAAATATATACTAGGTAGTTTTGCTGATCCTGATGACATGATGCATGGGATTGACAAATTGCAAGAGAATAATATAAGCATTTATGATTGTTTTACACCTATGCCAATTCATGGTATTGAAGCAAAACTAGGTGTTAAACCTTCACGTTTGCCAATAGCAGCCTTTCTATTTGGAGCTACTGGTACGATATTAGGATTCAGTTTATTATTCTTTACAATGGCCTATGATTGGCCAATGAATATTGGGGGTAAACCTTCTTTTTCAATTCCGAATTTTGTTCCAGTTACTTTTGAGGTAACGATATTAATTTGTGCTCTGGGTATGGTAGCGACATTCTTTTTTCGCAATCACTTATTCCCAGGTCGTGCTCCGCGCGTAATGGATTTTAGAGCTACGGATGATCGTTTTATCATTGCAATTGATGCTCATGAAAATGCAGATCATACGCTTATCGATAATCTATTGAAAGATGCTGGAGCTGTTGAAGTTAAATACAATGAAAGAAAATATGTTAGTTATGAATAAGAAGAATTTTCTTGGAACTGTATGTGTGGCTATCGCTTTAACAGCGGTTGTATCAGCCTGTGGGGATGGCACTACGCGTAGTGCTGGTTGGGAATTCTCGCGCAATATGTACGATCCAATTGCTTTTAATCCGGATCAACCGAATAATAATTTTAAAGACAAAAAAACAGCTCAAACTCCTCCCAAGGGCACTAACCCAATAGGATTTGATCGTTTTGAATATGGTTCCTCTGTTGAGGAATATCAAAGAGCTGGTTTGGAACTTAAGAGTCCTTTGATCGTTAATCAAGCAAATTTAGCACAAGGGCAAGCTCTTTTTCTTACTTACTGTGCTGTTTGTCACGGTCCTGAAGGAGCTGGAGATGGTTCGATTACAAAAGATAGAGAGGTTGAAGATTCAAGAGGTAAACGTGCCTTGGAAAATTTCCCTCCGCCGCCATCGTTTCATCAGTCTGTTGGTACCCCTTCATCAAGAGGAGGTCTAATGTCTGAGCTTTCAGATGGGAAAATTTACCACACCATTACTTATGGATATAATGCGATGGGTTCACACGCATCGCAGTTAACACCAGATGAACGTTGGAAAGTGGTTATGTATGTTCATGAATTACAAAAAAAATAATCTAACAACGATATTATAAATGGGAACTCACAATCATCATCACGATTATAATTTCAGCGAACAATTTCAGTTCACCGGTATCGCTAAAGTATTGAGTCTAGTTGCTATCGTTGTAGGGATAGCTGCAATAGCTTTAGGCTTACTATCCAGTGACCATATAATGGTTGAGCGGACATATGCCAATTTATTATTGATGGGTTATTACTTTACCTGTGTATGTGCTGCTGGAGCATTTTTTGTTGCTTTGCAAATGGTTACTCAATCTGGTTGGTCAGCTGGTTTACTCCGTATACCACATGCCATGGCTAGTATTTTACCTTTAGCGTCTATTTTACTTTTAGTGATTGTAGGCTTAGGTCTTACTACACATAATCTTTATCATCATTGGCATGCTGAAGGATTAACCGATCCTAATAGCCCTAAGTATGATGCATTAATTGCCGGAAAAGAAGCCTTTTTAAATGTACCTGGCTATTTAATCCGTCAAATATTGTTCATGGGTAGCTACAGTATTTTCGCTTTCATCTTAGCAAAGCTTTCCTATAATGAAGATTTAGCGGGAGGATTGAACTCCTATAAAAAGAGCTTTAAATTATCAGCTATATTTTTAGTTATTTTTGGTTTCACTACTCCGATTTGGTCATTCGATACAATTATGTCCCTAGAGGCGCATTGGTTCTCAACTATGTTTGGTTGGTATAATTTTGCCGCTATGTTTGTAAGTGGACTTGCCGTTATCGTTGTTGTCTTAGTTTTGGTTAAGAAGGCCGGTTATATGGCATGGGTTAACGAAAATCATTTACATGATTTGGGTAATTTATTGCTTGGATTCTCAATTTTTTGGACTTACGTTTGGTTTGCTCAATTCATGTTAATTTGGTATTCAAACATTCCTGAAGAAACCGTATATTTTTACAAGCGTTGGGAACCCGAGTACAAGCCATGGTTTTGGTTAAACATTATTATTAACTTTGTGGCTCCTTTGCTATTGTTAGTTGACCGTGATGCCAAACGTAAACTCAATGTTATGTTATTTGTAGCGATATTATTGCTATTGGGTCATTGGTTGGATTATTATATTATGATTATGCCTGGCACTGTTGAGGCCAATAGAGGCTTTGGTTTTGTTGAAATTGGAACTGCGATAGGTTTTGTAGGTTTATTTACTTTCCTAGTTTTGTCTAAATTAAGTAAACATGGCCTTGCACCGAAGAATCATCCATTTTTGGATGAGAGTTTACATCACCAAATTTAATAGTGATTAAGTTTAAATAACGTTCAAACGTCTTATAAGAAATGAAGTTTAAAATACATAACAGATTTAAGTCCTTGATTGGAGGCTTATTGGCTATTAACTTGTTATTTGTCGCACCAGCTTTAGCTTCAATTCAGGATTCTACTGCTACGGCTGTTCCTTCGGAGCAAACTACAGCGGCTCCTGTTGATGCAACCACGGTTGTTGCCGATTCTTCGGCAGGTGTTTCGGCAACTACCCAAGATTCTGCTAAGGTTTCTGCACCTGCTGCGGATTCAAAAGTAAGTGCTGCTCCTAGTAATGTAAAGCAAGAAAAGGTAGTTGATCCACAGGTTTATAAAAATCTAATTTACTACATCTTACTTTTCTTAGTTGTATGTACTGTAATCGCAGTAATTGGAAAAGTGAGCTCTATTTATGTTCTTACAAAGAAAGTAAATGGTAAATATAATCCATTAACCAGTAACACAATACAAGCTGCTTTATTGCTTGTATTTCTAGTATCTTTTCTTGCATTTGTCTATTATGGATATGCAGTTTGGGGAAGTTGGTCGTGGCGTGATGCTGTAACTTTACATGGTTTGGAAATTGATAGAATGTTTATCATCACCACGGTTATTATTACAGTTGTTTTGGTTTTAGTTCACATTTTATTATTAGGCTTTGCTTTCTTTTATAGAATGCGCGCTAAACGAAAAGCGTATTATTATCCTCATAATGACGCTATCGAAAGACTTTGGACTATTGTGCCTGCGGTTGTTTTAACTATTCTTGTCTTATTTGGTTTCTTTACTTGGAGATCGATTACTAACATTCCAGAAGAACTTCAAAAATCTGCAATTCAGATTGAGGTATTAGGAGAGCAATTTATGTGGAACGTTCGTTATCCTGGTAACGATGGAGAAATTGGAAAACGTAACTATAAATTAACAACTCCTCTAAACTCTTATGGTATCGATTTCAATGATAAGAATTCATGGGATGATATCAAAGGTAGTGATATTGTGATTCCAGTAAATAAAGCAGTTCGTTTCCATATCCTATCAAAGGATATTATTCATTCATTCTATATTCCAGATTTCCGTGTGCAAATTAACGCGGTACCTGGTATGACTAATTATTTTCAATTTACGCCAACTGTAACGACACAGGAAATGCGTGATCGTATGAATGATCCGCAATATGATTATGTGATGCTTTGTGCTAAAATTTGTGGTGAATCCCATTATAACATGCAAAAGAAAGTTGTTGTTGTTACAGAGGCTGAATATAAAGATTGGTTGAGCAAACAAGCTAAATACTTTACTGAAGATTTGCAAAAGGAATTTGCTCAAACCACTGACAACACTACTCAAGAGCAATCTATTGCTGCATCATTAAATTAATATAACAGAGAATTAAATAGAATATGTCAACTACAGTTATATCGCACGACGCATCTCATCACGATTCTCATGATCATCATCATGAGTCATTTTTGACGAAGTATATCTTTAGTCAAGATCACAAGATGATTGCAAAGCAGTTTTTGATCACTGGTATTATCATGGCTGTTTTTGCCATGATCCTGTCGATCTTATTCCGTATCCAACTTGCATGGCCTGATTCAGAATTTCCTATTTTGGAAGTTTTCCTGGGAAAATGGGCAGAAGGTGGTCGAATACGACCTGACTTCTTCCTATCGTTGGTGACTATCCATGGAACCATGATGGTGTTTTTTGTTTTAACAGCGGGCCTTTCAGGAACATTTAGTAATTTACTTATTCCCTACCAATTAGGAGCCCGAGATATGGCTTCTCCTTTGATGAATATGTTATCTTATTGGTTCTTCTTTATTGCCTGTGTTATCATGGTAGCATCTTTCTTTGTTGAAAGCGGACCGGCTTCTGCTGGATGGACCATTTACCCTCCGTTATCGGCGGTTCCTAAAGCAATTTCTGGCTCTGGTTTGGGAATGACCCTTTGGTTAATTAGTATGACATTGTTCATAGCCTCACAAGTTATGGGGGGTATAAATTATATTTCCACCGTTTTGAACTTACGTACCAAAGGAATGGATTTATGGAAAATGCCTCTTACTATTTGGGCGTTCTTTTTAACGGCTATAGTAGGCTTACTGTCGTTCCCTGTATTGGTTTCTGCGGTAGTCTTGCTATTTTTTGACCGTTCAGTTGGCACATCATTTTATCTATCAGATCTAGTTGTTCAGGGTACGATCCTACCTAATGAGGGCGGTTCTCCAATTTTATTTCAACATTTGTTCTGGTTCTTAGGTCACCCTGAAGTATATATTGTAGTTATGCCTGCACTAGGTATTACCTCTGAGGTTATTTCGACAAATTCCCGTAAACCTATTTTTGGTTACCATGCCATGGTTTATTCGCTAGTTGGGATTACTGTTCTTTCCTTTATTGTATGGGGTCACCATATGTTTGTGACAGGAATGAGCCCTTTCCTTGGAGGTGTGTTTATGATAACAACGTTAATTATTGCCGTTCCTTCAGCTGTTAAGGCATTTAATTATATTGCAACATTATGGAGAGGTAATATCAGGTTTACCCCAGCTATGATGTTTGCTATAGGTATGGTTTCATTCTTTGTCTCTGGTGGTTTAACTGGATTATATTTAGGTAATGCTGCATTAGACATTAATTTACATGACACGTACTTTGTGGTAGCTCACTTCCATTTGGTAATGGGTTCTGCTTCAATTTTTGGAATGTTATGTGGTGTATATCACTGGTATCCTAAAATGTTTGGACGTCTAATGGACGAGCGCTTGGGATATTTCCATTTTTGGTTGACCTTTATTGGTGCTTATTTAGTATTCTTCCCTATGCACTTTATGGGTATTGATGGTGTTCCACGTCGTTATTATGCTTTCACTGAATTTCCATTCATGGAAAAATGGGTTTCGGTTAACTTGTTAATTACTTGGGCTGCAATTGTATCAGCACTTGGTCAAGTAGCGTTTATTTGGAACTTCTTCTCATCAATTTGGTGTGGAAAACGTGCTCCACAAAACCCTTGGAATTCTAATACACTAGAATGGACTACACCAGTAGAACATATTCACGGTAACTGGCCTGGAGAAATCCCTTCGGTATACCGTTGGCCTTATGACTACAGTAAGCCAGGGCACGAATCAGATTTTATTCCGCAAACAGTACCTTTCTCTCAAACAATGAGTTCTAATTTATTACACGATTGGGAAAATAATGAAGAAGGTATTGAAGCTCAAAAAGCTTGGGATAAAGAACATAATAGAGTAACAGAAGGGTAGGTTTTCCTACCCCTTAAAATAAATTGTAAAGAGATAAGATCCATGTATCCAGTTGCTGAAAAGCGTTTTATTCGGATAAGCAAGATCACGATTTTCGTTCTTTTCTTAGTAATTGCAGCAGGAGGGATTGTCCGGAGTACAGGTTCAGGAATGGGCTGTCCGGATTGGCCGAAATGTTTCAATAGAATTATTCCACCTACGGATGCTTCTCAATTACCTCTTGGGTATGAGCAAGAATACGTACAAGGAAGGGTAAAAAAGAATTTGCGTTTCGCGAATATGATTCAGTTTTTTGGTTATTCAGATTTAGCTGATCAAATTCGACACGATAAATCTATACTTATTCATGAGGAATTCAATGCTGCAAAAACTTGGACGGAATATGTTAATCGTCTTGCCGGTGTTGCAGCAGGTTTCTGCCTCTTGTTTACATTGCTTTACTCCTTTACATACTGGAAGAAGAAAAAAGCCATAGTAATATGGAGCGTTCTTAATCTTATTGTTGTTGTGATACAAGCCTGGTTAGGTTCAATTGTTGTATCCACTAACCTGACTCCTTGGATCATTACGGTTCATATGTTATTGGCATTGGTGATCGTTTGTATCAGTATACAAACTTATCATTTGGCAATTACTTTCCGTGATCAAGGAATGTTAAAGAACTCACAGTCTACTTTTAAATGGCTCACATTACTTTCATTATTCATATTGGTAATACAAGTTGTTTATGGTACTGAGGTCAGGGAAACGATTGACCATTTAAATCAACAAAATATTCAACGTAGTGACTGGATTGACTCGATAGGTAGTTCGTATGTAATGCATCGCCTACTTTCCTATTTAACTTTAGCAATCTCTATATTTTTCTACTATAAAATTAGGAGATCCACATTGTTTGGAAGTATTCAATACAATTTAACACTAATTTCACTGGTGTTGGTCGGTGTTCAAATGCTAATAGGAATTATTTTGGCTAGATATAGTGTTCCAGCTTTTGCTCAGACACTGCATCTAATTGTTGCTAGTTTATTGGTTGCTACTCAATATTATTTATTATTAACATTGAGTACACCAAAGGTTGGAAAATTATCACCTGTTTAGGGAAAAATATTGAATATGAAGGAGTTTATCTCAGATTTTAACAAACTTGTCAAACTACGTTTGAATTTGACAGTTGTTTTTTCTGCCTCTATAGCTTTTTTAATTGGAGCTAATCAACAAGGGGATATTATCTGGTTTAATTGGGCATTGCTAACCTTCGGAGGTTTTTTAGTTACGGGTGCCGCAAATGGCTTTAATGAAATTATTGAGCGTGATTTAGACAAGCTAATGAAACGTACTGAAGATAGACCTTTACCAGCAGGGAGAATGACTACAGGGCAGGCTTTGATATTAAGTGTGTTTATGGGAATTTTTGGAACACTGGTTTTAATTCAGCTAAATTTTGTTGCTGGTTTACTCTCTGTCTTCTCAATTTTTTTATATGCTTTCGTTTACACTCCACTTAAGCAAAAGTCTCCGATAGCAGTATGGGTTGGTGCAATACCTGGGGCTTTACCTCCTTTGATTGGATATTTTGCAGCTTTTCAACCCGAAGGTTTCGGTTTGGCTTATGCGCAGGTAAGTGAACAGGCTATTGTTATTACACCATTTGTGTTATTTGGAATTCAGTTTTTCTGGCAATTTCCTCACTTTTGGGCTATAGCATGGGTTTCAGATGATGATTACAAACGAGCAGGTTTTAGGTTGCTACCAACAACTAAGAAGGATAATATTTCAGCATGGTTTATTTTTGTATCATGCATTTTGATGATTCCGATCGGATTTTTGCCAATGTACTTCGGAATAGGCGGATGGGTGTTCACGGGTGTTTCGCTTTTGGGCGGTTTGTGGTTCACTTATTACGGATATCAACACTTAATAAAAAAAGAGATTAATACAGCGAAGAAAATTATGTTTACTTCGTTTATATATTTACCAGTGACACAATTGGTGTTATTATTTGATTTTATACCTTTTAAATAACAATGGAATTAAATATTGCAATGGATAAGCAAAAGTTGATGAATGAGAACCTACTAAGATCTAGGAAAGCGAAGAAATTTAATCTTTTGCTTGGCATGATTGGTATGTTCATGATGTTTGCTGCTTGGTCCAGCGGATTTATTGTTTATACTGCGAGTGGGGTAGACAAGGGGATTAAAACCATATTACCTCATGCTATGATTTTCAGCACTGCTGTAATTGTGCTAAGTAGTATTACTATGCATTTTGCATATCAAGCGGCAAAGGCAAATCAAACTAAAAAGCAGATTGTATTGCTAATTCTCACTATTTTATTGGGAGTTGCATTTTTTGTTTTTCAGTTCCAATCTTGGACGGTTTTGTTTGACCGAGGTATTACCTTTGTCAACACGAATGCATCACAATCTTTTGTGTACGCATTTATAGGCCTGCACCTAGCTCACATTATTGCCGGAATCTTGGTGCTGGCTAGAAGTTTATTTGGAGCAATTAAGGGGATCCCTAACTCCAATAATGTTTTCCGGATGGAACTTGCCACAATTTTTTGGCATTTTCTAGATCTATTATGGATATATATTTATGTTTTCTTACTTTTGAATCAATAACAGTAAACAATGAGTACAACAGTATCGCAATTGGATAAGGTAAAAGAAGGACCATGGAATGGTGGAAAATCACCTTGGAACTTAGAGTATGGAAAAATCATGATGTGGTTTTTCCTTGTGTCAGATGCATTTACATTTTCTGCATTTTTGGTTTATTATGGTGCACAGAAATTTGCCCAACCTACATGGATTGACGCGGATAAAGTATTCCAATCTATACCAGGCATCGCTGAAAGTGGGCAACCTTTAGTGTTTGTAGGTATAATGACCTTTATTTTAATTATGTCTTCAGTTACGATGGTTTTAGCCGTAGACGCAGGACATCGTAATTCAAAAAAAGAAGTCATAAAATGGATGACTTGGACTGTACTCGGGGGACTTTGTTTCTTGGGCTGTCAAGCAACGGAATGGAGTCACTTGCATCATCAGGGGTTTTGGTTCGGTCGTAATCCTGCCACTGGTATTACAGATGCTAACGGTATTGTTGAAGCATTACAACCTTATTTCACCAACGATATATCTTATACTGCGGCGCTTCAGTTTTCGAATCTGTTCTTCACAATTACGGGATTTCACGGCTTCCACGTATCTATTGGTGTGCTGTTGAACATCATCGTGTTATCGATGACCATGAATAATACATTTGAGAGAAGAGGAACTTACTTAATGATTGAAAAAGTTGGGCTTTATTGGCACTTTGTAGATCTAGTTTGGGTGTTTGTATTTACATTCTTCTACTTGGTTTAATTTTTTGTACACTTTTTAATTAACACACGACATGAGTAATCACGATCATATAGCAAGCCAAGACGCACACGCACATGGAGAAGGCATGGACAAAAAACGAATTTGGGCTGTATTTTTTGTTCTTCTATTATTAACTGCTTTAGAATTTTTTATCGCTTTGGGTTTAGTTCACCATTGGGGAGTTCTTCAGAAAGGAATGCTTGTTAATGTAATTTATATAACCTTAACGTTAGTAAAGGCTTACTATATTGTTGCATTTTTTATGCACTTAAAATTTGAAAAATCAAGTTTTATCGTCACTTGTAGTATTGTATTTTTCTTCATCATTTTCTTCATCATTCTTTTAATGGTTGAAGGGGAATTTTTGAATGGAGCATTTACACATCAACCTACTTATCCACATAAATAACATTAATTTAAATGAGTAAGAATACTCGTTCGAAGAATATATCGAAATTAATTATCCTGGCACTTGTTTTATTTGTGCCAGGATTTTTGTATATAATGGTCAATAGAATGGGATCTAACGAGTATGTTAAATTACCTGTTTTTGGTGAAAAACATCTTTCTGGTAAAACAAATCGTGTAATGGGAAGAGAAATCCCGGATACTATTTTTCATCAACTCGGTCCAATCGAGTTTACCAATTTTGACGGTAAACCGAAAGTATTTTTGGGTGCTGATACCGTTATTACTATTGCTCATTTGTTTTATACAAAAGATAAAGGTCTGTCCAAGCAACTGTTTCATGATATGCGAACAGTTTCTAATCGGTTTAAAACAAATTATAACATCCAATTCTTTTCAATATCAGTCGACTCTATGGACACCCAGGAAAACATTGATGATTACATTTCTGAATTTAAAGAAGAGATGAATCCCAATTGGTTTGTTGTGAATAATTCGAATGTTGATATTTTGAAATACGCGAGAGAACGTATGTTGATAGAGGCGATGGCTGTTGAGCATGAAAAATCAAAGTTTATAATTAGTAACCGTTTTATTCTAATTGACTCCAAGGGGAGAATTCGCGGATTTTATGATATAGGTCTTCGATCTGAAATCGACAGATTAGAAGATGAAATTAAAGTTCAAGTTGTAGAGGAGATTCGTAACAACCCTCAGAAAATTCAAAAAAAATAATTATGACAATGACGAAAGAAGAAAAGAAGTATAAGGTATTAATTTGGACTTTATCTGTTATTATTCCTTTGGCTGTTGCTGCATTATTTGGTGTCAATTTAACGAAAATGGGTTATGATATTCAACCTCTCAGTTTTCTTCCGCCAATTTATGCCACTATTAATGGACTGACTGCTGTTATTCTGGTCATTGCTGTCTCAGCTATCAAGAAAGGTAATGTGCTTCTTCATGAGCGTTTGGTTAAATTATGTATGGTTTTATCCTCCTTATTCCTCGTCATGTATCTAGCTTACCATATGACCTCCGAGTCAACGAAGTTTGGTGATGATGGATCCATCCGTTATCTCTATTATTTCATATTGATTACGCATATCGTGTTATCCGTTGTTATTATTCCACTGGTATTGTTTACTTTTGTTAGAGGGATTGCTGGAGCTTATGAACGTCATAAGAAACTTGCTAGAATAACGTACCCTCTATGGCTGTATGTAGCTGTTACTGGAGTAGTAGTCTATTTAATGATATCACCCTATTATGCACATTAATTAGTAGTTGATCATGAATAAAGTCTGGATTTATCAAGCAAACCGTTTTTTTACACAACCCGAATTACAATTGGCTCAGAGTAGATTGGACGATTTTATTCGAGAATGGACAGCGCACGGTAGCCAACTATCAGCGAAAGTTGACGTGTTGTATAACCTATTTGTCGTTTTAAGTGTTGATGAAAGAGCCGCTCAGGTGACCGGTTGTTCCATTGACAAGTCAGTTCGAATACTTAAGGATCTAGGTGCTGAATTGCAGATTGACTTGTTCAACCGTATGTTGATCTCTTATAAAGATAATCAAGGAAATCTTCAATTGGTTTCTCGCGATGTTTTTGAGGCACTTTGTCTGGAAGGAGTGGTAAATGAAAATACAATTGTGTTTAACAATATGGTTCAAACCGAAAATGAATTTGACACCAAATGGGAAGTTCCTTTAAAGGACAGTTGGCACGCTAAATTATTTTTAAAATAAGGTATTGTATTTACAGTATAGTATGCAATAAAAAAGCTTCCTTCAATGCAAGGAAGCTTTTTTATTTTAAGATATTCGATTTATTTTTTATCCACACTTATTTTTCCAGGACCCATCAAAGCGAAAGCTACAAAAACGGCTAAAAATTCTATTGCATGGGAGGCTACTGAGAGGCTATCTCCACTACTTATGTGATTCAGGGCAGCAACAACCATTGTTATTGCGAGTAAAGCGGCAGTTGGTCTTGTCCAAAGTCCCAATATAAAGAATAATGAACCAACGGTTTCAACTAGCCCCGCTATAAAACCAAATGTAGTTGGCATAAAACTAATCCCTAAGTTTTGCATTGAATTTCCTACTGCAGTCCAGGTCTCAGTTCCGCCCATTAGTTTTCCAAGACCATGGAAGGCCAACATACAACCACCAATGACAACCCGAACAATGAGTAATCCGATGTCTATTTTTGAATATCGCATATTTTTATCCTAATTAAATCTTGATCCTAAGATACTGAAATTTCCAATATACTATAGAAATTCATGATTTTACATCAATGCTTAGCAGATTATTGCAAATAGCTGTATCTTTGTTTCAGAGCTGATTGGCTTGTTTTAACATTAATTTTCTTTCACATTGGATATTTTTAATAAACAACGTTACACCATAACATCTGCATTACCGTATGCGAATGGTCCTTTACATATTGGTCACCTTGCTGGGGCATACATTCCAGCAGATATTTTTGTTCGTTTCCTTCGCCTAAATCATAAAGATGTAGTGTATGTTTGTGGTTCGGATGAACACGGTGCCGCAATCACGATCAAAGCAAAAAAAGAAGGGGTTCAACCTCAACAAATTATTGATAAGTATAATCAACAGATTAAGGAGAGTTTTGAACAATTCGGAATTTCATTTGATATTTATCATCGTACCTCGGAGAAAATTCATCACGAATTATCTCAAGAATTCTTTTTAAACCTGTATGAAAAAGGAGAATTTATCGAACGTTTTTCTGAGCAGTATTTTGATGAAGAATACCAACAATTTCTAGCAGATCGTTATATCGTTGGAACTTGCCCTCATTGTCATAATGAAGGAGCTTACGGAGATCAATGTGAAAAATGTGGTACTTCTTTAAATCCAACTGACCTTATTAATCCTAAATCTACCTTAAGTGGAAAATCGCCAATTTTAAAAGAAACTAAACATTGGTATCTGCCATTAGATAAATATCAACCATGGCTAGAAAAATGGATTATTGATGAAAAGAAAGATGTCCTTAAATCTAATGTTTTTGGCCAGTGTCAATCGTGGTTAAAATCTGGTTTGCAACCACGCTCAATGACACGTGATTTAGATTGGGGAGTTGATGTTCCTTTGCAAGAAGCACAAGGAAAGAAATTATATGTTTGGTTAGATGCTCCAATTGGTTATATCTCTGCTACCAAACAATGGGCAATAGATGAAGGAAAGGATTGGGAACTTTATTGGAAAACTCAACAGAACCCGAAGGATAATTCCACATTAATTCATTTTATTGGAAAAGATAATATCGTTTTTCACTGCATTATCTTTCCGGCGATTCTTCATGCGCACGGAGAGTATATCCTTCCGGAAAATGTGCCGGCTAATGAATTTCTAAACTTAGAAGGTGATAAACTTTCTACTTCAAGAAACCATGCGGTATGGTTACACGAATATTTGGATGAATTTCCAGAGAAACAGGATGAGTTAAGATACATGTTAATCTCCATTTTGCCCGAGACTTCCGATAGTGAATTTACATGGAAAGATTTCCAAGCCCGTGTAAATAATGAGCTTGTGGCTATTTTTGGGAATTTTATTAATCGTGTAATGGTTCTATCACATAAATATTTTCAAGGAAATGTATCTTTAGGTTCGTCACTAAATCAAAGCGATTTAACCTTGTTGGATGAATTGTCGCAATTTCCTGAACTTATTAAACAATCCCTGTCTCAATACAGATTCCGTGAGGCATTAGCTCATTTTATGAATGCTGCGAGATTGGGGAATAAATATTTGGCTGATCAGGAACCCTGGAAAGTTTATAAAGATGATCCAGACCGTGTAAAAACTGTTCTTTTTGTCGCTGGCCAAATTGTTGCAAATTTAGCGGTTATGGGACAACCTTTCTTACCTTTTACAAGCAAGAAGATTTTTGAAATGTTGAAACTCGAACCTAAAAGTTGGGATGATGCTGGAAAATCTGATTTATTACCTTCTAATCATATTCTAGGGCAAACACAGATGCTTTTTGAAAAAATTACTGACGAACAAGTTGAATTTCAGCTGGAAAAATTAGCCAACGCTCGACAAGTAAATGCACTGGCTGTTCCTAAGGTCTCACAAAAAACAAATATAAGTTTTGATGATTTTGGAAAATTAGACATTCGGATAGGAAAAATTCTTAATGCTGAGAAAGTGGCGAAAACGAAAAAGCTTTTGAAACTAACGGTTGACACTGGGCTTGATAAAC
Source organism: Sphingobacterium sp. GQ94 (assembly GCF_059758715.1). Classification (NCBI taxonomy): domain Bacteria; kingdom Pseudomonadati; phylum Bacteroidota; class Sphingobacteriia; order Sphingobacteriales; family Sphingobacteriaceae; genus Sphingobacterium; species Sphingobacterium sp. GQ94. The sequence continues at coordinate 160,498 of NZ_JCAXEC010000009.1, forward strand.
GTATTGTAGTATCTGGAATTGCTGAACATTTTACACCTGAACAAATTATAGGAAAACAGGTGTCCATTTTAATCAATCTTGAACCCCGCGAGATAAAAGGGATACAATCTCAGGGTATGATTCTGATGGCAGAGGATGCGGATGGAAGGTTGGATTTTGTAAACCCGATATCGGATATTTCAGCTGGAAGTATCGTTAGATAACCGTTTAAAAGAGGAAGTATTTTACTTCCTTTTTTAATGAACTAATTAGATCGGTAAGACTAATTATTCTCGCTCAGTTGTTTTTTATCCTTGGCTTTGGCGATCACACAAAACAAGATAAACAGTAGGGTTGATGGTATTACCCAGCCTAGCTCATATTTAAAGAGTGGGATATTGTTAAGATGATCAATATATTCTTTCTTAAGTAAATTTAAATGTTTTAAAAGAGAGAAGGTAGCAATAACAGTTGAGGCTATCAAGGCAGCCACGTAAGGTTGTCTTTCTTTTACAATTGAACCAAATAGCACCGTAAATAACACTAAGGTTATGACGATTGGATAAACAAAACTCAATATCGGATAAGCGAAAGTGATAATGTTTTCAACGCCTGAAACAGATAAAATACACGATACAATACAACAAAGGGTAACCAATAACTTGTAACTAAGCTTTCCGCGTGTTAATTTCGAGAAAAACATGCCAACGGCTGAGACAAGAGCTATCGCTGTGGTTAAACAAGCAAGGGCTATGCTAAGTGCAATTGCCATCATTCCATAAGGCCCTAAAATAGATTGTGATATATGGATTAGTAATTCTGAGCGTTTGATAGAAGAATCTTGAATAGCGGAGGTCGCCCCTAAAAAAATTAATCCGCCGTACACAATAAACAAACAAATTGCAGAAAGCAAACCGGCAGAAATAACAACCTGGCTTCTTAATTTTATTGTGTTATAACTTTTAACTTTAGCAGCTGCAATAATAATAGAAGCAAATATCACAGAGGCCAATACATCTAGCGTTTGATATCCTTCTACGAAACCTAAAGTAAAGGATTCACTTGCACTTAATTCGGTAGAATTGAATGTTAATCCAGAGGTAACTATACCTATTCCGATTAGTGAAACTAATAGGATCAATAATAAGGGGGTAAGAATATTTCCGATAATATCAACAACCTTCGACGGAGAAATAGTAAGTAACCAAGTGATGATAAAAAAAATAAGAGAGGTCCAAATCGGTTCAGGATTATCAAAGTTTGGGTAAATTCCAACTTCAAAAGTTGTTGCTGCTGTCCTTGGAATTGCAATTAAGGGACCAATGCAAAGCATAATTACAGTTCCTAGTACTGGTGCAATGAATTTATTTATCCGCGCCCCAAGATCATTAAATGATTCTCCTGAATTAACAACTGCCAATATCCCTAAGAAGGGGAGTAGAATCCCTGTTAAGCCAAAGGCTAAAATAGTTATCCAAACCTGGTCTCCAATCTGGATACCAATATATGGTGGTAACAGTAAATTACCAGCTCCAAAGAACATTGCAAATAATGCAAATCCAATGGTCATGATGTCTCGTTTTTTCTTCAAAACTTTAACTATAGAAAATATCAATCAGTTGTTTGGCTTCTTTTACATCGTGAACACGTAGTATTTGTACGCCTCTTTCCAGAAGTAAGGTGTTTAATGCGATGGTTCCACTAAGGACTTGGTCAGCAGATTTTCCGATTTTTTTATAGATCATTGACTTCCTGGAGATTCCTCCCAAGACAGGTAATTTGAAAAAATGAAGTTCATTTACCCTGAAGAGTAATTCATAATTTTGATCAATTGTCTTTGAAAATCCATATCCAGGATCTAGGATAATGTCTTTCACACCCAAATCGCGCAATTTTGCTATTGAATGGCCTAAATTGACAGCGATATCTTCGACTACATCCTGATAATCTGTAAATTGCTGCATAGTCTCCGGGGTTCCTCTCATATGCATAAGTATATAAGGAACTTGTAATTCAGCTACTGTCTCAAACATTTTATCATCTAGGGTGCCTCCAGAAATATCATTGATTATGTGAACCCCAGCTTGAACTGCTGCTTGCGCTACTTCCGCGCGATAGGTATCAATTGAAAGCGTGGTTTGTGGAAATCGTTTTTTGATTAATTCAATAACTGGAATTGCTCTATCGATTTCCTGTGCGGCGGAGATTTCTTTGGCGCCTGGTCTACTGGAATAAGGCCCTATATCTATTATGTCGGCTCCTTCATTAATTAACTTCTCTGCGTGAATTAAAGATAATTCGACTGTATTGTGCTGGCCTCCATCAAAGAATGAGTCTGGGGTTAAATTCAAAATACCCATTATCTTTGGCACTTCAAATGTCATCAAACGACCTGAAAGATTGATGCTTTGACAAGCAGCAGATTGGAATAGGGACATATTTGTGATATTAAAAATAAGGCTGTAAATGAATATTTACAGCCTGCAAATTAAGTCTTTTGTTTTTAGTTTACAACTAAAACGCCGTCAGCAACAACGGATATGTCAATTTTTGGTTCTATAATTTTAGCAATTTCTTCCTTGCTTTTGCCCATGTCCTCAGCGTAATGTTTTTGCCATTCAACACTACTTTCTTTAACCTTCGCTTTGCCTTGAATAACAACTTTTTTCCCTATTAGATCTTGTGGTACAAAGTAGGCGTAATCTGTAAACCTGACCATAATTGGTTGTTGATTTCCTTCTCGTTTGAGTGTGAGAAAACATCCTTTTTTCTTACAAACTTGGACAACCTGACCTTCTATTTTGCCAGTAAAAGCGTCTGATTTTTTTAAGGATTTCTCTAGTTGTTTCACTGAAATAGATCCATTTTTGTCTATGCTCTTACCATAAAAAACTCCTGTTTTTGCAGGTTCAATTGTTTGTTGTGCTAGTGAAAAGCTAATAAAAGCAAATAGACATAAACACAAAGAGATTAATTTTTTCATAATTATTTTCTTATAAATTCAAATTTACCACTAGGGTCTATTTTAATGATGCTTGAGGCTTTTGAGCTTCTTGGATCATGTTGACCAAATTTCACTACATAATCTACACGCTCTAGAATTTCGGTAGATATTTCATCGAAGTTCCCTGGGGATTTCTCTCCACTAATATTTGCTGATGTAGACACGATAGGTTTTCGAAACCTTTGCAGTAATTGTTCACAGAAAGGATGTTTTACGATACGAATACCAATACTCCCATCGCTGGCAGTGACATTTTCAGCTAAATTTTTTGCGTTCGAATATATAATAGTAATAGGATTCTCACTAACTTCTATGAGTTGATAAGCAACCTCGGGTACCTCCCTAACATAACTATCAATCCTGTTTTCATTGGGAAGTAAGACGATCATACTTTTATCCTTCTGTCTTCCTTTGATAGAAATTATTTTTTCTACAGCTTCTGGATTTGTCGCATCACAACCTATTCCCCATATAGTGTCTGTCGGATATAAAATTATACCGCCTTCTTTGAGTGTTTTTAAGGCCTGATTTAAATCCTCTTGATCTATTTTCTGGATAAATCCTTGCATCTATTTTATTCTAACAACGATTAAACAGCTACATTATGCTCACGTAAGGCATTGTTCAATGACGTTTTTTTGTCTGTTGATTCTTTTCTTTTCCCTATGATTAAAGCACATGGGACTTGATATTCTCCAGCGGGAAACTTTTTGGTATAAGATCCAGGGATTACCACCGAGCGCGCCGGTACATAACCTTGGTATTCCACCGGTTCGGCTCCTGATACATCAATGATTTTAGTTGATGCTGTCAGGACGACATTTGCTCCTAATACCGCTTCTTGTTCCACGCGAATTCCTTCTACTACGATTGCGCGAGATCCAACAAAGACATTATCCTCTATAATTACCGGGGCGGCCTGTACAGGTTCTAATACACCACCGATACCAACCCCACCACTTAAGTGTACGTTTTTTCCAATTTGAGCACATGAGCCTACGGTTGCCCAGGTGTCGACCATTGTGCCTTGATCAACGTAGGCACCTATGTTTACATATGAAGGCATCATGATGACACCGTTGGCTAAATAAGCCCCATAACGAGCTGAAGCACCAGGTACCACGCGAACACCAATTGATTTGTAATTTGTTTTTAATTTCATTTTATCATGGTAAACGAAAGGATCATTTTTGATTTCTTTCATTCCACGAATTGGAAAATAGAGAATTACAGCTTTTTTAATCCAGTCATTTACATGCCAACGATCTCCAATAGGTTCAGCTACACGAATTTCTCCGTTGTCTAACATCTGAATTACGAAAGCAATCGCTTCAAAATATTCTTTGTATTCTAACAATTGTCTATTTTCCCAAGCTTCTTCAACTAGTTTTTTAATTGTATTAATCTCAGTCTTCATTTTATTCTTTTATAAATTACTTCAACACAAATATGGAAATTTTTAATGAGAACTGTGTAACTCTAATGGCAAAATCAGGAAGATATGCCTATTTTTGCTATATGGCAGATCCAATTGAGAAATTACGTATAGACAAATATTTATGGGCTATTCGAATCTTCAAGACTCGAAGTTTAGCTACTGAGGCTTGTCGTGCCGGAAAGGTGAAATTAAACGGACAAAATATTAAACCATCCTATCTCGTGAAAGTAGGGGAGATTTACACCGTTCAAAAAGGGATTGAAAGAAAGGTTATTTTTGTGTCTGGCCTTTTAGAGCGTAGAGTCGATGCTAAAACGGCAGTTCAATTCTATGAAGACCGTACACCTTTGGAGGAGACCTATGGGTTCAAATCTGCATTTCAGGCACCTATACTTAAACGTGATAGAGGGACTGGACGCCCTACCAAAAGAGATCGCCGCGAAATTGATGATTTAAAGACTGATTGGTGGGAAGATCAGCAAGATCAAGATGAACAATAGCGAATGAAACTGTATAGTTTTCTGTTTTTTAAATAGCCTAAATCCTTCTCATGAATATGGGCTTCTCTTTCAAAAGAAATATTGAGATAGGCTAAGGTAAAATTCTTGTATTGAATAAACCGGATAAAAAATTCTACCACATACCAAATGTAAAAGGGGATAATCAGTAATTCAACAGCTTGAAGGATATGGATGGATTCATGATTAACAAGCACTTTATTATACTTGTCAGATTTATATCTAAGGAAAATAAAAGGAAAAATCGTAATGGCTTGCGCTTTTCCGATCGAGAATAAGCGAGTCCAAAACTTGCTAACGACAACCTTTCCTATCATAATTGGTAAATATAGGGAATCGCAATAACTTTAAGATAGTTACGATTTTTTGAAATTGAAAATTGATTGTATATTTGTTTAGTTCACCAACATCGAAAGCTCATGCCTTATAAAGAAAGAGATATTAATAAGCTATACTATACCATGGGTGAGGTCACCGAAATGTTCGATGTTAATGCATCGCAGATTCGATTTTATGAACGTGAATTTGAGATTCTTCAACCTAAAAAAAATAAAAAAGGGAATCGTCTATTTACGCAGAACGATATCTCCAATCTAAAAATCATCTTTAATCTTGTGAAAGAAAAAGGTTACACGCTGCAAGGTGCACGTGATTTTTTACGGAGCAACAAGAACGAGGCCAAGGAAAACCAACGCGTAATCGATTCTCTAGAAAAACTAAAAGGGTTTCTAATTGGGGTACGAGATAGCCTGTAAACTTAGTATCAACGTTCTGCTAATTCAATAATTTCTAAATTTTCGATTTTATCTGCATTAATCTCAAACCGCATTAGTGTTCTAACATGGTGCCATCCTTGTTTGCCTGCAGCTCCCGGATTTAAGTGCAACAAGTTTAATTTTGGATCATATTGTACCTTTAGAATATGAGAATGTCCACAAATAAATAATTTGGGTGGATTATCTTGGATTTCCGCCTTAATTAGCGGACTATATTTCCCGGGATACCCCCCTATATGTGTCATCCATACATCAACCATCTCACAATTAAATCGTAAGTTTTCAGGATAAAGTAATCTAATCTGAGGAGCATCTATATTCCCAAAAACACCTTTGAGTGGTTTGAAATTTGCCAACGATTCAATGACCTCCAAGGAACCAAAATCTCCAGCATGCCAGATTTCATCACAATCCTTAAAGTACGTGAAGATTGCGTGATCGAGGTAACTGTGTGTATCGGATAATAAACCTATTTTCATATCAATAAGCTAAAAAATAGGGTTTTAATAAAGTTTTATAGTCTTCGCTATATACCGCCCTGTTTTGATAGATAATAAATTCGTTATGATTTATTTCTTTTTCGGTCCTTTCAAAACTTAGAATATAACGGATTACCTGTGAATCTTCAAATGAACGAATTTCAGTTTTAGCAGTTAAATATAGGTTGTTTTTCATGGACTCTTGGATGAGTAAATCTAACAATTCATTTGAGACAATTATTTGAAATACCCCTTGTTTTGTCAAATGGTTATTTGCAAAAGAAAGTAATCCTTTAAAAAAAATATCATCTGTATGTTTGGCTATTTTTTTTCTTGGGTCTGGATTATGTAATGTATTCAAATAAAATGGGGGATTTGATACGATCAAATCAAACATCTGCTGAGTCTTAAAATGAAATATGTCGCTATGAATTAATGTTAACCTTTCCTTAAAAGGGGAATTAATAAAGTTTTCTTTAGCGGTCTGGGCGGCGAGGTGGTCGATCTCGACCGCCCAGACCTTTGCATCAGTAAATCGTTGAGCCAGCATAAGGGAAATAACTCCTGTGCCAGTACCTACATCTAGAATATATTCTGGATGTTGAGATGTTGTCATGGCTCCTAAAAGAACGCCATCAGTATTAATCCGCATGGCACAATTTTTTTGATCAACTGAAAACTGTTTGAACTGGAAAATATTTCCCATAGTATTATTTTACTGCTTTTTTATAATCGCCTAAGAGTAAGACGTCCTGTCTTTCAAAAGTGCTAAACCAAATATTATCTGTATTATCTCCTGAGAGAGCAAGTTCGATTAATATTAATGATAATGCGGATATTGAGTTAATTCTTCAATAATCTTTGGATTTCATCTAATTTCATCAATGCCTCAACCGGAGTTAATTGGTTCACATCAAGATTATTCAGCATATCTCTAATTTTTTCTAACACAGGGTCATCAATAGAAAACATTTGCAATTGGTATGCTTGTTTCTGAATCTTTCGCATGCTATCTTTTATTTTTTCTCCGCCAGTTCGTTCTTGCTCAAGTCGTTTTAAGATTTCATTGGCTCTTGCCAGTAATTTGGGAGGCATTCCAGCAAGTTTAGCCACATGGATACCAAAGCTATGTTCGGATCCTCCTGGAACCAACTTCCGTAAGAAAATAACCTTATTATTCACCTCTTTAACACTGACATTGAAATTTTTTATCCGAGTTAGCGAAGTACTCAATTCGTTTAATTCATGGTAATGTGTCGCAAATAGAGTTTTTGCTTTACATGATGGATGGTTGTGTAAATACTCGGCAATAGCCCAAGCGATGGAGATTCCATCGTAGGTGCTGGTTCCACGACCAATCTCATCCAATAAAATTAGGCTACGATCTGAAATATTATTCATAATACTCGCCGTTTCATTCATTTCTACCATAAAGGTTGATTCTCCAGAAGAGAGATTATCAGAAGCACCCACTCGGGTGAATATCTTATCAACAATTCCTAGGGTTGCTTCTTTAGCTGGGACAAATGACCCAATTTGAGCCATTAGCACAATGAGGCCGGTTTGTCTTAGTAAAGCAGATTTTCCTGCCATGTTTGGACCTGTAATAATAATGATCTGCTGCCCTTCTGGATCTAGTAAAGTATCATTGGTGATGTAGTCTTCAGCAATTGGTAATATTTTCTCAATTACTGGATGACGCCCACCCTTTATTTCTATAATTTTACCAGCATTTATCTGCGGTTTAACATAGAAGTTCTTCTCAGCTATTTGTGCAAAATTTAAAAGCACATCTAATTTTGCGATTAGTTGTGAATTGAGTTGGATTGGCTTGATATATGCAGAAATCTCCAAAAGTAATTCACCATAAATTCTGTTTTCAATAATTTGGATTTTCTCTTCCGCTCCAAGAATTTGATCCTCGTATTCTTTTAGTTCTTGTGTGATGTAACGTTCGGCATTAACCAAGGTTTGTTTACGAATCCATGCCTGTGGAACTTTGTCTTTGTGTGTGTTTGTTACCTCCAAATAATAGCCAAAGACATTATTGAAAGCTATCTTCAAGGTGGTAATCCCCGTTGCTTCAGCTTCTCGTCGTTGAATTTCTAATAGATAACCTTTTCCTCCGAATGCAATCTTTCGCAGTTGATCAAGGTCAGAGTCTACTCCCTCTGCAATCACATTTCCTTTGTTCAAGGAAACTGGCGCATCTTCTTTTAAAGTTTGTTCAATTTTATTACGGATAGCAAGACATAGGTCAAATTGTTCAGATATTGCATTTAAAGAATGAGATTCTTGAGAAATACTAAGGGCCTTTATCTCTTCAACAGCACATAAAGCGCGCTTTAATTGTACAACCTCTCTCGGATTAGCTTTTTGTAATCCAATTTTACTGATTAATCTTTCTAGGTCCCCGATTTTTTTGATCTCTTGGATTAATTTTTCGCGAAGAGAAGGATTAGTGTAAAAATGTTCAACAATTTGAAGCCTTTCCTTGATGTTTTTTTCATGTTTAAGAGGCATGATAATCCAACGTTTTAATAAACGTGCTCCCATAGGAGAGGCAGTTTCGTCCAAAACATCCGATAAGGTGGTGGCATTTTCATTGCTTGAGTGGATTAATTCCAGATTGCGAATTGTGAATCTGTCTAACCACATATGACCATCTTCTTCAATTCTCGAAATATTTGAAATATGTTGAAGGTTTCGGTGCTCAGTTTCGTTCAAATAATGGAGAGCAACTCCAGCGGCTAGAATACCCGTAAGCATTTTCTCAATACCGTACCCTTTCATTGACTTGACCTGAAAATGTTTTAATAAAATCTCATTCGCATAATCCCCCGTATACGGCCATTCATCTAAGGTATAGGTATAGTATGAGCTTCCAAATTGCTCTGTAAATACTTTATGTTGTTTCTTTTGTAATATAACCTCCGTTGGTTTGAAACCTTGTAATAATTTATCAATATAGTCTGCTGTACCTTGTGCTACTAGAAATTCCCCTGTAGAAATATCTAAAAATGAGACTCCTACGACTAATTTATCAATAAAGATAGAGGCTAAATAGTTATTACTTTTTTGATTAACGATGTTGTCGCTGTAGGATACACCAGGGGTTATCAGCTCAGTAACGCCACGTTTGACAATTGTTTTTGTTTGTTTTGGATCTTCTAATTGATCACATATGGCAACCCTTTGCCCCGCTCGAACAAGTTTTGGTAAGTAAGTCTCTAAGGAATGATGTGGGAAACCTGCAAGCGCAGTTTCAGACTCAGAACCATTTCCCCGTTTTGTTAATACAATACCTAGGATTTTAGCAGCTTTAACGGCATCTTCTCCAAAGGTTTCATAAAAATCACCAACTCTAAACAACAACAAAGCACCTGGATATTTTGCTTTAATTGTATTGTATTGCTGCATTAAAGGGGTTTGCTTTTTTTCTTTTGCCAAGGTATTGTTATTTTTGAGTAAGTTGTAAAAATAGCAGAAATGTCGATATTTACCAAACAAAGGATTTGGACTAAAAAACCTTGAAATTTGCTGGAAAATTGAATTCTACGGGGTATGTTTGCATAAAATTTCTCATTAATGGCCATAAAACGTACGCATTATCGAAAGAAAAGGAAAATTCAAAAGTCTAATTTCTTGCTCTTGTATGTAAAGAAAATATTTCCTTTTTTTTTAAAGGGAATTGTCGGATTTATTGTACTGACCATGCTTTGGGTACTTGCGCTGAAATTTACGGACCCACCTATAACCTATCTCATGTTGAAGCGTGGTTTTGAGAGGAAGGCTGAAGGAAAGAATTGGAAAATAGATCGAGAATGGTTAGACTATGATGATTTATCGAATAATTTGAAACGAGCAGCATTGGCTGCTGAAGATGCTAATTTTATGAACCATAGTGGGTTTGACACCCAAGCGATAAAAGAAGCATTTAAAAAAAATAAATCCGGTAAGCCCTTACGCGGAGGAAGTTCGATTAGTCAGCAAACAGCAAAAAATGTTTTTTTATGGCCAGGAAGATCTTGGCTTAGAAAAGGATTGGAAACTTATTTTACTGTTTTGATTGAGCTGTTTTGGAGTAAAAAGCGAATATTAGAAGTCTATTTGAATGTTATAGAGATGGGACAAGGAGTTTATGGGGCGGAGGCTGCCGCAAAATATTATTTTAGAAAATCGGCCAAAAGCTTAACTAAAAAGGAAGCCGCCTTAATAATTGTGATTTTGCCGAGTCCGCAAAAATGGGATGCAAGACGACCCTCGAATTATGTGAATCGACGAGCAAACCAGATTGTAAGGCAATTGAATTATTATAAAATTCCAGAATAGATTATGTGTACTTTTTTTTATGTTCTTTCCGTATTTTACCACACAGAAGAGGACAAAGAGGCCGTATCAAAACGTAAAAGTTAGATACGGTTTCTTTTTTTGTAATAGCCCCCTTCTT